>NZ_JBWKUH010000010.1:0-182632 GCF_059420745.1 Sphingobacterium sp. GW821-FHT03E03
GTTTATATATTTCCCAGGGATTACTGACTCCGTAGCGAAAATGCAGTTCTGGGATCGTGCTCTATGATGACGGTGTATACCTGCTTGCCGCCTAAGCCCTATCTTAGCCATTTTTATTGCAGCTTTTACCCTAGTGATCTTAAACCGAATATACCTGCTATTATGTGAATCTTTCCTGAATAGAAGTAAACTTAGAAGGCGTCTTATTTTCTATAATAGCTAATCTTGCTATAGGCTGGAAAATTTTTGGAGCACAACTTCGAATATATTCCCAGTCACATGCTATGCGAGGATAAGGTTATAGGATATATTGTTGAGGACTAAAGATATGAGATTAAAATAGGAAATTGATAAGAACCGATAAGATTTATTGTTACAAATTATTTCTTCGAGCTTAAACCAGGCAAAAAAAATGTAACACTTAAACAATGGAAATGCATTACATTATCATATGATGTGAGGATTACTCTGCCGATATATAAATGAAAAACAGCTTCTCTAAATTGTCGTTACGTCTGGAGAAGATTTAATAAAGTTCAAAAAATCTATCATGAAAAATCCCCGAATTTAAGATATGGAATGGTTAATTCAGGGATAATTTAGGAATTCTTTGTTAAATAGCATAACGATTAAGAGCCTAGTTTCTAAAAAACTAGGCTCTCTGTTGATCTTGTATAAAAATTAATCTTCTTCAGTATAAAAATCAATAAGAGAAGATATATAGGGATCTTCCCAACCTTCAGCAATATTTTCATAATCTTCATTTGGTATATTGGTCTGTCTAATCTCTAATGAAGTTCCTTTTTTGTGTTCATGTAGCTTTAATGTAACAATGGAAGGGCTGTCAGTTTCTCCAAAATACCATTCTTGCACAATTTTGGTTGAAGGTTCCAATTCCAAGAACCGACCAGTAATTGCACCATCCCACAAAGAAAATTCACCATTTACAGTTGCATCTATTGATACAAGATCGCCAGTCCAAAGGCGGGCCGTAATTTCGGTTGTTAAGGCGAGATACAGTTCTTCTGGTGTCGCCGGGATAATAGCGTATTTCTTGAGATCTTTCATAATGCAAATTTACTCTTTCCCGTAATTTACTAGTTATTTTGACTTCATTTTTATTTATATTATTTTTAGCACAAACTATTAGGACGACATGAGTAATTTTCTGCCAAATTCATTAGTGAAAAAATTAGGTGTAAACCCATTATTCGATACCGCTGAATTTATAAAAGTACATGAGGAAGGCAAGCGAGCAACAGCGATACGGTTAAACCCTCGCAAATTGAAGGAATGTCCATTTTCCAGCGGAGGAACGGTGCCATGGTGCGAGAGCGCTTTTTATCTCAAGGAACGCCCTGTATTCACGCTTGATCCTTTATTTCATGCTGGAGGCTATTATCCCCAAGATGCTTCTTCTATGTTTATAGATCACATTATCCATAAGCTGGAAATAGGATCTAAACCAGTTTATGCATTGGATCTCTGTGCAGCTCCTGGAGGAAAGTCTACTTTGCTAAACAGTAGCTTACATCCTGACAGTCTACTTGTCGCCAATGAGATAATCAAGACCCGCGTGAATATCTTACAAGATAATTTAACAAAATGGGGAAACGTAAATACGGTGGTGACAAATAATGATCCTTCGGCTTTTGACCGATTGCCAGGATATTTTGATATCATGGTGGTAGATGCACCTTGTTCTGGATCAGGTATGTTTAGAAAGGATTCAGATGCAATAGATGAATGGTCAGAAGCAAATGTCAAACTTTGTAGCGAAAGGCAACAAAGAATATTGGCAGAAAGTGTTGCTTCATTGAAAACAGGTGGATACCTCCTTTATTCAACCTGCTCATATTCGGAGGAGGAAAATGAAGATATTGCAGATTGGCTAATAGAAATGGGAGATTTTGAATCTATTGAAATTGCCGTTGATGATAATTGGGGGATTGAGCATACAAAGTCGGGTGGACATGCGGCACATGGCTACCGCTTCTATCCACATAAGTTAGGCGGGGAGGGTTTTTTTATTACAGTTTTAAGGAAAGTTGCAGAGCAAGGTACATTTAATAGAAAAAGGATAAAACCAGAGAAATCGGATGTGCCGAAGGGAATTCTGGACACTTGGATATTGAACGTTGATGAGTTTTTTCCATTTATCCATCATGATGACCTATATATATTCCCCAAAAAGTATGAAAATGATTTGAAATACCTTCAGAATGTACTGTATCTCAAAAATGCTGGAATCAATATTGGAAAACTTAATCGAAAGGAACTCATTCCAAGCCACGCATTGGCTTTAAGTAACGTATTGAATCCTAGCTTCCAAAGCCTTGAACTTTCGCTTGAGGAAGCTCAAAACTATCTTAGAAAGGAGAATGTAATACTAGAGACTATTCCTGCTGCTATCAAAGGTTGGACACTGGCGAGATATAAAGGGCTATCATTAGGCTGGATAAAGGTCTTACCAAATAGGATCAACAATTACTATCCCAAGGAACTAAGAATAGTGAATCTCTAAGAGGTAAGAGGAATTACATACCACTTCGAATTCCAAGAATAAATTATTTTTTCGAGGGAATATGCTGTAAGATAATCGAACAAATATCTTTTGCAACATCTCCCTTCGATTTCAAAGGGAATACGTTGCTTTCGCCCGAACGATTGATAATTGTGACTTTATTTGTATCGGTAGCAAATCCTGCTCCCTGATCCTGCATGGAATTGAGAATGATAAAATCAAGATTCTTTCGGACCAATTTGTCTTTCGCATTTTCGAGCTCGTTGTTTGTTTCTAAAGCAAAACCGATCAGTAATTGTTCTTTCTTCTTTTTGCTTCCTAAAGTGGCAAGAATATCTGTCGTTTTCTTTAACGCAATAGAAAATTCATCCTCTTTCTTCTTTATCTTCTGAGATGCGACTTCAATAGGGGTATAGTCTGCAACTGCAGCACTCATGACAATTATCGTAGCATGATCAAAGTATTTTTCACAAGCTTGAAGCATCTCGGCAGCTGAAGTGACAGGAACAACAGTTATTTGATCAGGATTCGCTAGTGCAGTAGGTCCGGAAACTAATGTTACATCCGCGCCAAGATCTTTTAATTGTCGGGCAATAGCATAGCCCATTTTTCCACTAGAATGATTTCCAATAAAACGTACAGGGTCTATTGCCTCGTAAGTGGGGCCTGCTGATACAAGCGCCTTTTTACCTAATAATGGGAGCTTTTGGTTGGAATAGTTTTCCAGGAAGTGGAAAATTTCCTCTGGTTCAGCGAGACGTCCTTCCCCTATTAATCCACTAGCCAATTCACCTTTTTCAGGAGGGATGATAATGTTACCATAAGCTCCTAGTTTAGCGATATTCGATTGCGAGGAGGGATGCTTCCACATATCCAAATCCATTGCAGGGGCAAAGAAGACGGGGCATTTTGCAGATAAATATACTGCCATCAGTAAGTTATCACAAAGACCATTTGCCATCTTGGCGATGGTGTTTGCTGTTGCTGGGGCTATAAGTATATAATCTGCATTTAAAGCTATTTCCACATGGTTATTCCATTCTCCTGTATCGGGTTGATAATAGTCAACCAAAACAGGGTTTTTGGAAAGTGTAGAAAGTGTAAGCGGTGTAATAAAGGCTGTAGCTTCCGTTGACATAATCACTTTAACCTGGGCATCCGCTTTTACGAGCAGACGAATTAAAGTTGCAATCTTGTATGCGGCGATACTACCGCATACAGCAATTACAATATTTTTCCCAGCTAAAGCCATCGTTTATTTTGCGATTAGTCTTGCTCTTTCGATGGATTTCTGTAGTACACTTTATCGTGTAAAAACTCATCGATTGCTACCAAAGTAGGTTTTGGCATACGCTCGTAGTGTTTAGAAATCTCTATTTGCTCGCGGTTTTCGAATACCTCTTCTAAGTTATCGTTATTACTTGCAAACTCAGCAAGTTTTCCGTTTAGTTCTTCCTTAATATCTACTGCAATTTGATTCGCGCGTTTAGAAATAACTACAATGGATTCATAGAGATTGTCAGTTCCTTTGTCCAATTGTCTTAAGTCACGTGTAACTGTAGAATTTGGAATTGAATTATTATTTTTTTGACTCATCTTTTTGGGTATTTTCTTTTTCTTTTTTCGCCTTTTGTTCTTTGATATATGCTTCTTGCTCAGCAAGAGCTTTATTATATTCTTTCATGTGCGAAACGGCCGTCTTAATTCCTTTTTCAGAATCTTGACGAATAGATTCCGCTTCTTTTATATGTTTGCTATTGGGATAGTTACTCGCAAAGCTACGGTAGTAATCCAATGTTTCGTCATATCTGCTTTCCTGCTTTTGCAAAATACTTTTTGAAGCAAATATATATTGTGCCTTTAGCGTCAAAAATTCAATTTCTTCAGCGTATTTGGTGTCGGGATATTCTTTCAGTACATTTTGCAACGCAATTACAGCCGCTCTATAATCATCATTCAACCCCATATCATAATAGAGTCTAGCATTGGCAAAAGCCTTAAGTTCAAGTTTATCTCTTAACTTTTGAATGAGGTCTGAGGCCTCTTTAGAACGTTCTGATTCTGGATAGAGATTGACAAAAAGCTGTAGGGCATCGATTGCTTTCTTTGTATTTGCCTGATCCAAAGTTGACCGAGGTGAATCCAAATAGTAACAATAAGCATGCATAAAACGACATTCTTCTGCCCGTGGACTGTTCGGATAAACATCTGCAAAGTCCTTAAAGTGATATGCTGCTGAAGTATAATCTTTCAAACGGTAATTGGCAAATGCCAAATAGTAGTAGATATTTTCTGCCTCAGCTTGTCCGCGGAATTTCGTCCGCAAGTCATCAAACAAAACTAATGCCTTTGTATATTTCTTTTTCTCATACAGCTTTACGGCTTCTTCGTACTTTTGAGCGATATTATTGCTTGCGCGCAATTTCTCAAATTTACTCTTGCAACCAGTAAACACCAATAGAAACATCATGCCGGCACAGATAGCCGCTATACGCCTATTTAAAAACATTTTACAAAGATAAGTGAATTTGTTATACTAATCAATTAAATTTTACTGCGCAATATAGTTTAATAATTATTTGATCCCAAAAACAACATTTTTTATTAACATTCTTTAACTCGTTGGATGCAATTTTGTGGCAGTATTGTCATGGACTTGTTGTTTTTCCATTACGCAAGGAGAGGAAAAATATAGATTTTAAAATATTTGATTATCTTTACATGTACAATCATTGAATTTAATAAAGAGTATGACTTTAAAAGAAAAAGTGGAGCAAGCATTGGATACCTTGAGACCTTATTTGGAAACTGATGGCGGAAATGTAAGTGTTGAAGAGATTACTGCAGATAATGTCGTGCGATTAAAACTATTGGGCGCTTGCGCTTCATGTTCAATGAGCATTATGACTTTTAAAGCAGGATTGGAACAAGCTATAAAAAAAGCTGTGCCAGAGGTAACAGCGGTTGAAGCAATTAATCTAACTGATCCAGATTCTCCTGATG
The DNA here is from genome assembly GCF_059420745.1 of Sphingobacterium sp. GW821-FHT03E03. Classification (NCBI taxonomy): domain Bacteria; kingdom Pseudomonadati; phylum Bacteroidota; class Sphingobacteriia; order Sphingobacteriales; family Sphingobacteriaceae; genus Sphingobacterium; species Sphingobacterium sp. GW821-FHT03E03. The sequence goes on from NZ_JBWKUH010000010.1 coordinate 5,528, forward strand.
CGACCTTGCCGTCGGCCAATTAGTTTATCTATTAACACAATTTAACGGCTAACCCAGCTGCTTTTGTGTAAATTTGTTCTATGAAGTTGCTGATCCCTATATTATTAGTTTTATCTGTATTTTTTGAGTCTTCGACTTTAAAGGCGCAAGAGAGGAAGATTGTCCAATATTCCGGTATTGTAACTACTGTGGGGTCTGGGCTTCCTGTTGGTTATGCTACAGTAACCAATTTATCTTTCCGTAACGAGGCCATTGCGGCGAATAATGAAGGCTATTTTTCTTTCGTAGCTCATGTGGGAGACACACTTCGTTTTTCCTCTATAGGATTCGATCCGCTCATTGTAACTGTACCTGAAGTTGCTGGCGACAAATTTACAGCTAGTATCGTAATGCAAAATTTGGTAACTGAACTGCCAATGGTGACTCCGTATCCCTGGGCAAGTATTGAGGAATTTAATATAGCATTTATGAATTTAGATGTATCTGAGGATCATATTGTACGGGCAAAAAGAACACTTTCCAACGAGTCTTTATCAGCAATGGCTGCCGTAGTACCTCGCGATGGCAACGAGATGCGTTCGATCAATAATGCACAAAGCTTCAATACAATGAATAATAAAGTCATTAACCAACGTTATGCAAATCCGCTATTAAATCCTTTTGCATGGGGAAGTTTAATACAGCAAATAACGAAGGGAAGTCAAAGCCGTTCCAAAAGCTCCCGCTATTAATCTGTTGCTTTGAGCTTGTTCAGCTCTTTTACACTTATCTTTGCTGAAAAATAAGATACTAATCCTGAAATACTGGTAACGGTCAGGAATACCAACATGTAATCGCTCCATCTGCTCACCATAGGATAGCTGTCTAAAATTGCATTTGCACCGTCTTCAACACGTATAATACCATAAGTGGATTGGACGTAATTGAATATAGCACCAATGAATAAACCTAAAATGCAACCAATAATTGCAATCATCAACCCCTCATAGAAGAAGATGCGTTGAATTAAGCTATTGTTACCACCTAAGCTTTTTAGGACTGTCATATCCTTTTGTTTATCCAATACTAACATCGTCAATGACCCTACTATATTAAAAATTGCGATGATACTAATCAATGTTAAAATAAAAAACACAACCCATCTCTCTACACGTACATTTCTGTATAAAGTTGGATTTTGCTCCTCTCTATTTTTAACAACGTAATCTGTGCCCAGCTTGTGTTGAAGATCTTTTTCAAATAGTTTAGCGTCAGTACCTTCCTTGAGATAGAATTCAATAGCAGAAACTCTGTCATATTCGCCGAGTACTTCTTTGGCAAATGAAATTGGTGTAATAACGAAATTGTCAAAGTCCTGTTGGTATCTGAGAACACCTCCTGGACTGATAGCTCTAATATTAAATTCTTCGGCAGGATTAGATGTGTTTTTGACGCCTTTTCTTGGTGAATAAACTTGGATTAAATCGGGGGTATTCTGCATAGAAATACCGAGATTAGCCTGGACACTTGCTCCAAGTATAGCGAGATTAGTTGAATCACGTGAGAGTTGATATACTCCATCCACAAGAATACTATCACCAATACTTTTATTAAGCGATTTGGGCTCGATTCCCTTGATAGTTGAAATATACTGTCGATTTGCATATTGAAGTAATACCTTCTCTTCTAGTACTTCTGTATAATGGATAACATTAGGATTTTTTCTCAACTCATTAAAGACTGATTTATTTGTTGTAAAGAGCTTGCCTTTTTGTGGCTCTATCTTTAGTTCAGGAGCAAATTTGCTATACATAGATATAATAAGCTCCTCCATCCCATTGAAAGAGGACAGGAGTATGATTAATGCGGCACTACTTACCATAACACCTATCACACTAATTGAGGAGATGATATTAATAGCGTTGACCGATTTTTTTGAAAACAGGTATCTCTTGGCAAATAGAAAAGGTAAGTTCATATCTTATCCTTGTATAAATGGATTGGAGTTTTTTTCAAAACCTATTGTCGTTGAAGGGCCATGACCTGGGTAGACAACGGTGTCATCTGGTAAGGTATAAAGTCTTTGCTTAATATTATCTAAAAGCTGCTGATGATTTCCTCCTGGTAGATCAGTGCGGCCAATACTGTTACGGAACAAGACATCTCCACCAATTAGGAATTTTTGAGAAGCGGAGTAAAAACAGATATGCGCCGGTGAGTGGCCGGGTGCCAATATCACTTCCAATTCGTCATTGTCTATTTGTATTTTGTCTCCATCTTTTAGAAATACTTCTCCAATAGGAGAGATGTCATAGCGGAATCCCATTTGCGGAGCATAGTTCTGAACTGCAACCAGCGTAGATAGTTCTCCTTCGTGAAATTGAGGAAGTAGATCAAATTTCTCATGAATAAAATAATTGCCCAAGACATGATCAATGTGACAATGGGTATTCAGTAACAATTGTGGAGTGAGATTATGAAGATCGACAAAGGTTAAAAACTCCACCTGCTCTTTTTCCCCATACATCCCTGGGTCGATAATTAAGGCATTTCCCTCTTCATTATACAACAAATAGGTGTTTTCTTGGTATGGATTGAAAGTGAATGTTCTGATCGTTAGCATAAGGTAAAATTACATTTTTTATTGTTCTCTAAATAGAGAAAGACTAGCTATTCCAAATTTCCCAATTCTTCTCTGCCTGAAGCAGCAACATTTCATACCCATTTTTAGTTCGAGCGCCTTTTTCTTTGCCTTTCTTTAGGAATGTTGTCTCTTCTGGATTATAAATAAGATCATAGAATAGGTGCTTGGCATTGATATGTTCGTACGGTAAAGCCGGAGACTCTGCTATATTGGGAAATGTTCCCACTGGTGAACAATTGATAATTAATGTATATTCAGCTAAAATCGTTTCATCTAATTCCTCATACGTGTAGTTGTCCGTTTGTTTGGTTCTGCTGACGAGCTTGTATTTTATCCCTAATTTATCTAATGTATAGATCACTGCTTTTGCTGCTCCTCCGTTTCCAAGGATTAAAGCGTTTTTGTCATTCTGGTTCAAAAGTGGTTTCAGTGATTCTTCAAATCCATATGCATCCGTGTTATAGCCTTTCAAGTATGAAACGCCGTTTGCTAGATGCGTAATGCGGATACAGTTTACAGCTTGTATTACTTTAGCTTCTTCCGATAGTTCGCTTAAATAATCCATGACCTCTATCTTATATGGAATGGTCACATTTACCCCATAAAAGTCCTTGTTCGTAAATATAGATGGAAAATCCGATATACGTTCAATTGGATATAGGTCATAATCTACATGTTGAATATTTTCTTTCTGAAACTTTTCTAAATAATATTTCTTGGAAAAGGAGTGTCCTAACGGAAATCCTATCAGACCTAATTTTTTCATTGAATGGTTTAATACTTCTTTGGGTGAAAAGGTAAGCTTAATCTAAATGCATTTTATACTCCCAGGCAAGTCTGAAAGATTGCCTGGGAGTATAAAATGCCGTCTACTTTAATTTTTTGGTTTGGTATATTTTTTTACAATTTCAGTGATAATTTGATTTCCTTGCAACTGAGGAAGGTAATCAAAGAGAATGTGATGTTTTTCCGGATTTGTAGCTAAGCCTAGTTCTAAGAAGTTTAAAGCTTCATTGTATTGTCCATTTGCAAATAGATAGGCCACTACACGATAATATAGTTCCGCCGCTTCAGGGTTTTGCGTAATTCCATCTGACATGACATTGATGGCTTCATCAATTTTGCTCTGCTCAAATAGGATTGAAGAGTAATCGAGCCAAGCATCTATATCTGATGGATTTAATGCCACTACTTTTTTATATGCTTCTTCAGCCTGATCAATTTGCTGTAACTTATATCGAGCATCTGCGATTGCAAACCAGTAATCCGGATTTGTGTCTTCTAGTTCCAAAGCCTTTTTATAGAAATGAAGCGACTCAAAGTAACGTTCTTCAAAATCCAATGTAACACCAATACCAAACCATGCGTCTGCAAGCTCGGCGTCTAACTTTACAGCCTTTTTATAGTAGTTTCGAGCTTCTTCCATTTGTTCAAGCTTCTCGTAACACTCACCTATAGCACAATAGGTATCCGCACTGGGTTGTTCGTATTCAAAGGTCTGTTTGTATACGTCCAATGCCTCCTGATAGCGATCTAAGTTGACCAGTGCATTTCCTTTATTGAAATAAGCAGATGAGAAGTCTTCCTTGATTAATATGGCATAGTCATATGCATCTAATGCTTCTTCGAATTTGCTTATTTTATGATAGGAATTACCTAGATTATACCAAGCATAATACGAATAAGGGTCTGAGTCAATATATTTTTTATAGAAAGATATACTTTCTTCTTGCCTGTCAAGTACATCATAGCAATAAGCTAGCTCATAGAGTGCTTCTTGATAGTCCATATTGAGTTCAAGCGCCTTCTTTAAATAGACAATAGCTTTATCATAGTTCATTTGCGCTTGAAAAATCATGGCAATATGAAAATAAACCTCATCTTTATTGTCTAATAAGAGCAATGCTTTGAATAATTGATCTAATGCTTCATCAAATTGTCCTATGCTCCCCAAAATACCGCCTCTAATTAAGAATATATCTCCTTCTGAAGCTTCCAGTAGTTCTGCTTTATCCAAGGCCGCTAAAGCATTCTGATACTGTTGAATTGTTGAAAACAATTGTGCTTGCTTCAACAAAAAAGTAATATCAAAGGGATGCTGGCTGATTGCAAATTCGGTCACTTGTAGTGCCTTTACAGGGTCATTTTTTTCAGCATAGTAGTCTATTATTCCTTCGAAAGCCTTGGAGTCAAAAAAATACTGATCCTCGTTTCGAAGCATTTCCTCATATCTGTCCACCGAGATTTTTCTTTCTTCGGGGTTTTCAAATTCAAAATCCTCTTCCATTCTCAAAAGTTTAAAACCAGTATTCTGTTCCTTAAATCAAAATACTAATTTCTTATCTAATTTGCTTGAATAAATTTTCCACAAATTGGATATCATCCACAAAGTTAAGGATAAATACTGTCAAAGTAAAAAAGCCGGCTCTAGAGCCGGCTTTTAATATAATGGTATAAGTTATATACAATTATTTTTTGATCTCAACACGACGGTTTTGAACACGACCTTCTTCAGTTGAATTAGACGCGATTGGGTTTTTCTCTCCGTAACCGTTAGCAGTGATGCTTGATGAAGAAACACCAGCATTTACCAAGTATTGTTTTACAGAGTTAGCACGGTCTTTAGACAAAGTCACGTTGTAAGCTTCAGAACCTTCTGCAGATGCATAACCGTCTAAAGTTACAGATGAATTATTGTCACGTACTTCTTTAGCCAATTTATCTAAAGTTGAGTAAGAAGAAGTTTTCAATACTGAGCTATCAAATTCGAATTGAATTGGAGCATAATAACCGTTGCTGTTGTTTTCAATAACTTGAGGCTCTGGGAATTTGATTGGACATCCTGAACCATCTACTGGAGTACCAGCTGGAGTACCAGGGCATTTGTCAAATTTGTCAGATACACCGTCACCGTCAGCATCAGCGCTTAATGTGTTAACAGTACCTTCTAAAGTGCTTACGCGTTGTTTCAATGCTTCAACTTCGTTTCTCAATGAAGGATCTTTCAACTCATCATACATTGTAGCTACTGGGTTAGCAAAAGTCAAGTTTTGTTTGTCTTTTGAACCTAAAGTGAATTCTAAACCACCGTATACGTTAGAGAAACGTTGTTTTGTAGTTCCGTTTCTACCAGGTCCATACAATAATGCCTCATCAGTGAAATTCATTGTGTAACCTAAGTTCAAGGCAACAACTTCAGATAATTTGAATTTAGCACCAACACCTACAGGAACGATCATACCTAAACGGTAATCTTTGTCGCGTGGGTTAGAAGGAGAACGGTCACCAAGGATATCTTCACCCCATTTTTGATCGTAAACAACAGTTCCACCGAACTCATTGTTAGAGAATTGAGTTGGGTTATAAGCGAAAGCACCAATACCTACTTTAGCGTAGAAATTAACAGCATTTTCTCTTCTTAAGAAATCGATTGTACCCAATTGGAATACACCGTTTAAGCTAGCAGCCCAGTTTACTTTTGTTTCAGCAGATTGAGCGCGACCTAAATTTGAACCAGAACCAGCTTCGAAAGCAGGACCAGACTCGTTGTGGTTGTAAGTTTTGATCTTACCACGGTTAGCTTCAACTTCTAAACCGAAAAGGTGAGAGAATTGTTTACGTACTGTTAAACCATAGTACTCACCAACTTTGTTTTGGAAATAACCAACTTTTTGACCAAAGTTATTGTTACCACCAATTAAAGCATTAGGCGTAGTGATACCACCTTGAACTCCGATAGACCAAGTTCTGTATTGTGATCTACCACCGAATACTTGTTGAGCTTGTGCTGTATCAGCGAAACCTAAAGCGGCAACTAATGTAGCAGCAACAGCTGTTTTTTTAATTGTAGAATAGTTCATACTCTTGTTTTTAAGGTTATTATTAATTTTAATTGTTTTCAAACTTTGTTGTCTTATTTAATATCTGGAACAGTACAATTGCCGTGCCAAAGTCTTAAAATTATGTTAAATTTTTAAATTTCTGATATTTCGTACTAAATTAAGTATTTAATGTGAAACAACAAAACAAAAATTCGGTACGAAAATACCAAATTTTTGTTTTGTTTCAATAGCTTTTAGAAAAAAATTAAGAAATTCTTTCTAAAGTAAATAATGTACAATGACTAAAGAGAGTCCTCCAAGCAGAGCCGATACTGGAATTGTCAATACCCAAGCCCATAATAAACTAATCGTTACCCCCCAGCGCACTGCTGAAACACGCTTAACAACTCCGACACCAATAATGGCTCCTGTAATGGTATGTGTTGTTGAAGCTGGGATTCCGAAATGCTCAGTTATACCTAATGTTACCGCTCCTGCAGATTCCGCACAAACTCCTTCTAATGGTGTCACTTTCGTAATTTTAGTACCCATTGTCTTAACAATTTTCCAGCCTCCACTCATTGTTCCAGCTGCAATAGCTGCGTAACACGTTAAGGGAATCCATTCGGGCATATGTTCGGTATTTTGCATGTAGCCACCAGCTACCATAGCTACAAGGATAATTCCCATTACTTTTTGTGCATCATTACCACCATGCGCAAAACTCAAGGCTGCAGATGAAACCAATTGTAATACTTTAAACCATTTTTCAGCAACACTAGGCCGTGAGTTTTTAGCTAAATTGATTACAATGAGTGTAATGATAATAGATATGGTCATACCGATGATCGGTGCAAAAACGATGAAAGCAATAATTTTTAATGTTGCATCGATATTGATTGCGTGTATAGGATCCGCGCCAAGAATAAAGGCATATGCCATTCCTGATCCAGCAAAGCCTCCAATCAAGGTGTGTGAGGAACTTGATGGTACTCCATAGTACCAAGTGAATAAGTTCCAGCCAATTGCTGCGAGCAAGCCCGCAAAGATAACCTCTAAGGTAATATATTCTTCCAATACCGTTTTGGCAATGGTGTTGGCTACTTTGTGATCTGTAAAGTAGAAATAAGCAGCAAAGTTGAATATGGCAGCCCATAATACAGCCATTGCTGGTGTTAGAACTTTTGTTGATACAACTGTCGCAATAGAGTTGGCTGCATCATGGAATCCATTGATGTAGTCAAATGCAATTGCTAAGACAATCACAACAACGAGTAATGTTGACATCATAATCTCGTAGAATTTTTATGCACTTATGATCGAATGATTATGCGTTTTTAACTAGAATACTTTCTAATACATTAGCAACATCCTCGCATTTGTCTGTTGCATCTTCCATTGCGGATAACACTTCTTTGTGTTTGATCAATGAAATAGCGTCTTTTTCAAATTCAAAAAGATCGGCTACTGCCTTATCAAAAATATAGTCTGCTTTATTTTCTACACTATTGATACGCACACAAGAATCTGTGATATTGCGAATGTTTTTTAAATCCCGAAGTTCGTGGATTGCTTTTGAAACATGTTCAGTAGCTTCCACCAGTAGATCCGCGATTTCTATCATTGGTTCTGTTGCTTTTTCTACCTTGTATAAGTCCATTCTATTAGCCGCACCGTGGATAAAATCGGCTACATCGTCCAAAGAACTTGCTAAGGAGTGTATATCTTCGCGGTCAAAAGGTGTAATGAAATTTTTACCTAGCTCCAAGTGAATTTGATGTGTGATGTTGTCGCCTTTGTGCTCCAAGTCTTCCATCTTACGTGTGAACTCTTTCTTCTTTTCTGGATTGTTTGAGTTAACAATATCTTTTAACAATTGAGACATTTCGATCAAATTGTTGCCGGCTTGTTCAAACAAAGGGAAGAATTTTTTGTCCTTTGGAACGAAGTATTGAAAAATGCTATTTAAAGACATATCTTAAATTTATTTTTGCAAAAATAACACCCTAATGTTAAGTTAATGTTAACATTGGTTTTGTTTAAACACAAAAGTGTCATCAATTGTTTAATCTCCGACCTGAACTTTTTGCAAAGTAAAGCCAAAAGTGGTTCCAATGCCCTCTGTACTACGGACATTAACATTCTGTTGATGCGCTTCAACAATATGTTTGACAATCGCAAGACCTAAGCCCGATCCGCCAATATCTCTTGAGCGACTTTTATCTGTGCGGAAGAATCGCTCGAATACCCGGCTCAGATTTTTTTCTTCGATACCATAACCGTCATCCGTGATTTCTATTAAGACCTGTTCAAAAAGTGGAAAAATTTTGATTTTGGTGGTACCTCCCTCTTTTCCGTATTTGAGTGAGTTATCGATAAGGTTATACAATACTTGATGTATTTTATTGCGATCTGCTTTAACCCAATGTGGCGTGCCGGTTTTAGGTTTGAACTCGATCTTAATATTATGATGTTTGGCTTTGTCTTCCAATGAATATGAGGTGTCTTTGATAAGATCTACAATGTCAAATTTTTCAATATTCAATACCATTTTACCTGATTCCAGTTTGGATATTTCATCTAAATCTTGAATGAGGTAATTCAATCTGTCAAGGTTTCGAGCAGCTTTGTCTAAGAAATTCTTTGCCATTTCCATGTCTTCTTCCATTAGCCCATCTTGTAATGTCTCGATATACCCTTGGGTAGCAAAGAGGGGTGTTTTGAATTCATGGGATATATTGGAAAGGAATTCACGCCTAAATTTTTCCTGCGATTTCAGTTGTTCAATTTCATTTTTTTTATCTTTTGCCCAAGCCTTTACGTCGTTTTCTGCATCTGTAATGGGATCTTCACTGACATGTTCACCAATCGCATCTTTAAGATCCTTACCGAGTTTTAGATTGTGAATCAATTTATACATGGTATTAAGACGGCGGTAGATGTATTTCTCGAACAGGTAGTTGAATAGAAGAAAACAAATGACCAAGGCTACAAAAAAAATAATCAGTGCAGTCTGAAGGTCATGTTTATAATAAAAGCTGATAGTGGATATTGCAATGCCAACACCAGCGGAGTTTGCTAATAATAATTGTCTAAAATTCATTTGTTGAATAAAAAAGGCCCCTAATTGGAGCCTAAGTTACTTATAATGATATTAATAAATTGTTAAAATTTTCCGATAACGGTTTTGGCTCCGGTAACTTTATCACCAATATTCACATTGATCTCTGTTCCCAGAGGCAGGAATAGATCCACACGTGAGCCAAATTTGATAAAGCCGAACTCGTTGCCCTGAACAACCTGATCATTTTCCTTTACATACCAAACAATACGACGGGCCAACGCGCCAGCAATTTGACGGAAAAGAACTTCCCTGCCTGTTTTGTCTTTTACGACAACAGTGGTTCTTTCATTGTCTGTCGATGATTTTGGATGCCAAGCAACCAAGAATTTCCCAGGATGATATTTGAAGAAAGTCACCAAACCACTGATTGGATTTCGGTTCACATGCACATTGATGGGTGACATGAAAATAGAGACCTGTATCCTTCTGTCATGAAAATATTCATTTTCTTCGGTTTCTTCGATGACTACAACTTTTCCGTCAGCAGGACATAAGATTGTGCCATCTTGTGGAATCACTACTTTCTTAGGACTTCTAAAAAACTGAACAACTGTAATGAATAGGAATGCTGAAAGGGCATAAATAAACCATTTTACAAACTGCGGTGCATCATAATAGTCCGCAACGGCATTGATGATAAAGATAAAAAGTACAGCAATCGCTAATGTGGTATATCCTTCTTTATGGAATTTCATATCTATTTATTTCTGCAAAGATAATTATTTACTCGAATTGTCTATTTGTCTTTCGATTTTAATTGAATGGGTATAGACTTTTCCATCACTTCCTGTGGCAATACTCCCAGAAACTTTAATCGTATCGTCTTGAGGTTGATCTTGTTTGTAGGTTGGAAAATAAAAATCTACACTTTTAGCAATTCGATTCAAAATGGTGAGATCATTTTCATTATTGGAGTCTACATTCAATTTAAGGCTTCGCAAATTGGCTAAGCCCGTTTTTTTGACTTCAACTTCATAGGAGAAATTTAGTTGAGTTGCGACTTCGAATCCGCTTTTATTGATCCTATCGGTAAACCGTTTAGCAAGAAACGCATAGAAGTTTGAAAAGTCATCAAAACTACAAGATTTGCTGTTTAATAGTTCAGCTCGGATAAAATAATCGTAGGGTAAAACGCTTAAAGCCTGAAAATCTTCACTTGGAAGCTCTCCATTATCATCATAAGTAGCAACGATTTTTCCATCAACAAAGCGTTGTGTCATCGCGTAAATGGGTTGCTGTCCAACATTGTAAAAGTAGGTGTTCCAGTTTCCCTGTGGTTTACCACTTTTTACTTTGCCTTTACGTAGATAAAAATCATACCCGAATTCTGTGAACCCTTCGAATGGAATAGCGAATTCATAGTTTCCTTCACCGCCAACGATTTCCTGTTTTCCTCGATTATCCCAATAATCTTTAATGAAATAACCGTAATCACCATAGGCCACCGTTAATAACGGTTTACCATCGGGATAATAATATTTGCAATCACCGACAGGATAGTTATCCTTAAAATTTATTTCCCATTTCAACACACCATTCGGATGAAAAGCTTGAAATAGACCTTCTTTTTTACCATCCTTATAATTGCCGACCAGTATACGATTGCCATTGGGCGCGAAATCACGAAACTCTCCTTCGAAAATTTGCTTTGTGAAATCAAATTTGCTTACACGTTCAATTGATTTGAATTCGCAATCTTTTGCCGCCAGATAATAATACTTATCAAAATAGAAACGAATTAAGCCTTGATCTAATTTCTCGTAAAATACAGGTTTACCGTCTTGTGCCTGAATAGATTGGCAGCAAAACGAGGATAACAACAACAGTATAGAAATGAATTTTTTAGTCATAACAAAAATTAATGTGCTTCAAGCCAGTTTTTACCTTCTCCGATTTCAACAACCAACGGAACATTTGTTTTTATAGCATTTGTCATTTTGTCCAGAATAATGGTTTTGAATGCTTCGACCTCTTGTTTCGGAACATCAAACACCAGCTCATCGTGTACTTGCATAATCATTTTACCTACCAATCCCTGATGCTCGATTTCCTTTTGTATTGCAATCATGGCAATCTTGATTAAATCAGCTGCCGAACCTTGAATAGGGGCATTGATCGCATTTCGTTCAGCAAATCCCCGAACAGTCATGTTTGCTGAATTAATGTCTCTCAAATAACGTCTACGCTTTAAAATTGTTTCAACGTAGCCTTTCTCTTTAGCAGATTCAACGGCGTCGCTCATATACTTCTTTATACCGGTATATTGGTTGAAATATTCGTTGATGATGTCAGCAGCTTCTTTACGCGAGATACCTAGATTTTGAGATAAACCAAAGGCGGATTGACCGTATATAATACCAAAATTTACTGCTTTCGCGTTGCGACGCTGTTCTGATGTAACCTCCTCAAAAGCCATATTATACACTTTGGCAGCGGTGGCACGATGAATATCATGTCCTTGAGTAAAGGCTTCTAACATATTTTGATCTTTGCTCAACTCCGCTATTAAGCGTAATTCGATCTGTGAATAATCGGCGGATAAGATCACATGATCTTTCGAACGTGGGATAAATGCTTTCCTCACTTCACGGCCTCTTTCCGTACGGATCGGAATATTCTGCAGATTAGGATTTGTAGAGCTCAAGCGGCCTGTTGCGGCGACAGCTTGATTATAGGAAGTATGGATCAACCCCGTTTCTGGATTGATCAATTCAGGTAATGAATCTACGTAAGTTGACTTTAATTTCTGTAACTGCCTAAAATTCAAGATGTCCTGGACAATATCTGATTTGTGCGCCAGCGCCAATAAAACATCTTCACCGGTTTTGTACTGCCCTGTTTTTGTTTTCTTTGCTTTCGGATCCAGTTGGAGCTTGTCGAATAAGACTTCGCCTAACTGTTTTGGTGAGGCAATATTAAAGTTCACTCCAGCTTTTTCAAATATGGCATTCTCTAGATCCTTGATGTCCTGTTCCAATGTTTTGGAAAATTCGCCAAGAGCGGGGACATCCACTTTTACTCCATTTCGTTCTATTTCAGCAAGTACATACACAAGTGGAAATTCGACCTCCTGGGCCAATTGTAATGTATCCGTTTCTACCAAAAGGGGGTGGAATATATTTTTTAGCTGTAATGTAATATCAGCATCTTCAGCAGCGTATTCTTTGATTTTTTCGAAATCAACATCCCGCATATTTCCTTGTTTTTTCCCTTTTTCTCCAATGAGTTCTGTAATGGAGACTGGCGTGTAATTCAGATAGTTCTCCGCAAGGACATCCATGCCATGTCGCGTATCAGGGTCAATGAGGTAATGCGCTAACATGGTATCGAATAAGGCTCCCTGCACCTTAACACCATATCTTGCCAATAAGAGGATATCGTACTTGATATTCTGACCGATCTTTTCAATTGCTGGATTTTCCAGTACAGACTTAAAGATATCGACGATGCGTTGGGCTTCTTCCCGATTTGCTGGTGTAGGGATATAGTATGCTTTCCCAGTTTCAAACGAAAATGAAAGTCCGACAATATCAGCAAGATTCGCGTCTAACCCTGTTGTTTCTGTGTCGAAACAAAAGCTGCGTTTTGAGTTGAGTTCCTTGGCGAGTTTTTCTTGTTCTTCGGTTGTATCTACCAGTGTGTATTCGTGTGTTGTATTTTGAATATTTTTTAGAACAATATTTTCATTTGAAACTTCTATTGCTGTACTTGTTGTATTTGCTGTTATCTCTGTAGCAAATAAATCCATCTGTCCATTTACAGGTGAATTCTTTTCAAGTATGGAGAAATCATCTCCAAAAACTCTTTTTCCCAATGTTCTAAATTCCAATTCAGCAAAGAGGGGTTCGAGCATGTCTTTATTTGGATCCTCAAGTTCTAGCGCTTTTTCGTTAAACTCAACGGGCACATCCAACAAAATTGTTGCTAATTTTTTTGAAATTAACCCCTGTTCTGCGAAATTTTCAACGTTTTCGCGCATTTTTCCTTTTAGCTGATCCGCATTGGCAATAATTCCTTCGACTGACCCAAATTCCTGAACAAGTTTTTTTGCGGTTTTCTCACCAATACCTGGAATTCCTGGGATATTATCTACAGCATCACCCCATAAGCCCAAAATATCGATGACCTGGCACACGTCTGTTACCTCCCACTTTTCGAGAATTTCTTTGACTCCTTGTACTTCAGCCCCATTACCCATACGGGCTGGTTTGTAAATAAAAATATTGTCTGAGACAAGCTGACCAAAATCTTTATCCGGTGTCATACAATAGACTTGGAAGTTTTCTTGTTCTGCTTTTTTCGCTAATGTTCCGATGATATCATCCGCTTCATAACCGTCCATTGTAATAATAGGGATATTGAATCCCTCAATCAGACGGTAGATATATGGAATAGAAGCAGAAAGGTCTTCGGGCATTTTTTCACGATGTGCTTTATAGGCTTCAAATTCAATATGGCGTGCTGTAGGAGCTGCCGTGTCGAACACTACTGCTATATGAGAAGGTTGTTGATTTTTCAATACCTCCAACAATGTATTGGTAAAACCCATGATTGCCCCAGTATTCAACCCTGTCGAGGTGATCCTTGGGGTCTTGCTCAAAGCAAAATATGCTCTATATATGAGAGCCATGCCATCTAAAAGAAATAGTTTTTTCACAAAATTGAATTTTAGTCTCCTTACAAAGGTAAGAAATTCATCAAACCGTAAGTTTAATAAATTTTTCCGATTTTTGTGCTATGACACATTTAATGCAACAGGTTCTATGAGAGGATTGGTAACAAAGTCCACAGGTAGTTGGTATCAGGTTTTGGGCGAAGATGACAAGAGATATGATTGCCGGATCAAAGGAAAATTTCGTACCAAGGGAATTAAAACGACCAACCCGGTGGCTGTAGGAGACTGGGTGCATTTTGATGTGGAGCCGGATCTTGAAAGTGCTGTCATTCGTGAATTGGAACCGCGTCGTAATTATATTATTCGAAAGTCGGTAAACCTCTCCAAACAAACACAGATTATCGGGGCAAACCTAGATCAGGCTTTTTTGGTGGTTACGTTGGCTTCTCCGCCAACATCTTTGGGTTTTATTGACCGTTTTTTGGTGACGACCGAAGCTTATGGAATACCTGCGGTACTTATTTTTAATAAACTCGATCTTTTCAGTGATGAAGGTTTGGAAATATTGGCCGACTATAAGGCCATTTATGAACGAATCGGCTATCCATGCTATGAGGTATCGGCTTTGACGGGAAAGAATATAGATGTTGTCAAGGAGCTACTTCAGGATAAAATTACATTAGTGTCAGGTCATTCTGGTGTTGGTAAATCTACTTTGATTAATGCTATTGTACCTGAATATGGTTTGAAGACAGGAGAAATTTCGGATTGGTCAGATAAGGGGAAGCACACCACTACATTTGCAGAGATGTTTGACTTACCTTTTGCGGGTAAACTGATTGATACACCCGGTATTCGCGAGTTGGGAATTGTGGATATTGAAAAACAGGAACTGTCCCACTTTTTCCCTGAGATGCGTGCATTGATGAACCAATGCCGGTTCAATAATTGTCGGCATATCAACGAGCCCGGGTGTGTGATTATGGAAGCCGTTGAGGAGGGAGAAATTGAATCTTCACGTTACGATAGTTATCTCAGTATGTATCATAATGAAGATAGCAGAGCTTAATACAGAAAGGCCTCCATTTATGGAAGCCTTTCTGTATTTAAAAGGAAGAGAGCGTTTATTTTATGGCTTGTGTTAGATTCATGTAGTCCCTTAGATAGGTACATTCCTTTGAAGCCATATTGAAAAAAGGCGTGTCCTTATATTGTGTATTTAGTTCTTTAAAGTACCTATTCTGCAGCGAAAAGCGGTAGAACGGATTTTTCAAGGGGGAATCATAATATTGCCAGCGAGTGTCCTCAGTATAAACAAAGTCTTTCTGTTCACATTTTGCGAGCATGAAGGTACATTTGGCCTTAAACTCTTTATCTGAACTTAGTGACCGGGCTTTGTTATACCATTCTTTTGCTGATTTTGTCTGTACGTAATTCCGTTGCCAGTGAATTGTTGTGCCAGCATGATTGTCTGAGGATGACCAATCGTACGACACCAAAGACCAGGCGTTTCCGTAGGTGCTGGTCTGATAAATGCCTGTGGCCATCTGAAAGTAATAGTCGGCTTTTTTCTGATTGTTTTTTTCGCTTTTTATGGCATTCTCCAATCGGGCCATGCGTTCTGCATATTTTAGTTTGGTCGTATTCTCTTTTCCGTATTTCTTTGGATAGTCATTGATGGTGACGATAAACGGACTGGGGATAATATCCGTTTCATCTTCATTGTACGAATTCCTTATTTCTTTTATTTTGTGATCTTTAGGAAGTGCCTGTAATGTTGTCGCCGCTTTTTGAAAATCAAGCTCCCGTAGATATGCTGTGCCTAGCAGTTCTGTCAAATAATCTCTATTGAAATGCTTGATATCTTGCAATAAAAAACGGGATAATGTATTTTGTTGCGTGTTGTCAGACAGTAGTGCCCTTATTTTTAATAATGTTTTAGGTGTGAGACTATTTTCCCAAAAATGCATGGTGGACCATTGCATGTTGTCTTCAAGAGAATCCTTGGCGATACCGTAATTATAGAAGATATCGGCTTTTACAGCGGCTAAACTCGCCATAGCTGTATCTTGTGTGCTGAGGTAATGTTTGACGACAAGGTTCTGGAGGATATTTCTAGCAATCAGACTGTAATTGCTATATTCAAAAGCACTATAGCTCCATTCCTTTTTGTTACTTGAATTTTTGCCATCCTGTTTGGCTTTCTGCTCCAGCCACGCTAATGTTTTGACCAGCTTGGGCTGATCAATCTGTTTACTGGTTTGCCAATCGGCTAATTGCGTAAGCAGCACTGTAATCTGATATTGATCGCCCAACCTAGGATTCAATTCATTTTCTTTTACCTGGGCAAGATATTTTTTTGCTAGATCATTTTCTCTATTCATCCAGCTTAAATAAGCTGCTGTAATCAAACCAAGCCGTGGCTGAACGTATTTTTTGTCTTGATAGAGGTTTAATGCGAAATCGCGAAGGGAATCCAAATGTTGTTTAATGGTGCTTTTGTCTTCGTTTCTAGCGTAATAGTTGTAGTTCTCGCCATAACCAATATAAAAAGACTCATTCATATCGCCTTCTATTTTGTTGACTTCCCTTCCCAACAAAACTGCATTTACGGTATTGGCTGGATCAAGCTTGTAACAGGCGTTTAGATATTTCATAGTACGGTCTCCAGTGCCGAATCCAATAATGGCATTAATGTTAAAGTTGTCTGCATCAGTGCTGGCATATTGAAAAATCTCTGTGTCAGAAGCTGTGATATAATGAAAATTAGCGTACGCCAAAACCCGTCTTTCGGGGCTTGCTGTAAATAACCTGGAGAAAAGGTATGCCGCTTTAGCCCCATCACCATTTTTACGGACAGCACCAGCGTAGTTGGAAAGTGCCCAATTTAAAATAGCTTCATTCCCTTTTATAGGCTGTAAGTATTTCTCATAGACAGCAATACTTTTGGCATATTCCTGACCGAATAGATATAAGCGTGCGGCCTGATAAGCGTAACGGACAAAAAGGAAACTGTTTTTTTTATGCTTGTTGATCTGTGCTTCGGCCAGTTCGGCATATTGTACAATCTCTTTAAAATTCCGCGTATTGGGATCCCAATAATTGTGTTGAACATTTGTAATGGGCTCTTGCTTTTTTGTGAAAATAAAGTAAGCTCGCTCAGGTTCATGTTTACCATCAATTAAGGTTTGTAAAAATGTATTTCCTTTGATGGAATCCGGAAGATTGCTCCAGGATGATTTTTTTTGGTTACTGACCAAATCAGACGTCGCCGAGTCGCTGTAGTACATCAATTGTTCGATATCTTTTATATTTACATCCGACCCTAGGTGTTTTGCCCAAGCTTCACTGTTGACAATGCTTTCCTTGACTGGAGCTTCTTCGGTATAAAGAAATTGATAGGGGATGTATTGAAATGCAGAAAACCCGTTGTCTTCGAGATTCGGAAGATAGTAAGTTGTTTGGTTGTCATAGGGATCCATTTCGGGTCCACAAGCGATATTTGTTGCAATCTCTCCAAAAAAGAAAGCGATCGTGGTGCTAGAAAGCACGAATAATTTCTTGTAACTCAGCATTGTCATGATTTGCTAATGTAGCTTGATCTAAATGATAAAAAATAATCTGATGTTTTTTTCCGTTCAGTTCTCCCCTCAAAAATTTTGCCGTTTGCAAAAGATCATCGTGAGTCACCTGCTCAAATCGGATAACATCTCCTTTTTTGAGATTTGCTTTTGGAAGATCGGTAATTAAAATGTATAAGTTACTTTTTGGGTTGCGTGTAAATAGGGCTTTATTATTGATATCCTGTTCACTAATATATTTCGAAATACCAATGTAACTATTGTTTCTAAAAACCACAAACCATTGAAATAAAGGAAGTGCAATATCCATTTGCATTGGATAATTGCGTAATGTACCACCTAAATAGACCTTTAGATCCTGTTGATTCAGAATGGAATTCTGGTTTCCAAACTGGCGTAAATTGCCCATGTTGTAGCACATTAAAGTCACTTTTTTTACGGGTGGAATACCGCTTGTAACAGTATTCTTAACTTGATGTAATCTTAAGGTTGAGCTAATAATAACATCTTTTAAATCAGGTAATTCTTGTAGGTAATTGAGCAAGTAGAAGAATTTGTCGCGTGATGTCTGTGTCCAGTCACAGTCCAATTGCAATTCGTTGAATTTTTCTTTACCAGCCTGCTTAATTTTTGCAGAGACAAATGGAACAATCTTATTGGCTAATGCTCTTATTTGTAAACTGTCCATTTCTGAAAAGATACGCTGATTGATAAATACGACTGGTATTAAAGTCTGTTCTTTAGGTACAGGCTGGGAGAAGGTAATGGGGCTAATGGGGACAGCCTGAACACCCGAGGGATCAAAGTCTATATCCATAATTCGTGTATATATGGACTTAGCAGCCACTTCTTTTAAAGCACGATGTTCTATAGTATCGAGTTGAAAGACTGTTTTCCAAAAATAGAAGCCTGTTTCGGGTTTGGAATTTGAACAAGAATTGAATATAAGTAGCCAAAACGGTACAAGAAATAAAAAAAGTCGTATTCGGAGCTGCATATTTTCTTTATTTAGTAGTATTTGAAACAAAAGGGGAATTGATCTTGTTTGCTATTCAATAAATAAAGACTAAATTACAAAGAGATTGTGACTTTATGAAGCCTATTTTTAAGTGGATCATTGGGATTGTTGTGTTTATTCTCCTGGCTTTGACTGGGGGCATTATGTATTTTAGCAATAAATTGAAACCGCTGTTGGATACCAAAATAAAACAGCTGGTTTTGCAGGCGACAGATAGTCTGTACACTGTTCACTACGATGATATTCATGTTAATCTTGCACTGGGAAATCTAACCATAGATAATCTTCATTTAATTCCGGATAGTGTTGTGTATAAAAAATTAGAGCTTATGAAAAAGGCTCCAGACAATCGATATGCAATAATCATCAACAAGCTTAAGATTAAAAGCTTTGGCATTCGTAAGGTACTAATGGATAAAGAGCTTTTCCTACACGATGTCACCGTAAATACGCCAATGATACATGTTATCAATGAGGTGCATAGTTATAACGATACTGTAAGCCAAGGGCCTAAGAAACCCTTGTACGAAAAAATAAAAGATAATTTAAAGAAGATTCATGTTGAAGCTGTCAATTTGAATAATATTGATTTTAAATATACGCAGGTACAAAAGGGTGTACATCAGGATTTTGAGATAAAAAAAGTGAAAGTGCGGATTGATGATGTCTTTATTGATTCGACTTCGGAGCAAGACAGACAACGTTTTTATCATACGAAGATGATCGATATCGAAGTGCCGGGCTTTACTTATAAAACTCCGGATGGTTTTTATAAAATCAATTTTGATAAACTTAAGATCAATAGTAAAGACAGGAATGTCCTCCTGACCAAGATCGCTTATCAGCCGACTTTAAACAAAGCCGCCTATTATAAGAAAAAAAGGGAAGGCGGAAGTTATGTTGTCTTTAAAATGGACACCTTGCAACTGACTGGGTTCAATTTTGGGCAACTTTCCAGAGATAAAAAGGTTTATGCACAAAAAGCATTCTTAAAAAACGGGCAACTTTCCATCTATAGCGATAAGTACTATAAGAGTCCTGCTACCCGACAAATTGGAAATGCACCGCACATGAAATTGATGCAAATGTCAACTAGAATGGGAATTGATTCGCTGATTCTGGATAATATTGGTATTGCTTATTCGGAGATGAGTGATCAATATAGCCAGATAGGAACCATTACTTTTGATCATACCTATGGTACCATATTGAATGTGACAAATGATTCGACAAAGTTACTCAAGCAAAAGCTTATGCGTGCTAATCTGAGCACTAATTTTATGAACTCAGGAAAGCTATTGACTAACTTTGTCTTTGATATGACCTCCAAAGTTGGGGCTTATACCTATAAGGGTAGTCTTGGACAGATGGATTTAACCGCTGTCAATAAAATGATTCGGCCATTGCTGAATGTTGAGGTTAAATCCGGTAATCTAAAACAAATCGTATTTGATGTCTGGGCTAATGACTACAGGAGTAAGGGGACGTTTAAAATGGATTACAACGATTTGAAAGTTAACATACTCTCTGAAACAGGTGAGGACGGACGTCGAGAAAAGAAGGGCTTCCTTTCATTTATGGTCAATCAGGTTTTATTTAATCCTGGAAACCCAGACCTTTATGGTAAATATACTGTGGGGCATATCAACAAGCATCGAGACCCCTATCATCCTTTCTTTAAGGCAATGTGGCAAAGTTTGCTGATGGGAATTAAACAATGTGTCGGTTTAGGGCCAGAGCGCGAGGCAAAATTGATGAATACAGCAGATCGTGTTGAGAAGGTCGTGAGTGGAGTGGAGAAAGCGAAGAAATTATTCTCAGGGATATTCAAAAAACATAAAACCGCTGAAGAGCTGCTAAAAGAAGAGAAGGAGGAAGAGGCAAAAGCGGCTGCCAAAATAGAGGAAAAGCGAAAACGGGATCGAGAGAAGGCTGAAAAGGAATTAGAGAAAGAAAAACCTGGGGATTAAAAAAGTGGAGATGTAGCGAAAGACACTGGTAGATTCCGTTTCACGTGAAAATAAAGTGCTTTTAGGGGATAGATGTTGGTAGATTTTTGAATAAAGGCAAATTTACCTTAGTTTGCGGTTTATAATGGTAGATTCTATATTAAGTTTTATTCGATTTGTTTTCAAATATAAAAACGGTCTTGTAGATAAGATCATGTTCTATGCGAGCATGATTTGTGCTGCGATAGTTATTTTCAATGTTGGTTATGTAACAGATCCAACTTTGGGTATTTTGCTAGGTAAAACAATCCACTACCTATTTTTCGTGCTTTTCTTTATGATCGCATTGCGGGAATCTTCATCTATCTATGCACTGAAGAAGATTGCTGTTGAACATTATTCAGGCTTGTTTATCCTGATTTATTTTATTTTTATTTTGATTGCTCGTTTCGCTGGGATTGATGCGCTATCGGTCTTTTCACGCGAACAGTGGATTTATTTAGGGATTTATATTATTTTTATCGCCGAATTATCGAAAAGCACGCTCTTTTTCGATAATTTTTATTTTAATCCCACCATACTATTTGTTATCAGCTTTCTTGTGCTTATCCTGATAGGGACAGTCCTATTGATGCTTCCGCGAACAACGATTGAAGCTCCGCTCAGTTTTGTTGATGCCTTGTTTATGGCTACTAGTGCTGTTTGTATAACAGGACTGTCCGTATCAGATATTTCAACCAACTTTAGCATGTTTGGTCAGACCGTTATTATTGTATTGATACAGGTCGGTGGATTGGGAATTATGACATTTACAGGGTTTTTTGGATATTTTTTCTCCGGTGGATTTTCATTCAAAAACCAACTGATGTTTGGTGAGATATTGGGTGAAAATAAAGTGGCTTCAGTCATTAAGACATTGTTGACCATGATATTTATTACACTGTTGTTTGAATTTCTTGGTGCATTATTGATTTTTAGTACCTTGGAAAGGACTAACTTCCCGAATATGGGGAGTATGATTTTCTTCTCAATTTTTCATTCCATTTCTTCTTTCTGTAATGCCGGATTTTCTATTTTGTCTGGGGGTATCACCAATGAGGCATATAAGTTCAACTATCCATTTCAATTGGCTCTTTCCTCATTGTTTATTCTTGGGGGATTAGGTTTTGGAATTGTGCTCAACTTTTATACCTACATAAAGGAGTCTATATTACTGTGGTACCACCGTTTGATCACGAAGAAAAATTACAAACATAAAGCTTGGAGTTTTAGCTTCAACTCCAAGTTAGTTCTACTTTGTAATGCGATTATTATTGTTGCGGCAACACTTTTCTTTTACTTTTTGGAACGGAAGAATACGCTTTCTTTAGAAAAAGGCTTAGATGGCGAATGGGCCACGTCTTTTTTTATGGCAAATGCTGCGCGTTCTGCAGGTTACAATAGTATTGATTTAAGTTTCGTCGGAGCCCCAACTATTTTTCTGATCATGTTGCTGATGTGGATAGGGGCCTCCCCAGGGTCTACTGGAGGCGGAGTTAAAGTGACAACAGTAGCACTTTCTTTTATAAATATTATTTCTTTAGCAAAGGGTAAGGAATATATTGAAATTTTTAAACGAAGAATAGCAAGTGAATCCGTCAATAAAGCTTTTGCAATCATTTTATTGTCGTTTATAGTCGTTGGGCTCAGTTTTTTTGTCCTTATTTTTACTGATCCAGATAAAAGTATGAAAGATTTGTTGTTTGAATCGTTATCGGCATATACGACCTGCGGCTTGAGTTTGGGTATTACCCCTTCCTTAAGTATGGGTGGAAAACTGATCATTGTGGTGACCATGCTGGTCGGTCGTGTGGGTATGTTAACATTATTGGTTGCGTTTATCAAAAATACGACACGCCGGAATATTATATTTCCGGAGGAAAAGATCTTGTTTTAAATGCATTCTTTTTTACACGTGAATTTGGAAATGAAGAGAAAAAAGGTTGATTAATAGTATAGGGTGTAATTATGCTTGTAAATACAATAAATTTATCTTAGTTTGAGTTATGAAGTATATTGTTTTAGGGTTAGGACATTTTGGGCGTTCATTGGGTGTTCATCTTACTGAACTCGGTCATGAAGTGATTGGAGCAGATAAAAGTCTAACTATAGTGGAGCAGCTCAAAGATAAGATCACGCATACCGTATGTTTGGATACAACAGATCGGGAGGCTGTATCTTCACTACCTTTGAAAGATGCGCATGCTGTAATTGTAGCTATTGGGGAAGATGAAGGAGCGTCTCTTATGACTGTAGCACTCCTAAAACAATTAAAAGTAAAGCGTATAATCGGCCGTATCGTATCTGATTTGCAGAAGACAGTTTTGGAAGCGATGGAGATCAATGAGTATATTATGCCAGAAGAAGAGGCGGCTGAGCGCTTGGCGATGCGGTTGGACAATATCGATATCGTTGATTCCTTTAAGGTTTCAGATCGGTATTCTATTGTCGAAACAAAGGTTCCACAGCGTTATGTTGGTATGACGCTACGCGAGGCTAATCTGACGAATCTATATAAAATTATTGTATTGACGACAGTAAAAATTACAGAAACGAAAAAAGACGGAATTACCAAAGAACAAAAGGAAGCATCTGGTATCGCCACGTCTGAAACAGTCATGGCGGAAGGGGATATCTTAGTTGTTTTTGGCGAATTATCCGACATCAATAAGTTAATTCAAAAAGGAGAATAAAATTATGTTATTAACAACAACAAGTGTTATCGAGGGACACCAGATCGATCGTTATTTGGGGATTGTTTCTTCAGAGGTTGTTTTGGGAGCGAATGCCATTAAGGATATGATGGCTGGATTTAGAGATTTTTTTGGTGGTCGATCCAATTCCTACGAGCGGGCGTTTCAGGAGACTCGTGAGGCTGCATTGCGTGAGCTAGAAGATCGCGCGAAAGCATTGGGAGCTGACGCAGTCGTTGGTGTACGATTGGATTTCCAAACTGTTGGAACAGGGGGAATGATGATGGTAGGAGCAACGGGGACAGCCGTTAAAATGAAATAAACTCAAGATAGCCCTAATTATAATTAGGGCATTTTTTTTATAAATAAGACGGGAGTGAATCCATCATTATTCATTTCCCCTGCATTTTTAGGCTAAACTGTCTTTGATGAATCATAGCAATTTGAGGTTTATTTCTTTTCATCATCTAAGAGAACTGTATTTAATAGATTGCGCATAATTATAATTGTATATAAAAACAAATTTATCTAAGTTTGGCTTTTAAGACTTTTAAACAACCTAAGAGGATAAATGAAAAATTGGTTTAAGGCGAATTCAGCACATTTGATCGTTATTGCGGTATTTATTGCGCTCGTATTTTTTTATTTCACACCTGTTTGGCAGGGAAAGACACTTGCCCAATCAGATGTTGTACAGGCGCAAGCTGGACAAAAGGAATTATTTGATTATAAAGCCAAAGATGGAAAGGCACCTTTATGGACGAATTCTATGTTTGGAGGAATGCCTACCTATCAAATCTGGCAGGCAAATGAAAATAATATAGGTACCTACTTGTTGAAAGCGGTGAAATTTGCCTTTCCAAGTCCGATGGATACAGTGTTGTTTTATCTATTGGGGGCCTACTTTCTTTTTAGCGTATTACGCATCAAACCCTGGCTTGCTGCGGTGGGCGCAGTTGCAATAGCCTTTACTTCCTACAACTTTATTTATATTGAAGCTGGACATATTACCAGGGCAAATGCAATCGCCTTTATACCGCCTGTTATTGCTGCGGTGATTATGTGTTATCGTGGGAGTAAGTTATGGGGGCCAGTACTGCTGGCGTTATTTCTTTCCTTGGAAATACGTGTCAATCACCTACAGACGACTTATTACTTGTTAATGGCGTTGATGGTATACGTTATTTTTACCTTAGTCGATGCGATCAAACAAAAACAATTAAAGGAATTCTTTATCGCCTCCGGCAGACAGGTGATTGCGGTTATCATTGCTTTAATGGTCAATGCATCCATTTTATTGCCTACTTGGGAGTACAGTAAGCTAAGTACACGTGGCCATGCTAATATTACGAAGGTTGACAATAATAACACAAAAGCAAAAGGACTTGATAAAGAATATGCTTATGAATGGAGCCAAGGTGTTGGCGAGACCATGACCTTTATGATTCCTAATGCTTATGGCGGAGCTAGTGGTGGTCAATTGGACGAAAAATCGCATGTTGCCAAATTCTTTATGGAAAAAGGAAGAGTGTCTGAAGTTCAAGCAGGGCAGATGGCACAAGGTATGCCAACCTATTGGGGGGACAAACGCTTTACATCAGGACCATGGTATTTTGGGGCCGGTGTTTTCTTCTTGTTTATATTGGGACTTGTCATTGTCAAAAACCGTTTCAAATGGTGGATATTGACGACTACTATATTAGCATTGCTTTTGTCATTTGGAAAGAATTTCACATTGGTTTCTGATTTATTCTTTGATTATTTTCCGATGTACAACAAGTTTAGGGCTGTTGAATCCATCTTGGTTCTTGTTTCAATCACAGTGCCTCTGTTGGCTATTATGACGGTGAATGAATTGCTGACACGGGCCAAAGAAATTCCAAACCTGGATAAGAAAGTGCTTTATACTTTTGCCGGTGTGGGGGGCGTTTGCCTACTGATTGGTTTAATGCCTGATCTATTCTTGAATTTTAGAAATGGGGAACATAATAATTTAATAGAATCGTTCACACAGCAAATTGGTGATAAATCTTTTGCTACGGAACTGGCAAATCAACTGGTTTTGGATCGTAAGGATATCGCGAGTAAAGATGCTTACCGCTCCTTTTTGATTGTCTTGCTTACATTCGGACTGGTTTGGTTTTACCTTAAGAAAAAGCTTAATGAAGGTGTTTTATTGGGGACCTTGCTTATCTTGTTTTTATTCGATTTGTGGAGTGTAGATAAACGCTTTTTGAATGATAAATCTTTTATGGAGAAAGGTGCGACTGCACAGCAGGTGTTTCAGCAACGCGAAGTTGATCAATTGATTTTGATGGATAAGGATCCAAGTTATCGCGTCCTTGATTTGACGACTGATCCATTCTCTGATGCCCATCCTTCGTATTTTCATAAATCGTTAGGAGGCTACCATGCTGCTAAATTAATGCGTTTTCAGGAGATTTTAGAGAACCAATTCAATGGAGCGCTTAATGAAGATGTATTGGATATGTTCAATGTGCGTTATTTAATTACAACAGATCCGCAGAATCAATCGCAGCGTATTGTGAGACGGAGTACTGCCGCTGGAAATGCTTGGTTTGTAGACAAGGTGACTTTTGTAAAAGGAAACGCGGAGGAAATGCAGGCGATCAGCTCTTTTGATCCACTTAAAGAAGCATTTGTGAATCAACAGTACCAGAATGAAATCAAAGCAAAAACTTCGAGCGCGACTACAACAGGAGAAATTAAATTGACTTCCTATCATCCTGATAAAATGCAGTACGAATATACTACTGCTAATGACGCTTTTGCGGTATTCTCCGAGATATTCTACGATAAGGGCTGGAAGGCTTATGTTGATGGAAAGGAAACGCCAATTATCCGTGCAGATTATTTGCTGAGAGCGTTGCAGTTGCCAGCGGGAACACATAAAGTCGAATTTATCTTTGATCCAGAATCACATAAGATGGGTAATTTACTGACTTTAATAGCGTCGATTATCCTTGGATTAGGAGTAGCGGCTGCTGCATATTTCTCATTACGGGATACAAAAAAAGAAACAGTTGCATAGCAAGCTGTTTCTTTTTTAAAGGTTGAAGCTTTAGAATAATTTGAGCTGTGGGTCAGTTATTCTAAAGCTTTTTCTATGATGCGGTGTAGAACCATATTCTAGCACTGCAGTCCGATGCTTTACGGTCGGATAGCCTTTATTATTAAGCCAATCATAAGCGGGGTAATCCGAAGCCAGATTGTCCATGTATTCGTCACGGTAGGTTTTGGCCAAGATGGAGGCTGCTGCGATAGAAAGGTATTTTCCATCACCTTTTATGATGCACGAATGGGGAGTTTCTTGGTAAGGAATAAATCTGTTCCCGTCCACAATGATATATTCCGCTTTTATTTGTAGCATATCTAAGGCTTTATGCATGGCAAGATAACTGGCATTGTGAATATTTATGCGGTCAATTTCTTCCGCTGAAACACTCGCTACAGCATAGGCAAGTGCTTCCCGTTCAATTATCGGCCGTAATGCCATCCTTTTTTTTTCGCTTAATTTTTTCGAATCGTTGAGCAGCTCATGATGATAATCAGCGGGGAAAATTACCGCTGCTGCAAAGACTGGTCCTGCCAAACAACCTCTGCCAGCCTCGTCACATCCCGCTTCAACCTGTTGATCTTGATAATATGATAATAGCATTTTTCTAGTTCTGTAAATGAACGAAAGTACAAATAAAATTAGAGTTATGCATTGTAACTTCTGTGTGAATAATGCCCTTTTACATTAATTAACACTAATAATGTCTTCTTTTGTAAAGATTTAGAATGCGCTGTTGTGAATAGAAAAGAGAGGAGTTGGTTAAACTTAAACGGGGGCATTCGGTCAAAAATTTGTCAATTATAGAGATATAAAAAAATAGGTATTATGAGAGGCTTCATGCTTTTTTTATTGAGTATGTTAACAGGATGGACAGTATATGGCCAGACGAGAAGCGTACAAGGAATGTTAAAGGACGACAAGAACCGAGTTGTCGCAGGAGCAACTGTTAAGTTGACTTCAAAATTGGATTCTATGGTAGCAGGTTCAAATATGGCCGGTATTTTTATATTTGATAGGATCAAGGCGGATACGTTTAAGATTACCGTTTCTAATTTAGGGTTTGAACGTTTTGAAAAGGAGTTTGATTTTCCTAAGGGAGAGGTAAAATACATTATCCCAAGTTTGACCTTGCAACAGAATTCGCAGATGCTTGAGGAGGTTGTTGTGGATGGGGTACCTACCGTGGTTGTGAAAAGTGATACGCTGGAGTACACTATGAAGGATCTGAAGTTACGTGATGGGGCTGTAGCGGAGGATGCGTTGAAAAAATTACAAGGCGTTGAAGTGGATAAAGATGGGAATGTTACCGCGCAGGGTGAATCTGTAAAAAGGGTCAGAATTAATGGCAAAGACTTCTTTGGAGGCGATGTTAAGACAGCAACTCAGAATCTTCCAGCCAATATTGTGCAAAAAATGCAGATTATTGATGATTATGGGGACATGGCTAACATTACAGGTAACAAGAACGGTGATTCCGAAAAAGTACTGAACATTCAGATCGATCCCAAATATAACCAAGGTCATATGACAACGCTCCGTGCTGGCTATGGAACAGAGGATCGTTATCAGGCAACAGGAATGTGGATGGGGATGCGCGAAGGAGAGCAGATTTCTGTACTAGGAAACTTAAACAATACCAATGCACCCTTGTTTGATTTCAATACAACAGGTGGTGGCGCCCGACGTGGTCAAGGTGGTGGTGGACGCCGTGGTGGCGGTATGTTTGGTGGTTCAGATGGCCTTACTAAGATAGGTTCCATTGGTCTTAATTTTCGCAAGGATTTTTCTGATAAGCTGACTGCTTATGGTAGCTATAGTTATAGCCATAGTAACAATACGACATTATCACAGCGATTTCAGGAAAACACGCTTCCCAATATCATGCAAACGGATAGTGTTACATCTAATAGCAACACGATTGGCGGTAGTCATCGCTTCGAGGCAAATGTGGAGTGGAAACCCTCAGCCAATGACTATATTAAAATCTCACCACAATTTGGTTATGATAAAAGTGATGTAACAACATTTTCGGAATCAACTACCTATCGCAACAACGCATTTAACAATTCACAAAAACAGGATATAATCGCTAATTCGACAGCTCCTCGATTTGGTGTCAGCGGATTATACAATCGTAAATTGAATGATAAAGGCAGAAATGTTTTTGTAAACATGAACTTCAATAATGCAAAAACAGAAAAGGACCAAAACGCAATCTTGGATAGGTTATTGGCAGATCCTAATAATGCAGATGCTCCTTTAAGTTCGATTTATGAGAAAACGATTTTAGAGGCCAGTAATAAAAGCTGGAACGCAGGTGCTTCATTGAACTATACAGAGCCACTTTCAGAAAAAGGAAGATTAGAGTTTACCTATGATTTCAACAAGAATAAATATGATAATTCCAATAGACAGGAAGGTCGTAATATGGCTGGGGAGCTGATTGCTGATGATCCTAAATTGAATTTTGACTATAATTATGATTATTCTTTCTCAACACATAAAGTAGGTGCTAATTATCTATATAATGGCGATAAAATCACCTATTCTATTGGGGCAGCTGCACAACCGTCTCAATTGCGGGGAGATGCAATCAGTTCGGGATTAATTGTTCCGATACATCGAAACAATATGAATTGGATGCCAATTGCGCGATTTGAGTATAAGTTCTCCCGCCAATCCAATATTTCTGTGAACTATTCCGGCACGCCAAATGAACCGTCAGTTACCCAGATTCTACCCTTTGATATGAGTACAAATCGTACGAGTATAGTAATCGGTAATGCAAATCTAAATCCCGAGTTTAGCCACCAATTGAATATGCGTTTTCGCAAAAATGATTTTCAGAAAGGAAATAACTTCTTCGCTTTTGTCAATGCTGGCCTGACAAATAATAAAATTGTGAGCCTTAGCAAGAGTTATTTTGATGATTTAATAGATTATCAGACAGGACAAACAAATTCCACCTTAATTTCCGAAACACGGTATTTGAATGAAACTAATGACAAACCATTTAATGTTAGTTCTTTTTATCATTATGGGAAATCACTGAAAGAAAAAACCTACAATATTATGTTGATGGGAGGAGTTTCTTATAACAAAAACATAGGTTATGTTTCTACGGAGAAAGATGATAATATTGGTCAAAAAAATATTGCCAGTAATATTGTATTTAATCAGGGCTTGATGTTTAGGTATAACCCTTCCGAAAATCTAGAAATAAATCCTGGTGTTCGTTATCAATACAATCATACGGAAAATTCATTGACAAATCGAACAACCAATGTTTCTTCTTGGACACCGACTTTGATTGGTTCAATAAATATTACACCGACAACAATTTTTGGGGCAGATCTTTCAAAACAGTTTAATAGTGGTTATGGTGCGGGAATTAATGCAAATCCGTTTGTTATCAATACTTATGTTGAGCAAAAGTTCTTAAAGGAACAACGTGCTACTATACGCCTACAGGCATTTGATTTGTTGAACGAACAGACCAATGTATCTAGAACAGTGAACGAATCTATGATCATGGATAGTCGTACAAATCGCCTCGGGCGCTATTTTATGCTTTTATTCACCTATAAATTCCAGAAGTTTGCAATGGGGACCCCACAGGGGGGAGATGACTTTCATGGAGGTATGAGAAGACCTCGTATGTAAGCCGAACAAAAAAGCTAGCTAAAAAACGGTTATAGTGATTTCGCTATGACCGTTTTGCGTTTAAAAATCCCTAGTTTTGCTGAAAATGCACCAAAATGGTTAAGTTTGATCGGTGGTATTCAATATGTTCGAGCTATTGTTGCAATAATGGCTGGACTGTAAAACATATATTTTGGCGATCTTTTCGCTAATTATCGTAAATAAAGGAAGCTTGGTCGGTTTGTGAGGAGGAAATGCGTTAGGGAAGTGAGAATAGATCAATTAAAGAAATTTCATAAACTGAATGGAGTACGAAATCATTAGACTTTCAAATGGAATCCGTGTGGTATTCCAATATCAAAATTTGCCAATAACCCATGTGTGTATGGTTATTAATGCTGGGTCACGGGACGAATCCGAGGGTAAGTTTGGTGTCGCTCATTTTATTGAACATCTTTTATTTAAACGAACCGAGAAACGTTCAACGCAACAGATTATTGATTATCTGGAGTCTGTCGGAGGAGACCTAAACGCTTATACAACAAAAGAGTATACTTGTGTTCATGCCTCTATACTACAGCCTTATCTCAATCGAGCGCTAGATCTATTTGAGGATATTTTCTTTCATTCTACTTTTCCTGAGGTGGAAATGGACAAGGAAAAATCGGTTATTGTTGATGAAATGGCATCTTACCTGGATAGCCCAGAAGAATCTATCGTCGATGATTTCGAAGATCTTATATTTAAAGGATCGGGGTTGGGGCATAACATCCTAGGGCTTGAAGATCAGCTTTTAGCATTGCAAAAAAACGATATTACGGATTTTATGCAATCTAATTATGATACTCACGAAATGGTTATCGGTATTACAGGTAATTATAAGTTGAAAGAGGTCGAAAAGTTGCTGTATAAAGTCTTTGGAGGAATAACACAAAATACTATTTCGCGTACGAGAAATGATGTTAGTCCAATTATAGAACAACATATTGAGATTCCCAAACCAATCAATCAAGTGCACTATATGCTCGGCTCATTGGCCTATGATTATCGTGACGAGCGTAAAACAGGATTGTTGCTTCTGAATAATATGTTGGGAGGAATGGGTATGGGATCTATCCTTAATCTATCCATCCGGGAAAAATATGGAATTGCCTATACCATCGAATCTAATTACACGATCTTTTCGGATACAGGGTTATTTAGCATCTATCTCGGAACTGATGAAGAAAAGGTTGAAAAAGCAAAAAAGTTGGTGTTTAAAGAGCTATCTAAAATGTGCGATCAATCCCTATCCGATATCAAGTTGAAGAAAGCAAAACAGAAGTTTGTTGGTCAAATTGCTTTAACTGAAGAGAATCGGATGAGTATGATTATTTCAGCAGCTAAAAATGTGATGGATTACGATCGTGTTATATTATTGGATGAAGTGATCGAAAAAATCCAGCATTTAAATAACACTAATCTCCTGGCCATTGCGCAGGATGTATTTGACCCTAGGAAGATGCTGTCGTTGAGTTTTGTTCCAGAAGATTAATATTTGATAGAATTCTATATATTTGTGGTTACAGTAATTCTTAAATATGAAACCGAGCTTGCGAGCTCTCATCAGCCATTAAAGAAAAAAATATAACAGATGAAAACAGCATATGTATTTCCTGGTCAGGGAGCCCAATTTGTTGGGATGGGACAAGACCTGTATAACTTAAATGAAGAAACAAAAGCTTTGTTTGAAAAGGCTAATGATATTTTAGGATTTCGTATCACGGATATTATGTTTTCCGGTACGGACGAGGAGTTGAAACAAACTAATGTAACACAGCCTGCAATTTTTCTGCATTCTGTTATTTTGGCTAAAGCTTTAGGGGACTCATTTCAGCCAGATATGGTGGCTGGGCACTCCTTAGGTGAGTTTTCAGCATTGGTTGCAGCGGGAGCTTTGAGTTTCGAAGATGGACTGAAATTGGTATCCCAACGCGCGAATGCCATGCAAAAAGCATGTGAATTGCAACCTTCAACAATGGCCGCAATTTTGGGCTTAGAAGATGCTGTTGTAGAAGAAATTTGCGCTAAAGTGGATGAAGTGGTTGTAGCGGCGAATTACAATTGTCCGGGACAATTAGTTATTTCGGGATCAATAGAAGGTGTAGATAAAGCCTGTGCTTTGTTGACTGAGGCTGGAGCGAAAAGAGCTTTAAAATTAAATGTTGGCGGTGCATTCCATTCGCCATTGATGGAATCTGCTAAAGTTGAATTACAAGCTGCCATTGAAGCGACTGATATTTTATCTCCAAGATGCCTTATTTATCAAAATATTGATGCACAACCACAAACGGAACCCGCTATTATTAAGCAAAATCTGATTGCACAATTGACCGGGGCTGTGCGTTGGACACAGACTGTACAAAATATGCTTGCGGATGGTGCTACTGCATTTGTAGAGGTTGGGCCAGGAAATGTCTTGCAAGGTTTAGTTAAGAAAGTAGATCGTCAGGTACAAACTTCAGCGGCTTCGGTAACAGCTTAAGAATTGTCTTAACTACAAGAGATCAAGGGCCGATTATTCGGCCCTTTTCTTATACATAAAATCTCATGGTATCTTCTTTACAAAACGCGAATTTAGGGCATATAAACCTTTTGCCTTCTAACGGTGCTGATTCGGTTGCTAGCGTTTAAAAGCTGTAACACTTCTGGCTGATATCCATTGCTTAACCAAATAAATGCAAGGCCTAATAGCGAATTATTAGTCTATTTGTCCTTAAACATGCTATAATGATCTTTCATGACCTGTAAAACGAAATCATTAGGTGTCATTTTTTCAGGGTGTTTAACTTCCATAACCGCCTCGAGACGTTGCACCAAGGCTGTCAGTATTCCTACATCTCTCCTGTCAAATGCCGTTTGATAAACCTCTTTGATCGCATTTGCATCTTTGTCGCTCAACTTAATGACTTGGGGGAATAAAATGGGATGATTTTCAAAGGTCTCTTCATAAATCGTATCACTGAGCTTCAAACTAGGTTTCAAACTAATGACAGATGTTTCTCCGGCGATATCTCCAATGCGTTGACCATTTTTGGATAGAACAATAGCGGTAATCGCAATACCACCCATGGTCATCCATATATCTACTATTGATAATGTCCATCGTGATAGATACTGATAAAAGTCGGCACGAGAGCCATCGAGCTTTACTACTTTTATTTTCATGATCTTTTTACCAATGGTCTGACCACCAAATGCCGTTTCGGTAATCAAGGTATAAAAAAATGCAGGTAACGTCATCCCCATAATAATACCGTAGAAAAGATAAGGGTCTCTACTCGTGATATCTAATGCATCCAACAGAAACATACAAAAGAAAAAGTAACACACGATAATAAAATAGTCTATTGCAAATGCGATCATCCTCGAACCTAGGCTAGCAAGATTATACTGGATTTTTACATTTTGTGCTGTGTTTATCTCAAGCTTATTCATATATTTGGTTTAGCCAGTTAAAAAAATTAATGAGAGAAGCATCATTTGTAGAACGAAATAAAGAAAAATGGACGTTAATTGAAAATAATTTGTCAATTAATATGCAGGTTGATCCGGACGAACTGGCTTCAAATTATATTGAGCTGACAAATGATCTGGCTTACGCACAAACATTTTATCCAGATAGTAAGGTTCGCAGTTACTTAAATGAACTTGCAGTAACCGCGCATCAAAAAATCTATAAAGATCGAAAAGCCTCTAACAATAAATTCAAATCTTTTATTAACGAAGAGATTCCGCAGGCTATTTGGTCAATCCGTCGGCAACTTTTTTATTCGCTCTTGATTTTTGTACTTGCCTCGGCTATTGGCTTTCTTTCGGCGGTGTATGATATAGATTTCATTCGGCTTATCTTAGGCGATTTTTATGTTGATTCAACAATAGAGAGCATTAAAGCCGGTGATCCTGCTGCGGTCTATGGAAAAGGAAGTAATTTTGGTTCGGCGATCTGGATTACGATCAATAATGTTCGGGTGGCTTTTATGGCTTTTGCATTTGGATTGTTTCTGAGTATTGGCACGGGTTATATATTGTTTAGCAATGGTATTATGCTGGGTGCTTTTCATCAGATGTTCTTCCAATATGGTGTAATGGGAAAAGCGATGTCGGCTATTTGGATCCATGGAACTATCGAAATCTCGGTGATCATTGTTGCGGGAGGCTGTGGACTTGCGATCGGAAATAGCATCTTGTTCCCAAGATCTTATACCCGGATGGCTTCTTTTGTTCAGACAGCAAAGATTGCCATGAAAGTACTGGTTAGTACAATACCATTTTTTATTGTCGCAGGTACATTGGAGGGCTTTGTAACTAGATATTATGATGTGTCGATATGGCTTAGTCTATTCATCATACTCCTATCGTTGGCCGCCATCTTATTTTTTTATGTTATTAACCCCTATCGATTAGCAAAACGGTTTCAATGGAAGTAGAATTTGAATTTCAGAAAGAGCGAAAAATAGGGGATTTTGTCCAGAACTTTATAGACCTTTTCAAACTGATCTATAAACATTTTGTGACAACAATATTTGGGCTGTCGGCATTACCGCTAGCTGGAATAGCATTAGTATATTATTTCCTCTCAACAAAAATCACCTTTTCTGCAAGCAGTAGCTCATTCGAAGATATTGATGGATTCACTTGGGCCGGATTACTGATTTTAGCATTAATTGGACTAGGTTTATATGTTTATGGTATTTCGATTGAGTATTTTCTTCTTCTGAAAGAACGTAAAAACACACTATTTACAGGAAAAGAAGTCCTACAAAATTTTAGAGCAAATATAGGTCGCTATTTTATGTTCTTATTTGCGATGGTTCTGGCGTTAATCGTTGTTTTTATACCCCTTGCGATTGTTGCTGCCCTCTCCGTCTTTATTCCGTTTATTGGAAGTTTTGCGATTGGTATACTGATGTCAATCGTGGGAATTTGGTTATTTAGTTCATTCTTATTCTACCGTGAGGGGTATTCCGATCTGGGAAGTTGTTTTACTGATTCCTATGTTATGCTAAGCAAAAAATTGATCCAATATGGTATTGCAACGTATATCGTCAATTTTATCTTCCAAATGGCCGTTATGATGATCTCGATAATTCCCATAATAATTATTTCCCTTATATCTTACAATTTTTTGGGATTGGACGCAGCTTTCTTTGATTCATCCTGGGGAAAATTGTTAATGACTTTGGGAGGGATGTTTATTACATTGTTTACCCTTTTCTTATATATGGCAGGTGTACTGGCCAATGGTATAATTTATGAAACGGCAAAGGATCTCAAGTTTGGTGAACGCATTTATGGTATAATTGATCAGATTGGAGGCAAGAATGAATAGAATATTATTCGTTGTTTCTTTTGTATTTATGCTGTCACTAAGCGCCTGCGATCCGAAACCGCGAACCGAAGATGCGGAAACCTATAGTGCGGACTCAGTAGCAGTTGACTCTATTGCCCCCTTGTTGGATTCTGTGGGTCTTGCCGTAGATTCTGCCGCAATGGATTCTGTTGCAATGACAAAAGCTGACAATAGTGACAATGCACTTTGGGATCCCTACTTATTTGATTCTATTCCTAAATATAGCCAGAAACGAGTGTTTAAGATGGATCCCTATCCAGAAATTATCAAACGATATGAACGGGATGATTTTGTGTATTCCGAGAATATCAAAAATAAGATAAGTGTATTGCAACGTATTTTATCCCGCATTTCGGAATGGGTGGGTGATATAATGCCTGATAATCCGTATAAATTTAACGAAGAATTTGGTTATGTGTTTGCTTTTTTGGCGTTAATCGCGTTGGCTTTTATTCTCTATAAAGTGCTATATAATAAAAATCAATATTTCATTAAACATGAGCGGGAAGAAGATGCCTTGGATACATTGGCTTATGTCGAGAGAAACTTGATGAACAGCGATATCAGACAATATATTAATGATGCTGTTGAACGGAAAAATTATGCTCTGGGCGTTCGCTATCTACAATTATTGAATATTCAAAAACTAGCGCAAACAGGTCACATAAAGTGGAAGCACAGTAAAACAAATGCTGAATTTGCTAATGAGATACAGAATAATATCCTACGTGAAGGATTCGAGGAATGTACCAGAATATTTGACTATGTCTGGTTTGGGCAATTTGAATTAAATGCATCAGATTTTGGTCAGTATGAACAATTGTTTAACCAATATCAAAATCAAATTACATGAAGGGATCAGTAAAATTTGGGTTGATATTATTGGGAATCGTCCTGTTACTGATTGGTATCATCGACATGACGAGCAAGAAACCGATTATTTGGGATCGGACTTTCGATGTGAAAGATAAAAATCCTTTTGGAGCTTACGTGGTCAGAAATGAATTAAAACATATTATTGATAGGCATAATGAGGATGTCAAGCGTCCATTATACCAATATCTGGATAGTATGAAAGGAACGGATAAGAACCTTCTATTTTACACGTCGTATTTTTCCTTGGGTGAAGCAGCGGAAAATAAATTACTTGACTATGTGTCTCGAGGAGGAAAGGCGATGATTATTGCCGAAACGATTGATTATTATCTTTTGGATTCCTTGGCCATTAAGGTATTTGATTTCTATGGTTATAAAAAGGGCGTTGATATTAAAAGCCATTTAAGAGTCAAGCTGACTAACGATAATAGTAAAATTCATTATGCGAAATCAGATTTAAGTACAGTCTTTAGTAAGCTGCCTAAGAATGCTACTATTTTGGGAGGGATCACTTATCAGGAATATTTACTACCTAATTTTGTTGAGGTACAGATTGGCAAGGGCAGACTTTATTTGCACCTGACCCCCGATTTATTTGGAAATTATTACCTGCTGAATTCAGCCTCTCAATATGCCTATGCTGCAAAATCATTATCTTATTTAAATGATAAACCTATTGCATGGTATGATTTTAAGGCAAACACTGCTCAGTACAGTACCCCATTACGGGTTCTGTTGACCAATTCGGGATTAAGGCAAGCATGGTATGTACTTTTGGGGGGACTTGTTCTTTTGCTTGTGTTTAAGAGTAAAAGGGAGCAGCGTGCAATGGAAATTGCTAAACCGGAACCCAATCTTTCCAAAGAATTTTGTGAGACAATTGCAACATTATATTACGAAAACGGCACACCAGGTAATATGGTTGATAAGAAAATAGACTATTTCTTGCACGATATACGAAACCGTTTTCATATGGATACCTTAGCGTTAAGAGAAGAGAACTTTTGTGAAGAATTGGCAGAAAGGTCTGGTGTCTCACTGGCTGAAACGCAACAGCTAATCAGATTAATAATTCGAATGCAAGGAACACAGCAGAATGATGTGGCCGGATTAAGGCAGATTAATGAAACTATAGAAGATTTTAAACATAAAGCAAAAATGATATGAGTGACTTCGATAAATATATATCTTTTGAAAACCGAATTGATATTTCGGTTTTGTATGATAAAATGGCTCAAGTAAAGTCGGAGGTAAAAAAGGTTATTGTCGGACAGGATCAATTGATTGATATGTTACTGATTTCGATTTTAGCTTCTGGACACTCGCTAATAGAAGGGTTACCTGGTGTTGCGAAGACCTTATCAGCAAAATTGATAGCCAAGACAATTAGCAGTGACTTTAAACGAATTCAGTTCACCCCAGATTTGATGCCTTCAGATGTGACGGGATCATCTATCTTGGATCTAAAAAGCAACGAATTTGAATTTCGAAAAGGGCCTATTTTTGCCAATATTGTTTTGATAGACGAGATCAATCGTGCTCCTGCAAAAACACAGGCTGCACTTTTTGAAAGTATGGCTGAGCATCAAGTTTCTGTTGATGGAAATACCTATATTTTGCCAGTTCCATTTATTGTGTTTGCTACGCAGAACCCGATCGAACATGAAGGAACCTATCGATTACCTGAAGCACAACTAGATCGTTTTCTTTTTAAGATCAATGTGAATTATCCAGAACTTGAGCAAGAGTTAGAGATTTTGAAAGAGCATCATGCACAGAAAGCATCGAATAAAGAGGATCAAGTAAACAGTGTGGTTTCAGCGGAAGAAATTTTTTCATTTCAGCGACTTATCAAATCAATTTTTGTACACGAAGAATTGTTAAGCTATATCGCTCAAGTGATCATAAAGACGCGTACCAATCCAAGCTTAACTTTAGGGGCCTCACCGCGGGCTTCTATTGCATTATTGGAATCTGCCAAAGCGTCTGCAGCATTGAGTGGAAGAGATTTTGTAACACCTGAAGATATTAGAAGGATTGCTTCTGCGGTCTTGGGACATCGTGTCATGCTGACTCCTGAACGAGAAATGGAGGGTTTTACAACTTCTTATGTTATTGATCAAATCATTAATACGGTAGAAATTCCAAGATAATGAAAAAATTAAAGCAGCTTTTTCTAACCAATCAGTTTTTCTATTCTCTATTAGGGATAGCAACACTCTTTTCAATTTCTTTTTTTATTAAGGGATTGTTTACTGTTGCATGGATTGTATTTTGGCTATGGTTGGCTGTGTTGATTTTTGATTTCGTTGTCTTATTTGCAGGCAAGGGGCGTATTGAAATTGCAAGGGTCTATCCCGAGAAGCTGTCCAATGGTGATGAAAATCCGATGAAGCTAATCGTCAATTCCTTCTATCCATTTCCAACTATTATAGAAATCCTAGAGGAATTTCCGATACAACTTCAAATTCGAAACAACGAATTTTCTACCCGTTTGTCTGCGTATCAAAGTTCGGAAATCTCTTATTTGATGCGGCCAACACAAAGGGGGATATACCAGTTTGGTCGATGTATGGCACTGGTGAAACGTTTTGGATTTTTCAAAAGGAGATTTGTGACCAACCAGGTTCAGGAAATTCCATGTTATCCATCGTATATTCAATTGAGAAAGTATCAGCTCTTAGCAACGAGCAATAGGTTAAATGAATTGGGTATAAAGCGAATACGCCGTATTGGTTCTGCGATGGAGTTTGACCATGTTAGGGAGTATGTTCAAGGCGATGATTATCGTCATATGAATTGGAAGGCAACAGCAAAAGCCAGAAAGCTAATGGTCAATCAGTATGAGGATGAGAAGTCACAGCCGATCTATTCATTTATTGATTTGGGACGAGCGATGCGGATGCCCTTCGAGGGTCTGACATTATTGGATTATGCAATCAATGCCTCCTTGGTTCTTTCAAATGCAACAATATTAAAGCAAGATCGAGCTGGATTATTGACCTTTTCAAAAGATGTGAACGTTTTTATTCCTGCTGAAAAAAGAAATAATCAGATGCTCAAGATTTCGGAAGCTTTATATCAAGTTGTTACAAATTTTGACGAACCTGAATATGGTAAACTTTATAGTTATGCAAATGCACATATTAATAAACGTTCGCTGATCTTTCTCTATACAAATTTTGAAACGCTAGACTCGCTAAGAAGGCAGATGAATTATCTCTCGATGTTAAACCGGAGTCATCTCATTGTTGTGGTAGTCTTCAAAAATGTTGAAGTTGAAGATTTAGCTAAAAGCTCGCCTAAAAAGACCATTGAGATCTACAATCAAATCATTGCCGAGAAATTTATCTATGAGAAGCAACTTATTGTGCAGGAACTGATACGTAATGGATTTCAAACCATCTACACTGCTCCAGAAAATTTGACGATAAATTCCATCAATAAATATCTAGAAATAAAAGCGCGAGGACTTATTTAATAATGGTTGTGTCTTTCACCATGACTTTTGTCCAAAAGTGTTTGTATTTCTCAATGGCTTTTAAATGGATCGGATGTGTTTCATAAATGGTTATATCTTTAAGATCTTTGAAGGTGACAATCAATGTATAATCGAAGCTATTGTCAACAACATCCCGCGCATTTGTTGGTGCTGGAACGCCATAACTAAGTGTTTTGATGACGTCGATCTTGCGAAGCTCCTCAAAGAATCCAACGAAATTCTTTTTGTCTTTTTCACTGACATCGTCTTTAAGCCAGAAATTCACGACATGGACAATTGTGTTGGGGTGCAGGTCATTACCTAACTGCGCCGGATTTGCCCACGTGGGTGTAGCGGCGAGAACCATAGGTGCGAGTAAAAAATTGCGTCTTTTCATTTATGATGCGGTTTAGAGATCGTAAGGTACAAAAAAAGGGATACATTTGCTGTATCCCTTTTATTATTTTGGTAGGTGAGTTCCTTTATAGACCAAATTCTTCTTTCACCTTTTCGATGTAATCTAACTTTTCCCAAGTGAATAACTCCACCTCGATTTGTTTCTTTTCTCCAGTTGAACTTTCGAATTCTTTGGTTACTTTTCGTGGTGTTCTTCCCATGTGGCCATAAGCAGCGGTTTCAGAGTAGATCGGGTTTCTAAGACCAAGACGAGTTTCAATGCCATAAGGAGTCATATCAAATAATTGGGCTATTTTATCCGCAATCTGGCCGTCTGTCAGGTTTACTTTGCTTGTGCCGTAGGTATTTACATAAATTCCCATAGGATCTTTTACACCAATTGCATAGGATATCTGAACGAGGAGTTCGTCCGCCACACCCGCAGCTACCAAGTTTTTGGCAATGTGACGGGTTGCATAAGCTGCTGAACGATCTACTTTCGACGGATCTTTTCCAGAGAAAGCCCCACCGCCATGTGCACCCTTACCTCCATAAGTATCTACAATGATCTTACGGCCGGTAAGCCCTGTATCTCCGTGTGGGCCGCCGATAACAAATTTTCCAGTAGGGTTGATATGGAATTTAATTTCATCATTAAATAACAACTGAAGCTCTGGTTTCAATTGTGCTTTAACACGTGGAATTAAAATTCTTTTTATATCCTGTGTGATTTTATCTAACATGACCGGTTCACTGTCGAAGTCATCATGTTGTGTCGAAATTACGATCGTATCAATCCTTTTTGGTTTATGGTCGTCGCCATATTCCAATGTTACCTGTGACTTTGCATCTGGTCGTAGGTACTGTATTTCATTGTTTTCTCTACGTAATTCAGCTAGTTCATATAAAAGACGATGGGAAAGGTCTAATGCTAAAGGCATGAAGTTTTCAGTTTCATTATTTGCATAACCAAACATGATGCCTTGGTCTCCAGCTCCCTGCTCTTGTCTTGTTTTGCGGTCTACACCCTGATTGATATCTGCAGATTGCTCATGGATTGCAGATAACACACCACAAGAATTTGCTTCAAACATATATTCAGACTTGGTATAACCAATTTTTTGGATAACAGAGCGGGCTATTTTCTGAACATCTAAGTAGATGTTTGATTTAACCTCCCCAGCAAGAACAACCTGTCCAGTCGTTACCAAAGTCTCAATAGCAACACGTGAGTCTTCATCCCATGCTAAAAAATTGTCGATTAATGCATCTGAAATTTGATCCGCAACTTTGTCCGGATGCCCTTCAGAAACAGATTCTGACGTAAATAAATAAGCCATGCCTTACGTAATTTTAATATTGGATTTGCGCTAGAAATGAAATAACAGCAAAGTGATAAGAGCCGTGATAGCGAAGGGTTTTTAGCACTTTTTTACTGTGGTTGCAATCTCCTTGTCGTTGCTTTGTGTATGCAACAGCACGCAAATCAGTCCACATTCTATTTTTTGTTGCGACAAAGCTACGATACTTTGTGGGATATTTAAAATCAAATTTGTCTTTTAATTTTAAAAAGCATAGAAAGCGATGCTAAAACGGTATAAAGATTACATTATTTTAAGAAATTGGTAATTTCCGCTATCTTTGGATATGTCAGAACGTAAACAAATATTGTTTGTTATTAACCCTATTTCAGGAGGAAAACGTAAAACGTCCTTTAAAAAGCAGGTATTGGATGTGCTGGATTTGCAGAAATTTGATCCTACATTTCAGCAAACAGCGAGACCCAATCATGCCTACGAAATTGGATTAAAGGCTATTCAGGAGGGGTATGATGCGGTAATTGCTGTTGGGGGAGATGGGACGATAAATGAATTGGGATCTGCTTTGGTTGGCTCAGGCATACCTTTGGGCATTATTCCTGAAGGCTCAGGTAACGGTCTGGCACTTTATTTAGGTATTCCGATGAATGAGGCTGCGGCTATCCGCCGTATAAATCGTTTTGAATCCATTGAAGTTGATTGTGGTGTAATTAATGAGCGTCGTTTTTTTAATATCGCGGGACTGGGGTTCGACGCATCAGTAAGTGAGAATTTTGCCAACGAAAATATCCGTGGCCCACTGGGTTATATGAAATCTGTTTTTAATGTGCTAAGCAAATATCAATCAGCGCATTATAAATTAACGATAGATGGCCAGGTTTATGAAAGGCAGGCCTTTATGATCAGTGTTGCCAATTCACCCCAGTATGGAAATAATGCGTATATAGCACCTCAGGCTTCGGTTAATGACGGTATACTCGATGTTTGTATTGTGCATAAGTTCCCTTTATATATCTTGCCTAAGATGATTTTTCATTTGTTTAATAAATCCGCTGACCAATCAAGCTATGTGGAGATTATACCAGGTAGGAATATTGGAATTGAAGTAGACTCTATTTCACCAGTACATGTAGATGGTGAACCAATTGAGCTTGGTGATAAGCTTAATATTTCCATCATTCCAAAAGCGATAAAAATTATTTGTTAAAAATCATGAGTAAAAATAAGAAACAGTCTTACGAAGGCGTTGTATATTCAACGGATGACAGTTATAATTATCAACTTGCTGATTCTTTTCAGGAATTAGAGACATTACCAGTGAACCAGCAAAACCTTAAAGTACAACTCGACCGCAAAATGCGAAAAGGTAAAGTTGTTACCTTAATCACTGGATTTGTTGGACAAATAGAAGATCTGGAAGCCTTGGGTAAATTATTGAAACAGAAGTGTGGAGTAGGAGGGACGGTTAAAGATGGGGAGATTGTGATCCAAGGTGAATTTAAGCAAAAGATCTATGAGTTGTTACTTAAAGAGGGGTATCGCGTGAAATTGGTTGGTGGTTAAACAACTATATCTGTGCTAATCGTAGTAAATCTAATGAATTGTTTATTAGATAAATATGATATAAAAAAGAGATGAGAAGGGGATGAGAAACATGAGTAATCACTTACTTTTTGTCGCTTAAAATCCTCGTTTTTCTTGCATATCAAAAAAAAAATGGTTTTCATTGTAAAATAATTATTGCTAATAAGCGATTTAGCTCAAGGTAATAAGGATTATATAACGGGAACTGCTGAGAAAAATAACACTATGAATGGTGTGTTCAGTTTGAAAAAACAAATTTGATTTTTTTTATATATTTGAGATGAATATTTTAAATTTGACATTAAATATTAAATTTGCTTTGCAAAATTGATTTCGAAAGCGAATAAGAGTGCATATAATTTAAACAACATTATATATTTAAACAACAGTAAAAAACTAAAAATTAGAAAAATGGCAAACGCACCTAAAACTGCTGCAAAACAAGAAAGCAACAACGGAGGATCTTTCTTCGCTCAAGCTGCAATCATCATCTGTTTCATCGTTGGTTTCTGTTTATGGAAATTTGTAATGGGTAATCCAACTAACTTCGTTGATAACAATCCTGAAAATGCTCCTAATCCTGGTAACTATTTAGGAATGGTTTACCACGCTGGGGCTATCGTACCTGTTTTGCTTGGTTTATTCTTGATGGTATGGGTTTTCTCCGTAGAACGTTTTATCGTTATTAACAAAGCTTCTGGTACAGGAAACGTTGGAAACTTTGTTAGAAAAATCCAATCTTTGATTAATGGTGGAAACATCGATTCAGCTATTGCTGAGTGTGACAAACAAAAAGGTTCAGTTGCAAACGTAGTAAAAGCTGGTTTATTGAAATACAAAGCCGTATCAGCAGACCCTGAAGTGAATACTGAAAAAGCGACTATTGCAATTCAAAAAGAAATCGAAGAAACTACAGCATTAGAAATGCCAATGTTAGAGAAAAACTTAAACGTAATCGCAACATTAGTTTCTATCGGTACATTATGTGGTCTATTAGGTACAGTAACAGGTATGATTAAAGCCTTCTCGGCATTAGCAACCGGTGGCGCTCCAGATTCAGCTAAATTAGCGAACGGTATCTCTGAGGCCTTGATCAATACTGCAACAGGTATCGCGACTTCTACATTCGCTATCGTATTGTATAACATCT
This sequence comes from Sphingobacterium sp. GW821-FHT03E03, assembly GCF_059420745.1. Classification (NCBI taxonomy): domain Bacteria; kingdom Pseudomonadati; phylum Bacteroidota; class Sphingobacteriia; order Sphingobacteriales; family Sphingobacteriaceae; genus Sphingobacterium; species Sphingobacterium sp. GW821-FHT03E03. The sequence continues at coordinate 49,910 of NZ_JBWKUH010000010.1, forward strand.
TTACTGCAAAAATCGATAAATTAACTTACTCTATCGACGAAGCTGGTTTCTCAATCGTACAAACATACGCTGCAAACCACAAATAAGAACTATGATGAAAATTTTTGATTTTATTTTATGGAAATCAAAAATCTAAAGCATCATAGGATAGAAGATTGAGTTTTTAATTTAAAAAGAAGAATTTAAAATGGGTAAAGCAAAAGTAAAAAGAGCCAGTACGTCAATCGACATGACAGCGATGTGTGACGTATCGTTCTTGCTGCTTACGTTCTTCGTATTAACGGCGACAGCGCGCCAACCGGAAGCATTGACGGTGGATACCCCAGCATCAACTACGAAAGATAAATTACCTGACTCTAATGTGGGTATGATTACGATCGGTGATGGTGGAAAAGTTTTCTTCGGAACGACAGATCAGCAAGTTCGCGTGAAAGCATTAGAAAGAATGTCTGCAAAATATGGCATTGGCTTTTCACAAGAAGACTATGATCATTTCAAACTGATGGAAAACTTCGGTGTACCAATGTCTAAGTTGAAAGGATTGTTGGCTTTGGATGGTAGCAAGCGTACTGAAAAAGGTGTACAGACTGGTATTCCAATTGATAGTACAGAAAACACCTCGAATGAGTTGTATTACTGGGTTCAAAATGCACGTTTAGCTGCTGAGGAAGTAAATAAAGAAAAAGAGTCTTCGGATAAGAACTTTGTTCACCCAGGACCTTTGAAAATTGCGATCAAAGCTGATGCAAACGAGAAATATCCTTCTGTAAACCAGGTGATTGAAACATTGCGTAATCAAAAGCAAAACAAATTTAGTTTCATCACTGGCATGCGTGCTGAGGAAAAATAATTGACGATTTAATAAGAACAAAAAATGGCAGAATTAAATCAGGATAGTGGTAAAAAAGGCAAAGGCGGGAAAGTACGGTCTAAGAAGAATGGTGGTAAGGTCGACCTTACAGCCATGGTGGATTTGGCCTTCCTATTGATTACCTTTTTCATGTTAACCACATCTTTAAATAAACCACAAGCGATGGACGTGGCGATGCCAGATAAAAATAAAGTTAAGGATGAGCCTCAGCCAGATTTATTGACAGCTGATAACCGTTCATTGACAGTTTTATTGGGATCTGATAACAAAGTCTCTGTGATTTACGGACAAGTAAAAAATCCTATCGAAGGACCAACTACAGTTGGTTTCGGAGCTGATGGTATTCGCAAGGTATTGATGGAGAAAAAAGCCTATGTACCACGCGTTGCTGGTGGCAAGGATTTGATCGTTATCATTAGACCGAGTGATAAAAGCACGCAACGTAACCTAGTTGATATTCTTGATGAAATGAAAATCGTGGATATTAAACGTTACATGATTGCTAAAATCAGTCCAGAAGAAGTGGAGGTTTTAAAACGTGATAATATCTACAATGATTAATCATTATTAGATAGCACGATAAAGTATAAAAATATGATAGGGTCAAAATTAGATATTTTTAAGAAAGAATGGCTTGAGGTCGTTTTTCAGGGACGTAACAAGGAATACGGAGCGTATGAGCTACGTAAACTTGCCCCTAAAGCGACCAATAGAGGGCTTGTTGTCGTTATCGGCATCGTAGTCATAGCCAGTCTCCTTAGTGTTTATGGAAATAAGCTTTTTCCAAAGAAACCTGTTGAAGCACCTCCAGCGGTAACAGAAGTTACCTTGGAAGACCTTGAAGAGATCAAACCACCAGAACCACCAGAAGAGGAGCCACTTCCGCAAGAACCGGAAGAGAAACCTCAGCAAGTGGCAATGGATGTGCCGAAAGAAGATTTGATTCGTTTTCCTGAGCCAAAAGTAGCTCCTGCAAATAAAGTTGTAGAAGAAGTTGCATCGCAGGATGAGTTGAAGGATCCAAATAAAACTCCGGCGCGTATTACTTTGAAAGGTAGTCCGACAGGTACTTCGGTAGCACGTGGTGAGTTTGGTTCAAAGAAACAAGACGGTGGAATCACTGGCGTTTCAAAAGGAGATCCAAATGGGGATCCAAATGGGGATAAAATCTTTACTGCGGTAGAGGTTAATCCTGAACCAATCGGTGGTATGAAGGCGTTTATGTCATGGGTGTCTTCTAACTATGATTATCCGCAAGCGGCGCAGGAAAGTGGAGTTAATGGTGTGGTGGAAGTTTCCTTTGTCGTAGAAAGAGATGGTAGTTTGACAGATATCAGTGTAAAACGCGATTTGAAATATGGTACAGGAGATGCAGCTGTTAAGCTGTTGAAGAAAGCTAAAAAATGGAAACCGGGTATTCAAAATGGTCGTCCAGTTCGTGTAGCTTACACCTTGCCAATTCGTTTGAATCTTCAGACACAATAGAATGACAGATTTTAATTCGAATAATAATTCTAATTATAGACAGAAATCGCCTTTAAAGCGATTTCTGTCTATTTTAGGACTATTTATGTTTGGTTTTTATTTTGTTTTGGGCCTGCTGATTATTTTTTGGGACAATTTTCCCATTGAAATTAATTCAGCTTACAAGACAGTTTTTGGTGTTGTACTGATTCTTTATTCTTTTATGCGGTTTGTACGACTTTGGCAAAACAATTTTTAATTAGCTGCTAGCGGTCTTTTTAAATTTCATTCAACTCTCTTCAAAAATTAAACTATTCTTTTATTTTAATTGTCTTATTATATGATGTATCGTATGAGAAAATATAGTGTAATTCTTGTGATGCTTAGCCTTTGTGTGGGACTGTTGTTATCCTGCAAAGATCGAGCAAAGAACAATAAAGGGAGCGAGGATATTCTAACCGGTAAATTGCCTGTTTTGGTTGATCAGACATTATTGCCGATCATTAAGGAATCTGCTGATGTGTTTGAGAGTTCCTATCCGAATTCCAGTCTTGAAATTATGGCGAGACCAGAGATCAAAGCTGTTAATGCTTTATTGTCAGACTCAGCTTATGTGGTTGTATTAACAAGGAAATTAAATAGCCAAGAAGAAGACTATTTTAAGAAGCGTGGGATTCAGCCTAAAATATTCCAGATGGCTTCCGATGCCGTAGTATTAATTAATAATCGTAACAGTGCTGATACTATAATGTCTCAAAAGAACGTTAAGTCTTTGTTGGAGGGTAACTTAAGTGGTCAACGTTTGATTTTTGACAATGCTAATTCAAGTACCTTGCGCTTTTTAAAGGACTACTTCAAAATTGAGAAAATTGATCCGAAGGCTGTTTCAGCGATGAGAGATAGTGAGGATGTAATGAAGTATATTAGTGAAAATGCTAATGCAGTGGGGGTTATCGGTTATAATTGGTACTTGAAAGCGGTTGAAAAAAATTCGCAATTATTGGATAAAATTCGTACATTGAGCATCGAAAATGTTAGTGCGGGGGCAGACAAGGCACATTTTTATAAGCCATCACAGTCAACCATAGCCGACGGAGTGTATCCGTTCATCAGACCGGTTTACATCATGAATTACCAACCGAACATGGGGCTAGGCTTGGGCTTTAGTGCTTTTTTGACAGGAGATCGCGGGCAACGGATCGTGTTAAAAGCGGGATTAGTCCCTGTGACAATGCCGGGTCGCGAGATCATTATTAGAGATGAGAGTTATATTAAATAGATAATAAATAGTACAAAAATAGATTATGACAAACAGTAAATTATTATTTAGTCTTTTATTGGCTGGATCTGTGGGCACAGTAAGTGCGCAAAGTTTGAAAGATGCTAGAGCAGCTATCGAGGCTGAAAACTATGGTAAAGCGAAAACTATTCTTCAACAATTAGTGACTAAGCAACCTAAGAATGGAGATAATTATTTCTATTTGGGTCAAGTTTATTTGGTAAACGACAGAGCGGACTCTGCCGCTGCGATTTTCAACCAAGGTTTGACTGCTGATCCAAAAGCGACTATCAACAACGTAGGTTTGGGTTATGTTGACTTATTGAAAAAAGATAAAGCTGGCGCTGAGTCCAAGTTTGCTTTGGCAACAGCAAAATTAGGTAAAAAAGATTACGAGCCATTATTGGAAATCGGTCGTGCATATATTGAAACGCCGGAGCCGGATTATGCGAAAGCTTTAGAATATTTGACACAAGCGAAAGCAAAAAATACAAAAGATATTGCGATTCCTTTAGCTTTAGGTGACGCGTACCGTGGCTTGAGAGAAGGTTCATTGGCGTATACCAGCTATGGTGATGCGATGGATATTGATCAAAACTCCGTTAAAGCGAAAGTTGGTCAGGCAATTATTGTTCGTGGAGCACAAGCTTACGACGAAGCTGTAACACAATTGGAAGCTATTGCAGCCGAAACTCCAGCTTACGCGCCGACTTATCGTGAGTTAGCTGAAACATACTACCAATGGTCAAGAATGCCTGGAACTACGGATGAGAAATACCTTGAGTTAAACAAAAAAGGTGTTGCGCAATACAAGAAGTATTTAGAGGCAGCTGGTGATAATTCATTGGAAGCAAAAATTCGTTATGCAGATTTCTTGGTTTATTCGCGTCAATATGATGAGCTAAAGACGGTTTCAGAAGAATTGGCAAAAAACCCATCTGTAGATCCTAAGATCTATCGTTATTTAGGATATATTGCCTTCCAAAAATCGAAGGATTATCCGAAAGCATTGGAATATTTAAATCAAATGTTCAGCAAGATGGAGAAAGACCGTGTAATTCCTTTGGATTATATGTACTTAGGTATGGCTCAGATTGCTGCTAATAGTCCGAAACCTGCCGCTCCAGCCGTTGGTGCGGATAGTACAGCTACAGATAGTACTGCAACTGTTGCTGCTCCTGTTTTGACTCCTGAAAATACGGCTAATATCCAAAAAGGAATTGCGGATATCAAAAAAGCAATTGATGGTGATAAGGAGTTGTTGGGTGAGGTAGCTGAATTAGCATTTGCTAAGTACCAAGAGCAAGAACTGCAAACTGCAGCTTCTCTATTTGAGTTAGTTGGTCAATATAAAGACAATCCAACTTACTTATATGATGCGAACTACTATGCTGGTGAGGCTTATTTCCAAATAGGGTCTAAAGAGGAAGCGGCTAGTAAAAATGCAGAGGGCGCAATTGTTGATCAAGCGCAAAAAGATAAAGCAATTGCAACACTGAATAAGGCTATTGGGTTCTTAACGGTGATTGAGACAACAGATAATAAAGAAGCGCAAGATAAGTATTTGGTTAATGCCCTTTATTATAAAGCTTTCTCAGCGTTAACTGCTGATAATTTGGAAAGTCCAAAAGGTGATTTCGTACCGATGTTCCAAAAATTGATTGATACGATCAACCAACGTGGTACGCAAGAAAAAAACAAAAGCTATTTAGTTGATGCGTATACCTATATTGGTCTTTACCATTATATGAAGCAAGATATGCCAAAAGCGAAGCAAAATTTGCAGAAAGTATTGGAAATCGATCCGACGAATGAAGGAGCGAAAGCATATTTGGATGCTATCAAATAAGCTTAAGTAAAATGATTCTAAATTAGGCGCAGATCGTACGATCTGCGCCTTTTTTGTTTTGATTTTAGTCTTGGAATCTCTATATTTAAAGACAGTTACCAATATAAATTTTGATTGAGATGGAGCACGCCAATAGTATGCCGATAGACTACTTACCTATATTCATACAGCTTATCGTAGCGGTAGGATTCGGAGTAGGTACCATAATTATTACACACCTTATCGGACCGAAAGTCAGGACGGAAAATAAACTCGGAGCATTTGAATCCGGTATTGAAGTCATCGGGAACGCGAGGCAACCTTTTTCAATTAAATATTTTCTGGTAGCAATATTGTTTGTCATTTTCGATGTTGAAGTTATTTTCATGTATCCATGGGCTGTCAACTTTAGAGAAATGGGCTTTCAAGGCTTGATCGAGATGTTTATTTTCATGGGAATGCTCTTGTTGGGCTTTATCTATGTTATTAAGAAAAAAGCATTAAACTGGGACTAAGTTGTCCTGTAACATTGGCCGTAATGGCCGATTGTACTTAAACCTTATAAATCGTCTTTTCATGAGTGATATAAAATTGGCAGAAGCTCCTCCGGGAGTAGAAGGCGCAGGTTTCTTTGCGACAAGCTTGGATAAAGCGATCGGGTTGGCGCGCGCAAATTCATTGTGGCCCTTGCCTTTTGCGACATCCTGTTGTGGTATAGAATTTATGGCCACGATGGGTTCTACCTACGATTTGGCCAGATTCGGTGCAGAACGACCAAGTTTTTCTCCGCGTCAGGCTGATATGTTATTGGTCATGGGAACTATTGCAAAGAAGATGGCTCCTGTCTTGAGGCAGGTCTATGTGCAGATGGCAGAACCCCGTTGGGTGATTGCTGTGGGAGCCTGTGCTTCCAGTGGTGGGATCTTTGATACCTATTCTGTATTACAGGGTATCGATGAGATTATTCCTGTGGACGTTTATGTACCCGGTTGTCCTCCGCGTCCAGAAGCAATTTTGGATGGCGTATTGCGTTTGCAGGATATTGTCAAAAATGAATCGTTAAATAGACGAAACACACCAGAATATAAGGCACTATTAGAAAAATACGGTATACATACTAATAAATAGAGGATGGAGAACGGTTTTTTATTGGAGAAACTCCAGGGAAATTTTCCCGCCAAAATTGTAGAAGTTCCAGATGCACATGATTTACTAACTATTCTTGTAAATGTGGATGATATAATCGATGTGCTGCGTTTTCTAAAGACAGATAAGGAATTGCAGTTTATTCATTTAACTGATATTACTGCTGTGCACTATCCTCATCTGGAGAAAGAATTTGCTGTTGTATATCATATTCATAGTTTGATTCACAATATACGTATACGCGTAAAAGTGTTTTTGTATGGTCCAAATCCCGAAATTCCGACCGCAACAGTTGTTTGGAAGGGTGCAAACTGGATGGAACGTGAGACATTTGATTTTTTTGGTGTAAACTTTATAGGGCATCCGGATTTAAGAAGAATTCTGAATGTTGACGATATGGACGTGTTTCCAATGCGAAAAGAATATCCTTTGGAGGATCCAAATCGAGTAGATAAAAAAGATTTGTATTTCGGCCGTTAATTTTATACGATATGAGCGAGTTTATAAGCAAGATAACACCTAATCAACCTGTTTTCGATGATAACGATCCACAGGATGAGCTAATCACCCTGAATATTGGCCCCACACACCCTGCAACGCATGGTGTATTCCAGAACGTCGTGCAGATAGATGGGGAGCGTATCGTAAGTGGTGTTTCCACCATTGGCTATATTCATCGTGCTTTTGAGAAAATTGCTGAACACAGACCTTTTTATCAGATCACTCCACTGACGGATCGCTTAAATTATTGTTCGGCACCTATCAATAATATGGGCTGGCATATGACAGTTGAAAAACTGTTAAAAATCGAAATCCCGAAGCGTGTACAATATATGCGTGTCATTGTGATGGAGCTTGCACGCATAGCTGATCATATCATTTGTAATGGAATCTTGGGCGTTGATACTGGAGCCTTTTCGGGATTCTTGTATGTCATGCAGGAACGCGAATTTATATATGAGATCTTCGAAGAAATCTGTGGAGCACGCCTGACAACAAATATTGGGCGTATCGGTGGATTTGAGCGCGACTTTAATGCAGTTGCATTTGAGAAAATTCGCGAATTTCTAAAACGCTATCCGCCCGTATTGAAAGAATTTGAGGAGATGTTTGTGCGAAACAGAATCTTTATTGAGCGAACTTCTGGGGTTGCTGCCGTTACTCCAGAGGAGGCATTGGATTATGGTTGGTCTGGACCTATTCTAAGAGCAACAGGTGTAGATTATGATGTTCGGGTACAAAACCCTTACTGTTCGTATGAGGAGTTTGATTTTGACGTGCCTGTCGGAGCAACGGGGGATGTATATGACCGATTTATGGTCCGGAATGAGGAAATGTGGCAGTCGCTTCGCATCATTGAACAAGCCCTGGAAAAAATCGAAAAGGAGCCTAAAGGTGTGTTTCATGCGGAAGTGCCCGATTTTTATTTGCCCCCAAAGGAGCAGGTTTATACCAATATGGAAGCACTTATATATCACTTTAAAATCGTTATGGGTGAAGTCGATACACCTAAAGCTGAAGTGTATCATTCCGTAGAGGGAGCAAATGGCGAATTGGGATTTTATTTGATTCATGATGGTGGCCGTTCACCTTACCGTCTTCATTTTAGACGACCTTCTTTCGTCAATTATCAGATGTTTGCACCGATGAGTGCGGGAATGCTAATATCAGATGCAATTTTAAATATGAGTAGTCTTAACGTTATAGCAGGAGAATTAGATGCTTAGTGTAAAACAACATAATGAAAATGTAACGTTTTCCCAGGAACTATTAGCCAAGTTTGGAGAAGTAGTGAGCCGTTATCCGGAAGGGAAGCAAAAATCAGGTCTATTGCCCATTTTGCATTTGGTCCAGGCAGAATTTGGTTGGCTTAGCGCTGATGCAATGGATCAGGTTGCAGTTTATCTCCATATTTTACCAATCGAGGTCTATGAGGTTGCAACTTTCTATACCATGTTTTTGTTGGAGCCTAAAGGTAAGTATGTTCTGGAGATCTGTCGTACTGGTCCCTGTTGCTTAGTTGGTGCAGAACGAATTATGACACATTTGGAACAGAAACTGGGCGTAAAAGAGGGGCAGGTAACCGCAGATGGGCTTTTCTCCTGGCGTGGTGTTGAATGTCTGGCTGCCTGTGGTTTTGGTCCGGTTCTTCAAATTGGACCTGAGTATACATTCTATGAGAATTTGAATGAAGCTAAGGTGGATGAATTGATTGATAATTTAAAAGCTAAAACGGAATAATATGGCACGTAAACTTTTGCTGACACATATCGATGTTCCTGGTATCAATACCTTTGAAGTGTATCGTCAAAAAGGGGGGTACGCTGCTGTTGAGAAGGCAATAAAAACGATGTCTCCTGAGGATGTGGTCGAGGAAGTGAAAAAATCTGGATTACGTGGAAGAGGTGGCGCTGGATTCCCTACGGGAATGAAATGGTCTTTTTTGGCCAAGCCGGAAGGGGTGCCACGTTATTTAGTTTGTAATGCTGATGAGTCTGAACCAGGTACATTTAAGGATCGCTATTTAATGACTTATATCCCACATGCGTTGATTGAAGGGATGATTGTTGCCAGTTTTGCGTTGGGTGCACATACTTCATATATCTATGTGAGAGGGGAAATGATGCCACAGATCAGAATCTTGGAACGTGCTATTGCTGAAGCAAAGGAGAAAGGATTTTTAGGTAAAAATATATTGGGTTCAGGCTATGATCTGGAGATTTATGTCCAACCAGGTGGTGGTGCGTATATCTGTGGGGAAGAAACTGCTTTGTTGGAATCTTTGGAAGGGAAGCGGGGAAATCCGCGTATTAAACCACCTTTCCCTGCAATAGCAGGATTATATAACTGTCCGACTGTAGTGAATAACGTAGAGTCTATTGCGGCAACCGTTCCCATTATTAACTTGGGCGGAGAAGAGTACGCAAAGATCGGTGTCGAGCGTAGTACAGGTACTAAATTGATTTCAGCCAGTGGTAATATCGTTAAACCTGGGGTATATGAAATCGAACTTGGTCTACCGGTAGAGGAATTTATCTATTCGGATGAATACTGTGGTGGTATAGCCAACGGAAAACGGATGAAAGCTGTTGTGGCTGGAGGTTCGTCTGTGCCTATTCTTCCAGCAAACCTTATCCTCAAAACAGCTGCTGGAAACAGTCGCTTGATGACTTATGAGTCGTTGTCTGATGGGGGCTTTCAAACGGGAACCATGCTTGGCTCGGGTGGTTTTATCGTATTTGATGAGGATCAATGCGTGGTCCGCAACACTTGGAATTTTGCTCGGTTCTATCATCATGAAAGTTGTGGGCAATGTTCGCCATGTCGTGAGGGAACCGGATGGATGGAAAAAGTGTTGCATAAAATAGAAAGTGGGCATGGATCGATGTCCGATATTGACTTGCTTTGGGATGTACAGCGCAAGATCGAGGGAAATACAATCTGTCCATTGGGCGATGCTGCCGCTTGGCCAGTAGCAGCGGCTATCAGGCACTTCCGGGATGAGTTTGAATGGCATATACTACATCCTGAAGAATCACAAACAAGAAATTATGGATTGGCACATTACGCAGATCCATTGCAACCAATTGTATCATAATAAAAGCTGTAACGATAAATTATAAATATCATGGCAGAAGCGGAAGATGTAAAGTTTAAGGTCACAATCGATGGTATACCAGTGGAGGTATCACCGGGGACAACCATATTGAATGCAGCAAGGCAAATTGGTGGCGACATCGTTCCGCCAGCCATGTGCTATTACTCAAAATTGGAAGGGAGTGGCGGAAAGTGTCGGACTTGTTTAGTGAAGGTTTCGAAAGGGTCTGAGAAGGATCCTCGGCCAATGCCAAAATTAGTGGCATCCTGCCGGACTACTGTTATGGATGGCATGGAGATCCAAAATATCACTTCACCAGAAGTAGTAGAGGCGAGAAAGGGTGTTGTTGAGATCCTTTTGATCAACCATCCACTGGATTGTCCGATATGCGACCAGGCCGGGGAATGTAAATTACAAGATCTAGGTTACGAGCACGGAAGTGCTGATACACGCTATGAATTTGATCGGCGGACTTTTGATCGTATTGATATAGGTGACAAAATTCAATTGCATATGAACCGTTGTATCTTATGCTATCGTTGTGTTTATGTGGCTAACCAATTGACAGATCAACGGGTACATGGTATTTTGGGACGGGGAGATCATTCGGAGATATCTACTTATATTGAAAACGTAATTGATAATGATTTTTCAGGTAATGTTATTGATGTTTGTCCTGTTGGGGCGCTTACTGACAAGACATTCCGTTTCAAAAATCGGGTCTGGTTTACGAAACCGATAGATGCACATTGTGACTGCCCGACTTGCTCTGGTAAAGTGACTTTATGGTATAAGGGAGAAGAAGTTATCCGTGTAACTGCGCGGAAAGATGAATTTGGTGAGGTAGAAGAATTTATCTGTAATACCTGCCGCTTTGATCGCAAAAAAACGAGCGACTGGATTTTGGATGAACCGACAGAAATTGATCAACAATCTGTTATCTCGGCCAATCATTATGAACTATTTAACCCGCCAAAAGTAGTGAGGGAGAATCCGATACTTCAGCAACAAAATCGCGAACAGTTGGCTAGAACAGAAAAATTGAAATAAACAGGAATCATGGAGTGGTCTTTTGTTATCGAAAAATTAATATTGGTGTCTGTGATCTTCGTTATTACCTTGGTGATTGCGATGTATTCAACACTTGCCGAGCGTAAAATTGCCGGTTTTATGCAAGATCGATATGGTCCGGATCGGGCTGGTATATTTGGAATTTTGCAACCCTTGTGTGATGGTGGAAAATTCTTCTTTAAGGAAGAGATTATCCCCGCAGGTGCACATAAGGTGCTTTTTATTGTCGGACCGACCATCGCGATCATTACCGCCTGTATCAGTTCGGCTGTTATCCCTTGGGGGCAGGAATTGCAGATTGGAGATCGTGTGGTCTCTCTACAGGTTGCAGATGTCAATGTCGGTATATTGTACATGTTTGGTGTGATCGCTTTAGGGGTATATGGTATCATGTTGGGCGGATGGGCATCCAATAATAAATTTTCTTTAATGGGAGCAATTCGCGCGGCATCACAAAGTATTAGCTATGAGATAGCTATGGGCCTTTCCATTATCGCGTTATTGATGGTGACACAAAGTCTCTCCCTTAAAGAGATTGTAGCCCAACAATCTGGTTTCGTCAATTGGAATATCTGGGCACAACCACTTGGATTTATTATTTTCATGGTTTGTGCATTTGCGGAGTGTAACCGTGTTCCCTTTGATTTACCAGAATGTGAGACTGAATTGGTTGGCGGTTATCATACAGAGTATTCTTCCATGAAATTGGGGCTCTATATGTTCTCTGAATACATTAATATGTTTGTTTCTTCGGCATTGATGGCATCTCTTTACTTTGGAGGGTATAATTTCCCTTTTATGAATGACCTAGGGCTGCCAGCAAATTGGATCACAATTATTGGTGTCATCGTATTCTTCCTTAAAATATTTGGATTTATCTTTTTCTTTATGTGGGTCCGCTGGACATTACCACGGTTCCGTTATGATCAATTGATGAATCTGGGCTGGAAGATGCTGATTCCGTTGGCTATTGCCAATATTGTACTTACAGGTGTATTTACATTGATAAAAGATACTTATTTCTCATCATAAGAAAGGATTTTTATGCAACTAAGCAATCGTAAGAAAGTAATCGAACAAAAACCAATGACCTTTTCGGAAAGAATCTATTTTCCGGCAATTGTTAGAGGGTTACGGATTACATTGAGACATTTTTTCAAGAAAATCCCTACTGTCAAGTATCCTGAGGAAATAAGACCTTATTCGAAGAATTTTAGAGGGCAACATTCGCTGAAGCGAGATGAGGAGGGACGTGAGCGCTGTACCGCATGTGGATTATGTGCGTTGTCATGTCCTGCGGAGGCCATTACTATGACTGCTGCCGAGCGTAAAAAAGGTGAAGAACACCTTTATCGCGAAGAAAAGTACGCATCAGTTTATGAAATTAATATGTTGCGTTGTATTTTCTGCGGTCTTTGTGAAGAAGCCTGTCCAAAAGAAGCTATTTATTTGGATGGTCCACATGTCACAGCAGATTACCTACGTAAGGATTTTATATATGGGAAGGATAAGTTGGTCGAGCCGACCTTTGATATTACCAAATTAAAGAGCTAATTCAAGAAATTATGACAGTATTTTATTTAGTAGCCTTCTTGTCTATTTTCTTTGCGCTGATGACCATCTTTACAAAGAACCCTGTACATAGTGTTTTGTATCTGGTCATTACCTTTTTCACATTTACAGTGCATTACATTTTATTGAATGCCCAGTTTTTGGCTGTGGTCAATTTTATTGTCTATATGGGGGCGATCATGGTACTCTTTTTATTTGTGCTCATGTTGCTCAATTTAAATAAGGATACCGAACCGATGAAATCCAATCTGGTTAAATTTATGGGGGTAATTGCCGGTTGTTGTCTTTTGGTGACCTTTTTTGGAGTATATCGTGTGTTTGAGATCTCCAACCCCTTGACTGTCGTTAATCCTGAAATTGGATTGGTGAAAAATCTGGGCAAGGTATTGTTTAACGAATTTTTGCTTCCTTTTGAGTTGTCCTCTTTATTATTATTGACAGCCATGATAGGAGCGATTTTATTAGCTAAGAAAGAACCTAAACAAATCTAATGGAAACAGTTGTTCAACAGTTGCAAGGCGTACCGATAAATCATTATTTGATTTTTTGCACTATTATTTTTGCTATTGGTGTAATCGGCGTATTGATCCGTCGTAATGTTATTATTATTATGATGTCCATCGAATTGATGCTTAACGCCGTCAACCTGCTATTAGCAGCTTTTTCGGTGCAGCATGGGGATTCATCAGGACAGGTGTTTGTCTTCTTTATTATGGCACTTGCAGCCGCGGAAGTAGCCGTCGGTCTGGCTATTATTATTATGGTATATCGGAATACGAAGTCTGTGGATATCGATTCCTTAAATAAACTTCGTTGGTAGAACTTAAGAAATAAATACGATGAGTGAATTAATTTGGTTGATTCCCCTTTTGCCCTTGATCGGGTTTATAGTAAATGGATTGGGCAGAAATGCATTTTCCAAAGGTATGATTGGTACTTTAGGCAGTGCCGTGGTTTTTATTTCTTTTATCTGCAGTTGTATCCTTTTTTCTGAAGTATATCAATCAAGACAGGCTGGACAAGCAGGAGTTATCGAACAACATCTATTTGACTGGATCTCAGTGGGGCATCTAAAAATAAGTCTTTCCTTTTTAGTGGATCCATTGAGTGCGATTATGTTGTTGATTGTGACAGGTATCGGCTTTTTGATCCATATTTATTCTATTGGGTATATGCATCATGATAACGGATTCGGTAAGTTTTTCGCCTATTTGAATCTATTTATCTTTTTCATGCTGCTCTTGGTGTTGGGCTCTAATTATCTAGTCATGTTTATTGGTTGGGAAGGTGTCGGACTTTGTTCTTACCTACTCATCGGATTTTGGTATAAAAACACTTCCTATGCAAATGCTGCGAAAAAGGCATTTGTGATGAATAGAATTGGTGATTTAGGATTCTTGTTGGCGGTATTTTTGATCCTGGGGACTTTCGGATCACTTGAATTTTCTACGGTATTTGCAGGGGCAAAGAATTTTGCTGTTGGTGACATCGCTGTGGTGAGTATCACCATACTGCTATTTATCGCTGCAACAGGTAAATCCGCACAAATTCCACTATTTACTTGGTTGCCAGATGCCATGGCTGGTCCTACACCCGTATCGGCCTTGATACACGCAGCGACTATGGTTACAGCGGGGATCTATATGATCGCTCGATCCAATGTATTGTTTGTACTCTCACCGATTACATTACAGCTGATTTCCATTATAGCGATTTGTACTGCTTTGTTGGCTGCTGCAATTGCAATAACGCAAAATGATATTAAGAAAGTACTGGCTTATTCTACAGTTTCACAACTAGGTTATATGTTTCTCGGTCTAGGCGTGGGAGCATTTACGGGTGCATTTTTTCACGTATTGACTCATGCATTCTTCAAAGCCTTATTATTTCTTGGTGCAGGATCAGTTATTCATGGTATGAGTGATGAGCAAGATATGCGAAAAATGGGTGGATTAAGGAAAGCGATGCCGATTACTTATATCACCATGCTAATTGGAACAATAGCAATTGCAGGTATCCCTCCGTTTTCCGGATTTTTCTCTAAAGATGAAATATTGGCCAATGCATTTGCTGCCAATCCGCTCTTATGGGGCTTAGGATTTTTGGGCGCGTTAATGACTGCTTTCTATATGTTCAGAATGCTATTCATGACATTCTCTGGTTCATTTAGAGGCACGGAGGAACAAAAGCATCATCTTCACGAATCACCAAAAAGTATGACAATCCCTTTAATGGTATTAGCGGTGCTTTCTGTTGTTGGTGGATTGATCAATTTACCCGCAGCGCTAGGTGGAAACCATTGGTTGGAGAATTTTCTTGAGCCGGTATTTGCTGAAGGGAAGGCATTGGTTCCTGCGGCACATCATTTGGAACATAGTACCGAATATATGCTAATGGCTGTTTCAGTAGTTGGTGTATTAATTATGGTTGGACTTGCCTACAACGTTTATGTGAAACGTCAGCAGATACCAGCAGGTGATGAAGCTCCGCGTGGTTTTCTGGCAAATCTTTCCTACCATAAATTTTATGTGGATGAACTTTATGATGCAGTCGTCGTACGCCCGATCAACTGGCTATCGACTTTCTTTGGTCAGGTCGTGGATCAACGTGGTATTGATGGTATTGTTAATGGAGCCGGTAAAGCAACATTCGATACCGGAAAAGTACTCCGCTTGCTTCAAAATGGAAATGTTGGGTTTTATTTATTGATGATGGTAATTGGAGTGATTGCTATTTTCGTTTATGGATTTTTGAGTCTTTAATATTTAGTATAATCGATGGATAACCTTTTCTTACTTATTTTATTGCCGTTAATCAGCGCATTGATTTTAGCTTTATTAAAGACCAATGCCGCCAAGTCAATAGCATTGATTTTATCAATCGTATCGCTCGCATTGACTATCCCATTCCTTTGTCAATTTGATCCAAATGGCGGAATGCAATTCGAACAAAATTGGGAGTGGATTTCTGCCTTGCATATTCATTTTCATCTCGGGGTAGACGGGATTAGCTTGCCGCTGATACTATTGACCAATGGAATGATGCCTTTCATTATTGCGACGACTTTTTCTAAAGACTACAAGGGCAATTTTTATGCATTGATGGCTTTTATGCAAGCTGGATTACTGCTTGTGTTTATGGCATTGGATGCTTTTACATTCTATGTGGGTTGGGAAATCGCTTTGATTCCAATTTATTTTATCTGCGCACTATGGGGCGAAGGTGACCGTATTCGGGTTAATCTAAAGTTTTTCATTTATACTTTTTTGGGAAGCCTTTTGATGTTGATTGGAATTCTTTATCTCTATCAACAGGTACCAAACCACGATTTTGAATGGACTTCTTTTATCGCTTTGGAGCTGGGGGATAACACACAACGTTGGTTATTCTGGGCATTTTTTATCGCCTTTGCGATTAAGATTCCCATCTTTCCGTTTCACACTTGGCAGCCGAATACATATACAAATGCCCCGGCGGCCGGAACGATGTTGTTGGCTGGTATTATGTTGAAAATGGGGGTATATGGTTTAATGCGTTGGTTATTGCCTGTGGTTCCTACGGGCGTAGCTTTATATGGGCAATTTGCAATGATCTTATGTGTCATTGGAATTGTTTATGCCTCTATCATTGCTATTAAACAGGACGATGCTAAACGATTGATCGCGTACTCCTCTATTGCGCACGTTGGATTGATCAGTGCGGGGGTCTTCACTTGGAATACAAATGGTCTAAGTGGCGCAACAATACAAATGTTAAATCACGGTATTTCGGTCATTGGGCTTTTTTATGTACTGGATATCGTGCAGCAACGTACACAAACACGCAGTCTTTCAGAACTTGGCGGAATTGCGAGCAAGGCTCCGAAATTAGCGATCTTTTTTATGATTATCTGTATGGGAGCAGTTGGGCTGCCTCTAACCAACGGTTTTATTGGTGAGTTTCTGTTATTGAAAGGTGTATTTCAATATGGATTCTGGTTTGCAGTTTTCGGCGGACTAACGTTAATATTGGGGGCTGTCTATACACTTCGCCTTTATCAGCAGACGATGTTGGGGGAAACTACGGACAAAACCACGCAGTTTGAAGATGTAAAAGGTGGCGAACTCGTTGTATTGAGTTTGATCTCCTTCTTGATTCTTTATATCGGTATATTCCCGAATTTCTTATTGAATCTTTCTGCGGGTTCAGTGGAAGTTTTAAGCACATTTTTAGGCAGATAAATAGATATATCAATTTGTATGGGAGCTATAATTACACTTTCAATATTAGCATTAGTTGTTCTTTATCTTGGCTTGTTCAAAGCGAAAACCTTGCTTTTGCCGGTTTCCATCCTTGGATTCTTGGTAGCGATTGGTTTTCTATTGAACGATTGGACAGCTGACAAGGGACCTCTTTTCAGTGGGATGGTTCATTTCGATCATTACGCGATTGCTTTTTCGGTTTTATGCATCGTCGTTACTTTGTGCATATTTATTATTTCCAAAGGGTATTTTGATGAAGGTGGGCAGGTTGCAGAGTATTATTCATTACTGATATTTTCGTTGACGGGGGCTGTTTTGGTAAATAGCTATCACAATTTCTCCATGCTCTTTTTGGGTATAGAAATCATGTCCGTGGCACTTTATATTTTAGTTGGTATCCGTAAACGGGATAAAGCGTCAAATGAGGCTGCACTGAAATACTTTTTAATGGGCGCATTTTCGACCGGATTTTTACTGTTTGGTATTGCGTTATTATACGGAGCCACAGGTTCATTCGATCTGGATGAGATAAAAGCCTATGTTGTGAATAATCCACATGCGATCTCACCCTTATTTTATGGTGGTATCTTATTGCTTATCGTTGGCCTGACATTCAAAGTTGGGGCAGCACCATTTCACTTTTGGACGCCAGACGTGTATGATGGAGCGCCTATTTTGATAACAAGTTATATGAGTACTGTGGTCAAAGTGGCTTCTTTTGCAGGTTTATTACGCTTATTTAGTTACAGTCTACTTCCTTTACAAGATTTCTGGGAGCCTGTATTCTTGATTATAGCGATTATCACATTGTTTATCGGAAATATTTCGGCTTTAATGCAATCTTCTTTCAAGCGCATGTTGGCTTATTCCAGTATCTCTCATGCGGGTTATATGTTGTTTGCAATTATCGCCGTCGGAGCGAGTTCAGCCAACAGTATCTTTGCTTATGGGCTGGCCTATTCACTCGCAACAATTGTAGCATTTACAGGGTTGATCCTTGTAAAGAAGACAACGGGATCCGAACATTTTGAGGCGTTCAATGGACTAGGAAAACGAAATCCAATGTTAGCATTTGCTATGACAGTGGCTATGCTTTCACTTGCAGGTATTCCTTTAACCGCCGGATTTATTGGTAAGTTTATGATGTTCTCTTCGGTTATGGAAGATTACCACATTGTATTACTGATTTTGGCCGTGATTAATGCTGCTATCGCAGTTTATTATTATTTGAAAGTGGTGGTTGCAATGTACTTTAGAGACAGTGAGGAATCTTGTGTAAATGTGCAGTGGAACTATTCATTTGTTCTACTGCTTGCGGTTGGATTGACAATTCTTATCGGAGTATATCCGGACTGTCTTTTAAAATTAATATAAAGTTTCTGTTAAAATACTTGTTGTTTAATAAAGCATAGCGATTTCGCTATGCTTTTTTTATATTTATTGATATAACTCTTGAATACAAATTGTATATTGTAAAAAAGAAATCCTATCAGTTTGCAGATGGTGTTTAAAGTGTGTGTTAAATATTTTTCAATAAGCTTTTTGAGTGTGTTGCTGTTCCTACTGATGGGAGGAGAAGCAATTGCGCAAGAATTTATCCGTGGAAAGGTTGTTGACGCACAGACAGGAAAGGGGATTAGTCGCGTCTCCATCAACTGGGTTGGGGAGGATGGCGGTGGCGTCAGCGATACGCTTGGTTATTTTAAGATTCTGGATAAAAAGCAATACAAGCAATTGGTATTTGGGGCTGTGGCTTATGAACGAAGGACAGTTGATGTCCGTCGTGGGCGTGATTCTTTGATGACTGTCCGGTTAACGGCGAAAGATAATACCTTGGATATGGTTGTTATTAATAGAAAAAATAAGAAGCCGAAAGATCCTGCGATTGCTTTAATAGAGCAGGTAATTGCCCATCGCTCACAAAATCATTATAGTCGTATCCCTGAAATTCGTTTTGACGAATATGAGAAGACGCAATTTGGCTTTGTAAACCCTGAAGATAAAGCCAAGAAATTTCCAAAGCCGTTTCGGTTTCTTTTTGAGAATATAGATTCAGCTGTATTTAGGGGGGTAACAATCGCACCATTCTATTTGGAAGAAAATTATGCGAATGTTTATTCTTCATACGATCCTAACCGAAGCAAGAAGATCGTTATCAGCCATAATCAAACCGAACTAAATCCCCGTTTTTTTAATAACGACAATTGGCAGACCCGTTTTCAAACAATACTTCGAGATGTCGATCTCTATGACAATACCATACAGGTTACGAATAAGGGTATATTGAGTCCAATAGCCAGCGGCGCAACAGCCTTTTACAAATATCGTATACAGGATACCATTCAAATAGCTGGTAAAGACTATATCGAACTTCATTTTGAGGGTAAGTCAAAGATTGATTTATTGTTCTACGGTGTACTTTTGATATCAGATGATACACGTTATGCTGTTCATCAGGCGACACTGAATATTGGAAAGACTGCAAATATCAACTGGATCAATGATGTACAGATTGATCTGGGGTACAGCGAATTTAAAAATGGTAGTATGCTTCCGGTACATACCGATTTGAAAATGTTGATTGGAGGAAGTAAATCCGACGTTTTATATGGCCGGCGCGAAACGCAGTATCTGGGACATAGGACAGATTCAATCTCAAATGAGAATTTTGTTGGTGTCCCTGTTGAAAAAAGGTACCTGCTGCAGTCTGCAACAAAAGTCCCAATAGTTCAAGTCAGACCTACAGCATTAAGCAAGGCAGAATTGGGAGCCTATCAGAAAGTTGACTCCGTTCAAAACATGCGTTCTTTCAATCAGTTAGTTGCATTAGGCTATCTATTGGCCAAGGGATATTATAATGCAGGGAAGCTTGAGTTCGGACCATTAGAGTATCTCTATAGCCGAAATAACTATGAAGGTAATCGTATTCGATTGAGTGGTCGGACAACGCGTTTATTTTCCGAGAAAGCATTTATAGAGGGTTATACCGCCTATGGAGATAAAGACAAGGAAATAAAGTATTATCTGAGTACAGCATTTACATTAAATGGAGAACGTATTGTTCAATTCCCCGCGAACTACCTGCGCTTTACCGTCCAGCACGATGTCATGGAGCCGGGGCGCAATTTAGGCTTCCTAAAAGGGGACGGATTTTTCAGGTCCTTTGGAAAGAACAGACCAAATAAGTGGCAATTCAATGATATCTATCGCCTTGATCATCTGATCGAATTCGGTAACCATGTTAGTATTGGAACTGCATTTACACATACCCGTAGACAGCCTAGGGGCGATTTATTTTATGTGAATAGTTTACCTAATCCAGACACTATCCGTCGCGTAAATACCAACGATCTACAAGTCATTTTGCGCTGGGCTCCAAATGAAGATTTTACTTATCATAATCTGGATCGTGGAACGGTAGAAAACAAATATCCAATTTTTACTCTTCAATATAACAAGGGTTTAAAAGGCTTTTGGGGGGCAGATTATAGTTATGATGCTTTGCGATTTAGTGTGTTCAAAAGATTATTTCTATCTCCGGCAGGTCAGGCCGATCTTCAGTTTTCAGGTGGAAGGATCTGGGGGAAACATTTGCCATATACCCTATTAGAGCTTCCCGAAGTCACTAGAGATAAATCTGGGCCTTTGGTAAATTTTGATTTGATGGCCACTTCGGAATTTGCATCGGATCAGTTTTTAAAATTGACCTATTATCACAATTGGAACGGTTTTTTCTTCAATAGAATCCCTTTATTTAAAAGACTGAAATGGCGTGAAGTTACTGGCTTCAAGGCTTTCTATGGAAAATTAAGCGACGTGAATAATCCTTTTGTCACCCCTGAAAATATTCAATTTGAGGCGGATAAAGATGGTATCATTCAAACTAAAGCAGACCGCGATAGACCCTATGTTGAAGGTTTGGTAGGCGTGGATAATATATTTAAATTGCTTAGATTAGAGTATAAAAAAAGATTGAGCTACAAAGGTGGAGATGGGGTTCCTTCAGATACCTTCACCGCATCCATACATTTTAATTTTTAGCTTTATGATCCAATATTCGAACTTAAAATATGAGGTTAAAGATAGCATTGGCTATATTATAATCGATCGCGAACCTCAAATGAATGCCCTGAATCGGGAGACACTCGATGAATTACAGGAGATTTTTAGGCACTTTAATGCGGATAATCATGTGCGTGGTATTATTTTGACAGGAGCTGGACACAAAGCTTTCGTGGCCGGTGCAGATATCAAAGAGTTTACCGACCTGTCTGTCGTTCAGGCCCGTTGGTTGAGCGAGCGCGGCCATATTATATTTACAGATCTTATCGAGGCAGCTCCGAAACCTGTTATAGCCGCTATCAATGGTTATGCGTTAGGGGGCGGACTTGAAATGGCATTAGCCTGTCATATGCGCATCGCTTCTGAAAACGCAAAAATGGGACTTCCGGAGGTTTCACTGGGATTAATCCCAGGTTATGGAGGTACACAACGCCTACCTGCGTTAATAGGAAAGGGACGAGCGATGCAGATGATCTTGACCGGCGATATGATTGATGCGCAAAAAGCTTATGAAATGGGCATGGTTAACGAAGTGGTCCCGCAAGAAAAGCTAATCGCTAGAGCAGAGGAAATCCTTCAAAAAATATTTACACGGTCGCATGTTGCTGTTGCCAATGCCATCGATGCCATCAATGCCGCCGGAGATAGAAAGCGAGATGGTAGTAAGGTGGAGATGGATGCATTTGGTCACTTGTTCGGCACTGACGACTTCAGAGAAGGAGTTTCCGCTTTTCTCGAAAAAAGATCACCCAAATTTCCACTTTAAAAGTAGTTCTGGCTGTGGGGTAGCGCGAGGTATCATCGCTATAAATTGTTAGGTTGATCTTCTTTCGTCAGGGTAGATTATAGACAGGAGTCTATCTGAAATAGACCCATGCTAAATGGGGCTATAAGAAATTGTGGTGCCTGTTTTACCTGAAATATGGTCTTTCAGAGAAAGTTGTTTTTTGTGAAGATAGAAATCTCTAACAGGAAGGCCTGTGAAATTTAATCGACTTATTTCTGATACTTTTTCCGATAATCTTGGGGGGACATCTTCATCTCTTTGGTAAAAGCTTTGGAAAAATGAAATGGATCATAGAAATTCAATTTGAAAGCGATCTCTTTAATTTTCAGTAACGTAAATTGTAAATAGGAGCAGGCCCTTTGCATGCGTAACTGATTGTAGTATACCATGGGTGGATAAGAAGTTTTCTGCTTGAAGAGGTTAATCAAGTGCGATTTTGAATAATTGAAATGAGCTGAAATTTCATCTAAACTAATGTTGTTCTCCAGATTGTCCTTCATAAACATGATGATATCCTGAATGATATTATCGACCTTAACTCGATTGTTTTCCTCATATTGAGTGGAATATTTGATAGATGCCAAAAAATATTGAAGGCAGAAGCTCGTGTATTCTAAATTTTCTGGACTATAGCCCATTTCCAAATTTTGGTAGATACTTTCAAACAGCTGCAAACGATCAGTGTGTTTATTTGAGTCAGTATCATTGATATGAATGATCTGTCCGATTATGTTTTCAAACAGGGAAGCCTCGGTACCTTGAAAGTGAATCCAATAAATACTCCAGGGATCATTGGCCTTGGATCCATAGGAATGTGTTGTATCTTTTGGAATGATATAAAGGTCGTTCCTAGAAAGATTATATAGCATTTCATCCTGTTTGATCCAGCCGCGCCCTTTCTCACAATAGATCAAAATATATTCTGTACAGCCCCCCTGTCGATCGCGGTAATGCTTTTTTGCTGTCGGATAGTAGCCGATATGTGTGATGTGCAATTTTGAAGTGATATTATTCAGTGCTTGATAGTTGCACACGGAATAAGGAAGCACAATAGCCTTCTCTCCTTTGAATCCTTCTGCAATTACATCCGTATCTCGAATCATAAGTTAGGAAATTTGGTATATGCTGTAAAAATAATAATATTTTACATGTTTATCGTGCTCACTTACATGATTCTCATGCAGTATTCCAGTAATTTTACGTCAATAAATCTAAATATGTAAATTCTTATGCAAAAGACCGCGACGACGTATTTGCTGTTAATCACTTTTGTGGCCGCTATTGGTGGGTTTCTTTTTGGCTACGATTGGGTTGTCATTGGAGGTGCGAAGCCTTTCTACGAAGCATATTTTCATTTGGAATCTGACCCAGCGCTTCAAGGTTGGGCGATGTCGTCAGCGATTGTAGGCAGCTTTATCGGTGTATTACTTTCAGGAGGGTTGGCAGATCGTTATGGACGGAAGCCATTGATCTATACGGCTGCAATTCTATTTATTATTTCTGCAGTAGGAACAGGCATGGCTGCTGACCTTAACATCTTTATTATCTATCGGGTGCTCGGCGGAATAGGTATAGGTGTAGCTTCCAATTTGGCACCAATGTATATTGCCGAGATAGCACCTGCGGAGAGTCGTGGAAAATTTGTTTCGATCAACCAACTGACGATTGTATTGGGTATACTCGCAGCGCAAATTGTCAATTGGCTAATTGCGAAACCTGTGTTACCTGACGAGATTATCGCTACAACATGGAATGGACAGCAGGGCTGGCGGTGGATGTTTTGGGCAGGAGCTATTCCAGCAGTTATTTTTTTATTACTGCTTTTCCTGATCCCGGAAAGTCCCAGATGGCTATACAACAAAGGAAAGCATGAAGAGGCCAGACGTGTCTTTTTACGGATGGGTGGTGATTATTATGCTAACGAAAACATGGCTACCATTGACGCTGCCAATAAAAAACATGATAAACTAAAGAAAAGAAATCTATTTAAAGGGAAATTATTGCAGTTGCTGCTGCTCGGAAGTTTTATCGCAGTCTTTCAACAATGGTGTGGCATCAACGTGATCTTTAACTATGCACAAGAGATTTTTACAGCTGCGGGATACACGGTTTCGGGGATGCTCTTCAATATTATTATAACCGGTGTGATCAATGTCATCTTTACCTTCGTAGGAATGTATATGGTCGATAGGGTCGGGCGTCGCGCATTAATGTTGTTTGGTGCTGCGGGACTTTTTGGTATTTATGCGGCTTTAGGTGCTTGCTACTATTTCAATTGCAGCGGCATCTTTGTGCTTCTTCTGGTATTAGCTGGAATTGCGGTTTATGCGATGACGTTAGCGCCGGTGAGCTGGGTTATCATTGCTGAAATTTTCCCTACGGCAGTTAGAGCTCAAGCGATGGCTATAGCTACCTCGCTGTTATGGATAGCATGTTTCGTACTTACCTATACCTTTCCGATGTTGAATCAAAGCTTGGGAGCGGCGGGCACATTTTGGCTGTATGGAATAGTCTGCTTGATTGGCTATGCCTTTTTGTGGAGGCAATTGAAAGAGACCAAAGGCAAAAGTCTCGAGGAAATTGAACAGGAATGGTCTGATGAAGCCATAATACCCTGATTTTTGTATATAGGAATCCATTTTTATAATTAAATCAACTTATAGTATATAACCTAATAGCTCTTCAGAACATGACAGAATTGACACGTTACCTGATTAAATCTACAGTCGATCAGCGCGGTATAGTAAAAGTTTGGGAGGAACCTGTGGCGATACCAACCTACGAGGTTGGTACGATGGAAAAAAATCCAATTTTTGCTGAAAAACGTGTATACCAAGGTAGCTCAGGTGTGGTATATCCTTATCCCATTATTGAAAAAATTAGTGATGAGAAACAGGATAAGATCTATCAGGCACTCTTTATTGAAAATGAATATATCAAAGTGATGATTCTGCCTGAACTCGGCGGAAGGATTCACATGGCCTATGATAAGGTCAGGGAACGGCATTTTGTTTATTATAATGAGGTGATAAAGCCGGCTCTGGTAGGACTTACAGGGCCTTGGATTTCGGGTGGAATCGAATTCAATTGGCCCCAGCATCACCGCCCGACTACCTTCATGCCAACAGAATATTTAGTTGAGCATAATGCAGATGGTAGTGTGACCGTATGGTGCAATGAAATCGAACGCATGTTTCGGATGAAGGGCATGCAGGGATTTACACTTTATCCAGACAAAGCCTTTATTGAAATAAAGGTGCAGGTCTATAATCGCACGGCCTTACCGCAGACTTTCCTCTGGTGGGCCAATCCAGCTGTTGTCGTCAATGATGACTATTACTCTGTTTTTCCACCTGATGTAAATGCAGTTTTTGATCATGGCAAAAGAGAAGTTTCAACATTTCCGATCGCGACAGGAACCTATTATAAATACGATTATTCAGCTGGAGTTGATATAGCACAATATAAGAATATTCCTGTTCCGACATCCTATATGGCCATCCAATCAAAATATAATTTTGTGGGAGGTTACGAGGCAGGAGACACCAATGCGGGTATGTTGCACGTTGCGGATCACCACATTTCTCCGGGAAAGAAGCAATGGACATGGGGTAACGGGGATTTCGGTTTAGCTTGGGACCGGAATCTGACGGACGAAAATGGTCCTTATATCGAATTAATGGCAGGTGTTTACACCGACAATCAGCCCGATTTTGCTTGGTTACAGCCTTATGAGGTGAAATCATGGTCACAATATTTTATGCCCTATGCGGCTGTTGGTCATGTGAAGAATGCAACGAAAGAGCTTGTCCTCAATATGGAGGTCCATCAGCAGCGTGCCGACATTATTCTATATGCAACAGCTGCATTTGAAGGACTTAATATTGTTCTGAGGGATAAGCAAGGGAGAATATATCTCGAAGAAAAGATCCATTGTTCCCCCCGTGATATTTATAAACAAACTGTTTCTGGTTTGCAGAGTGATCCATTTGATTTGATTCTATCGGTTTATGATAGTGATCAAAATGAAATATTGCATTATCAATTGGAAAAACAAAAAGATATTACAGATATTCCAGAACCGGCTCAAGCTGCGTCAATACCAGAGGACATTCAATCTGTGGAGGAATTGTTCCTAACAGGACAACACCTTGAACAATATCGGCACGCAACCTATAACCCTGTGGATTACTATCTTGAGGCATTGCGACGGGATCCGCATGATGCACGATGTAACAATGCAATGGGTGCTCTTTTATTGAGAAATGGAAAGATCGCCGAATCCATCCCTTACTTCCGTACCGCAATTACGCGACTTACCGAACGTAATCCAAATCCTTACGATGGCGAGGCCTATTATAATCTAGGCTTAGCTTTACAATTATCCGGGGAACTGGAAGTTGCCTATGTCGCTTTTTACAAGGCAACCTGGAATGCTGCCTGGCAGGATGCAGGTTATTTTGGGCTTGCACAGATAGATGCAACGCGTGGACAGTGGGACGTTGCTCTGGAAAAAATAGAACGTTCAATAAACCGAAATTGGAAACATCATAAAGCCCGGCAATTAAAAACTTCGATTTTAAGAAAACTGGGGCGGGTAGACGAAGCGTTGAGTTACATTAAAGATTCTCTGGAAATAGATCCATTCAATATAGGCTGTCAATTTGAATGGTACTTGCTGACAAAGGACGAGACTATATTATTGCCTATTCTAGATTTATGTAAAGTCAATGTACAGAGTGTGGTGGAATATGCATTGGATTTTGCTCAAGCTGGTCTGTATGAAGAAGCCATCCAGTTATTGGAAAAAACAATCGATGATCCGCAAATGGTATATCCAATGATATATTATGCACTGGGTTATTTTAACGCCTGTATCGGACAAAATAATCAAGCAAAAGCCTATTATGACAAAGCTCGTATTATGGACCCGACTTATTGCTTCCCAAATCGGTTGGAAGAGATCGTTATACTTCAGGATGCAATCCTGCACAATAATGACGATGCAAAAGCATATTACTACCTGGGGAATCTATGGTACGGCAAGAGACAACATCAAGATGCTGTAGACTGTTGGGAGCAAGCAATACAATTGGATCAACAATTCCCTACCGTTTTCCGGAATCTGGCTCTGGCCTATTATAATCGAATGGGGCGAAAAGAAGGGGCTGTTGCTTTGCTTGAAAAAGCATTTGCATTGGATGAGACAGATGCGCGGTTGCTGATGGAACTCCACCAGCTCTATAAGAAACAAGGATACAATTACGCGGAAAGATTGATGCTATTGGATCGCTATGCAGATCTTGTCGTTAGTCGAGATGATCTTTTCTTGGAACGGATTACACTTTTCAATCTTCTGGGACGGTACCAAGAGGCTCGACAATTGCTGGCTTCCCGACAGTTTAAACCTTGGGAAGGTGGGGAAGGGAAGGTGTCCCGTCAATATACAATCTGTCATCTGGAACTGGCAAAAGAAAGATTAAAAGCCAATGATCCAAAGGGAGCCTTAGCCTTGTTGACAGCTATTGACAGCTATCCGCATAATCTTGGTGAGGGCAAACTGATTACAATGGAGGAGAACGATATTTATTATTACAAAGGTGTTGCATACGGTTCGTTGGGTAATGAGGAGGAGGCAACAGCCTATCTCATCAAAGCTACACAGGGGGCTCAGGAACCCCAACAGGCTCTTTTTTATAATGATCCACAACCAGACAAGATCTTTTTTCAAGGGCTGGCATGGCTTGAGCTTAAACAAGAAGAAAAAGCTGAACAATGTTTCCAAAGTCTAATTGATCATGGTAAAACTTATCTAGACAAACCTTTTAAAATCGATTATTTTGCAGTTTCATTGCCTGATATGGATATCTGGGAGGATGATCTTGACCATAAAAATAGGATTCATTGTTTATATGTAATGGGCTTGGGTTACTTAGGTAAAGGAGATTCCGATCTGGCTAAGAAATATCTTGCACAGGTGAGGCAATTAGAGCCCAATCATCAGGGTTGTTTATCAATACTACGCTCTTTTATAGCGGAAGTCACCCTAAATAATTAAATTCAGACATGCATCGTTATCTCATTTTATTGCTTGCTCTTCTACAGAGCTACTGTGTTTTGGCAGTTGGAGGGCATCAGCTCAATCTTGCCGGACAATGGAGTGTACAACTTGATCCAGAGGATATGGGTGTGAAGAACGGTTGGACTAATAGGTCTTTCACAACACCCATTAAATTACCTGGGACAACTGACGATGCAGGACTGGGAACTGCAAATAGCTTAATACCAGCGCTTACAAAACCCCAACTTTCACACCTGACAAGGAAACATCGGTATGTGGGGGCAGCCTGGTACAGCAAGGAGTTGTTTATTCCGAAAGGCTGGGCGGGTAAAGAAATGATCCTGAAACTGGAACGGATTATATGGGAGTCCAATGTCTGGGTTGACGGAGTTGAAGTTCCGCAAAAACAACGCAGTCTTGTAGGTTCACATGAATTTGATTTAAGCTCTTTTTTAAAGGCCGGAAAAAAACATCGTCTGACTATCCGTATTGATAATCGTAAGAAGTTGGCGATCAGTGTCGATGATATGGCACATGCTTACACGGATCATACCCAGATTATGTGGAATGGAATGATCGGTTCGATGTACATTGAAGCAATGGATCGAGTTCATATCAAGCAAGTAAGTACTTTTCCGGTTTTGGGAGCAAAACGTGTAGACCTGCAGGTCGTTCTTTCAAATAAAGCACAAAGAAATGCCAGTAGCACATTGCGGGTAAGAGCCAAATTTAAAGATGAGCGGAAGTATCTTCCGACAATAGAAAAGGTGGTTTTACTAAGGCCCGGTGATTCAACTATACAATTGAGCTATGACCTTGGCACAAATATCCGGTCATGGAGCGAATTTTCACCAAACCTTTATGATGTGGAAGTGGAGTGCCATTCGAGTGAGGGAGTCAATATGATGCGTACATCGTTCGGTATGCGTGAATTGTCAAAGAAGGGCACGGTGATGGAAATCAATGGGCAGCCCCTGTTTCTTCGGGGGACATTGGAATGCAGCATTTTTCCATTGACGGGGCATCCTCCAATGGATAAGGCAGGATGGAAGAAAGTATTTTTGACGGCAAAGCAATGGGGCCTCAATCATTTACGGTTCCATTCTTGGTGCCCTCCGGAAGCAGCCTTTGCTGTAGCTGATGAAATGGGCTTCTATCTTCAGGTCGAATTGCCTATCTGGGAGAATAATGCAGGTAAGGATGATGCCGTGCTACGTTTTTTATATGAGGAAGCCGATAAGATGATCAGGCAATATGGCAATCATCCATCGTTTTGCTTTTGGAGCATGGGGAATGAGTTGAGTGGCGATTTCGATGCTCTTAATGCACTGGTAAAAAACTTAAAAGAGAAAGATAAGAGACATCTATATACGGCGACATCATTTACTTTTCAACAAGGACATGGAATTGTTGGCGAACCCTTTGACGATTTTCTGATTACGCAGTGGACGGCAAAGGGATGGGTGAGAGGGCAGGGGGTCTTTAATAGTGAACCTCCTGTCTTTAATAAAAATTATAGTGCTTCATTGGATGGTGTTTCTATTCCTGTGGTTACCCATGAGATCGGACAATACGCTGTTTACCCCAATTTGGAGGAGATTAAAAAGTATACAGGTGTTTTAAAGCCGTTAAACTTTATTGCTGTAGCCGAAGATCTGAAACGCAAGGGTCTATTGCATAAAGCGAAGGCATATACCATGTCATCAGGCAAGTTGGCAGCAATTCTTTATAAAGAAGAGCTGGAACGGGCCTTAAAAACACCGGGTATCAGCGGTTATCAACTATTGGACCTCCATGATTTCCCAGGCCAAGGTACAGCTCTGGTGGGACTATTGGATGCCTTTTGGGATAGTAAGAATATTCTTTCAGCAGCTGAATTTAGACAGTTTTGTGCGCCAGTAGTTCCCTTGCTCCAGTTTTCCAAAGCCGTATATACCAATGGTGAAGTATTTGAGGGGATTTTAGACATTAGCAATTATGGTGCTGCAGCATTGAGCGATCAGTTGGTCGAGTGGTCTGTGAAAGAGGATACGAAAACTATTGCAAAAGGTCACTTTCAAGCAGTCGTAGGCCAGGGACACAATGGGAATATAGGCCGCTTTGAAGTGCCACTACAGGCGATACAACAGGCTAAAAAACTGACAGTTCATGTTAATCTCAAAGGCACGAATTATGAAAATCATTGGAATATATGGGTGTATCCAAAAGAAAATAAAATTGATTTTGCTGATGTAAGTTATACAAGAGAGCTAGACGAAGCTTTACGGCTGCTGCAGGCCGGCAAGAAGGTTCTTTTAAATCCTGATTGGAAAAAAATTACAGGTATCGAGGGCAAGTTTGTTCCGGTATTTTGGAGCCCGGTACACTTTCCGAAGCAGGCTGGGACAATGGGATTGCTCTGTGATCCAAAACATCCTGTATTCGCTGACTTTCCAACAGCGGGACATACCGACTGGCAGTGGTGGGACTTACAGATCAAATCGACAACAATGTTGATGGATCAGGTCAAAGGCGGCGAAACCCTCGTAGAGATGATCGATAATTTTGCAAACAATAGAAAATTAGCTTCACTATTTGAGGGGGCAGTGGGAAATGGCAAACTGATGGTAGCTTCATTTGATCTAGCGACTGATTTAGCGCAGCGACCTGTTGCAAAGCAGATGCTGCAATCCATACTCACCTATATGAATAGTTCGAAGTTTGCGCCAAAAGTTATCGAAAATCCTGATGTATTGCAACAGGTTTTGCACTATAAAGAATTGCAGGAAAAGGCTGCTCCAAGTGCTATTTATTAGTTTGATATATTCAGGTTAAAATCTGTATATCAATAAGTTTAATGAAAAAAATGAAGTTGCAGGCCTTGGACAAAACAAGAAAATAATATATATAATATAAGCTGATGCGCAAGTAATTTATTTTTATGAGAAAATGAAACTTTAAATAAAAAAAGGCAGTGCTGTTGAAAGAATTGCTAAATTGTCTCAATAAACTGATTTTTAACCGGAAAAGAAAAACGACCAATATACTGAAGAGTTGGGACTTGGGTTATGAGAAAAGAATTTTATGAAGCTAATTTGATTCAGGATCTTGCTATGGGAAGTGAGGCCGCTTTGCTACAGTTTTACCGGCTGTATGCAGATCGAATCTTTGATGTTTCCTTTCATTTGCTGAAAGATACGGGTTGGAGCGAAGATATTGTGCAGGAAGTATTTGTTAAGCTGTGGACCAATCGCATGAGCATAAAACAAGATGTAGATCTTTGGCCATTTCTATATGTTTTGGCCAAAAGAGAGTGCTTTAACAAATTAAGGAGTATTAAGCGCTCGCATGCTGCTTTTGAACTATTAGCCTATCACATCGAGAGCCAATCCGAGACCGCAGATCGGATGGTCGAACGAAAAGAGCTGTCCGAGGAAATTGAGTGTTATCTTTCCCAGTTACCGGCACAACAAAAACTTATATTTACTTTGAGCAGGGTCGAAGGAGTTCCCTGTCAACAGATAGCTGAGGAACTAAACCTCTCTAAAAACACGGTAAAAAATCATCTTGCCAGAGCATCGAAATCACTGAAACAGGCGCGATCTGGAAGAAACCTATTATTATCCCTATTTTTTTATTTTTTTTAAAAAAAGAATATTTCATGTAGTCCTTTTTTGCTTTTGTGGTGTACTGTCTAAAATAAACTTAGAAAGTACGAACCAATTTGACCATGCAAGAAGAAAGACTACGCTATTTGCTGACCAATTATTTCCGAAATACAATCTCGCGGACTGAGTTAAAAGAGATGTTAGATCAATTGGATGATCTGGATGAATCCCAATTTTCATCGCTGTTTGAGAGCCTGGAAGAGAAGATCCCAGCACGTTCAGAACGATTTGACAGAGATAGCGTGGCCGAGCAGCTTTCCCATCGTATTCAAGAAGACAAAGAAGAATTATCATACAGAGGAAGAAATAGAATAAACTATGTCAAGTGGGGTAGTTTAGCTGCTGCGGTTATTCTTTTTTGTTTTTCAATCGTATACTTCGTAAAGCGCGAAACGGCGCCGATAACACATTCCAAACAGGTTTTAGCGAATGAGATCGCTCTCCCTGATGGGAATGCGCCCATACTTACACTGTCTACTGGTGAGCAATATTCGATTTCTGCCGATAATCCCGAGTCATTGGACAAAGGTAATCTGACTATTGTTAGAGACAACGATGGAACGTTGTTATATCAGCTTAAACATGGTGAGCACGGTTCTGAAAAACGGACATTTCATAGCCCCAAAGGGAGCGCCTTAACGCTACAACTGATTGATGGGACAAAGGTACATTTGAATTCGGGATCCAGTTTAACTTACCCCGTACATTTTGAGACAGCCAATAGATTAGTTTTCTTAGATGGTGAAGCCTATTTTGATGTCGCCCATGATCCCGCCAAGCCCTTTATCGTAGAAACAAAGCAAACACGGATTAAAGTTCTGGGAACACAGTTTAATGTGTCATCCGATTTAACCAAAACCAAAACGCTGACGACTTTGATCAAAGGTAAAGTAGAGGTCAGCTTGGGCGGCACGCATAAAATTCTAGCCCCGGGTATGCAAGCGGAGTCAGATCCACAACAACAGCAAATCGTATTGAAGCAGGCCGATCTAAAAGAGATCTTGGCTTGGCGCGATGGCTTTTTCCGCTTTACAGAAGATGATATAGAAACAGTGCTTCAAAAAGTAAAAGAATGGTATGATATCAAGGAGATCACGATACAATCGACTTCAACAGATACATTTACTGCTATGATGAAAAGAACCAAGAAGCTTTCAGATTTACTCAAGCAGCTCGAAAAGACATCCAATTATAAATTTAAAATTCAGGATGGGAGGGTCCTTGTTATGTGACAATACGAGATGAAGCTAAAAGTAATCGGAAGTGCTCGTAACACTCCCGATCGATGCTTAGCAATTAAATAGACCTAATTGAGTTATAAACCATTTAACACCAAACTTATACAAATGTATAAAAGGAATAGCAAAAGTTGCTTTTTTAAACAAAAATTCTTTGTAAAAGCATTTATCAGGATGAAAGTATGTATACTAATCCTCATCATCTCCCTGGTGCATGTCCATGCAGCTAGCTTTGGTCAACAAGTAACCTTGGATATAAAAAACGGACATTTGGTGGATGTCCTGGATGAGATTCAAAAACAAACGGGGTACGAATTTTTGTACAATAATAAATTAATCGATAAACAGAAGCGGGTGACCATTAAAGCAAAAAATAGAAACTTTAAGGAGGTCCTGCAAGAGTTTTTGACCGAAAGAAATCTCGCTTATGAGCTAAATTTGAATACGGTATTGATCGTGGCAAAACCTACATCGTCTAAACAGTCGCAAAGTGTCGCTCGGGTACAGAAAAAAAAGATTACCGGGGTCGTTTCAGATGCAAAGGGGAATGCATTGGAGAGCGTCACCGTTGCGGTTAAAGGGACAAGTGTAGCAACAAAGACCGATGCACAGGGACGATATAGCTTGGAAGTGGAAGATCAGCACAAGACACTTGTATTTTCCTTGGTGGGGTATCAGTCTATCGAACAGCCTATCGGAAACTCAAATCAAGTAAATGCAACATTGGAAGCTGCGGTGAGTGATCTAGAGGAAGCTGTTGTAGTTGCTTACGGAAAACAGCGTAAAATCAGTGTAATAGGTGCTATTAGTAGTGTCTCACCTCAACAGTTAAAAAGCCCCGTTGCGAAAATCAGTAGTTCATTGGCTGGACAAATGGCGGGAGTCGTTACTGTACAAGGCTCCGGTGAACCTGGATCGGCGACATCATTTTGGATACGGGGAGTCAGTAGTTTCGCTGGAAGTAACAGCCCATTGATCTTGGTCGATGGAATCGAACGTCCCATGGATTTAGTTGATCCTGAGGATGTGGAGTCTTTTTCTGTCTTAAAAGATGCGACTGCGACAGCGGTATATGGGGTAAGAGGTGCCAATGGCATTGTGATAATCACCACGAAAAGAGGGAAGAAAAGCGCCAAACCGACAATCAATGCACGTGTAGAACGTGGTATGTTGGAACCCATAAGACTACCAAAACTGGCCAATGCTGCACAATGGTTGGACTATTATCACGATCTTAATTATGAACAATCTGGTGTGGCACCACTATCGCCAGAGGAAATCAACAAGCATATAAATAAGTTAGATCCGGATGTATACCCTAATGTGGATTGGATGCAGGAAATATTTAAGAAAAGAACGTCCAATGGCAGGCTCAACATGAATGTAACTGGAGGTGGAGATTTTATTAAGTATTATGTGTCGGGTTCCTATATGAAAGAAAATGGGATTTTTCAACCTCGAAAGACATCCAACTATGATCCTTCTGTGAATTTCGACCGAATCAATTTCCGGTCAAATGTAGACATTCGGCTTTCACCTTCGACCGAAGTTAATTTAAATCTTTCCAATCAGTTTGAAACAAAGAATCGTTTGGGAGTGGATTTAGGAACCATGTATGATATCATCCTGCATACCACCCCCGTGGCCACTCCAACGCAATTTTCGACAGGAGCCTATGCAATGAGTCCCTATTATTTTCTAAATACAACAGGGTATTCGAAAGATTTTTGGAATAATGCACAGTCCTTGGTTGGAATAACGCAGGATTTCTCTGAATTAATAACACCGGGATTAAGAGCCAATGTCAAATTTTCTTGGGATGCGAAGAACTCTACATCTTTAGATAGGCGGAAGAATCCAGTCACCTATTATGTAGACAAGAAGAATGCACGGGACAGTGATGGAAATCTTATTTTGATAGATAACGGTGCTGGAAGCGACTATTTCGAACTGGAAGACTTTCATTCTGGCGAACGGGCGATTAACTTTGAAAGTTCTCTGATGTATGATCGGCTGTTCGCTGACAAACATCGTTTAGGTGGGCTATTCTTATTTTCTATGCGCGAGCGAACGAATAATTTTCCAAGTAAAAATTACATTGCAGCGCTTCCTTATCGTAATACTGGGATTGCCTCCCGCCTAACTTATTCATATCAGGACCGCTATTTTATCGAGGGAAACTTTGGCTATAATGGATCGGAAAATTTTGCACCCAAAAAGCGTTTCGGATTCTTTCCGTCTTTGGCGATGGGCTACGTGTTGAGTAATGAATCGTTCTTTAAACCGTTATTGCCTGTGATAAATTTCCTGAAGATACGGGGATCCATTGGTAAGATCGGTAGTGATAAGATTGATGGGCGCCGCCGATTTGCCTATAACTCGGAGATGGAAGATCGTGGTGGATATACATTTGGTTTAGCAGGGAAGAAAATACTGACCGGAATTGCAACAGGTTATCCAGGAAATCCTTTGGTCGCCTGGGAAAGTGCTTTGAAGCGCAATATCGGCGTGGAATTAACCATGTTCAATAAGTTGACGATTCAGGCGGATTATTTTGCCGAGAAACGTGAAGGGATTTATATTCCACAAGAAAGTGTTCCATCTATCGTCGGAGTTAATATAAAGCCGTTAGTAAATATCGGTAAGATGGAGAATAAAGGGGTAGAAGGTTCTTTGGAATTTAACCATCATCAAGGAGATTTCGGCCTTCAGGTTCGGGGTAATATCACTTATAATCGCAACAAAAAAATCTTTGATGATAAACCCACCCCGATATGGGCCTACCAATCGGATATAGGACAACGTTGGGGACAGCAACGTGGTCTAATCGCGATGGGTTTGTTTCAGTCGGAGGAGGAAATCGCACATAGTCCAGTACAAAAATATGGTGACGGGCCTCATCCAGGAGATTTGAAGTACAGAGATATCAACGGCGATGGGCAGATATCTTCTGAAGATATGGTCGCTATCGGTGATACCGATATGCCGCAGTTGACGTATGGTTTCGGAACGAGTGTATCTTGGAAAGGATTCGATATCGCAGCATTTTTTCACGGTGTGGGGGATATCACCCGGATTATTGCGGGAGGACCTTTGTACGGACAGACGGGCAATATCTGGAATTCGGGACAAATTTATGCAGATGTCGCGGATAACCGCTGGAGTGCTGATAATCCCAATCCAAATGCGCTCTACCCACGTCTGTCGCTTAACATTGCAAATAATTCCCAAGCATCAACATGGTGGCAGCGGGACATGAGTTTTATCCGCTTAAAGAATTTGGAGTTTGGCTATACATTGCCCAAACAATGGATTGAAAAATGGAAGTTATCTTCCCTGCGTTTGTATGCACAAGGAGTGAATGTCTTTACATTCAGTAAATTCAAGTTATGGGATCCTGAACTGGAAACAGTGTCGGGAAGCAGCTACCCGCAAATGCGTGTGTTTAATATTGGTCTAAGTGTGATATTTTAACTGAAAAAATGATGAAAAAATATATTTACCTCCTGTCTTGTCTTTTGGTGCCATTTTTCTTTGGGGCATGCAGCAAGTATTTAGATGTCGATCTGGCCAATCAAAAAACCCTCGATGAGACGTTTATGAAGCGTATTACAACCGAGAGATATCTAGCTCAGGTATATGGTTATCTACCCGTTGAGCATGATATGTTTAATAGTGAGGGGGGGAATGTCCCGCTGAGTGATGAAGCACTATTTTCTTGGGTGGCTTGGGTGCCTTGGCTCAACTTCGCTAATGGAGGATGGGGTGTTACCACGGATGAATATGCGACTTGGGTACATAATTATCAAGGAATCAACCAAGCGACCGTTTTTATCAATAATATTGATAAAAATCTGGAATTAGATGAATCAACCAAAAGTATTATGAAGGCAGAAGCGAGATTCTTACGCGCGTATTTTTATTACTTGCTGTTAAGACGCTATGGACCAGTATATATTTGGGGTGATCGAGCTGCTGATGATAAGATCGACGCTAGGTCAGTGGATCGAATGACTTTGCAAGCCAATGTAGATTTTATTCTCTCGGAATTTGATAAGTCAACAGCGGTGTTGCCGCGGGAGATTACAGATCAGGCATGGTATGGTCGCTTGACAAAAGGTGCCGTTATGGCTGCAAAATCGGAACTGTTATTGTATATGGCACGTCCCCTATTCAATGGCGCAAAATTATATGTTGGAATGAAGAATAAAAGCGGAGAATTCTTGTTTCCTCA
The DNA here is from genome assembly GCF_059420745.1 of Sphingobacterium sp. GW821-FHT03E03. Taxonomy (NCBI): domain Bacteria; kingdom Pseudomonadati; phylum Bacteroidota; class Sphingobacteriia; order Sphingobacteriales; family Sphingobacteriaceae; genus Sphingobacterium; species Sphingobacterium sp. GW821-FHT03E03. Next base: position 87,009 of record NZ_JBWKUH010000010.1, read on the forward strand.
GACTACCGATCTCACTAAATGGGAGCTGGCGGCCAAAGCGGCCAAAGATGTGATTGATTTAAATCTGTATGCACTGTATCAGGACAATAAAGAGACAAATTCCTTCCGTCGAGCTATAAAGTCTTATATGGGTATTTATTTCGAAAAATGGAATTCAGAAATTATTTGGGGCCGCTGGTCAGACGATGGTTTTAATTATAATGTCCGTACAGCTCCGCCTCGGGTAGTGACAACGGGCTGGGGCGGATATGCGCCATCATTGAAATTGGTAGATGGTTATCCCATGGCAAGTTCTGGACGATATCCGGTAACAGGGTATAGTACCAATGGCCAACCAATTATTGATGAAAAATCAGGGTATCAAGAAACAGGATTTACGGATAACTATGTTCACCCATTGGACAATTTTGGGAACTTCAAAGCTCATAACAGTTGTGTGGGACGTGATGCCCGCTTCTACGCCTCTATTTTGGCTAATGGAATGTACTGGATCAATACATTACATGGCATGAAGAAGGTTACATTTTTTGATGGCGGAACATCAACCTATACCACAACAGGTGACTGTGTAAAATCTGGGTACCTTTGGCGAAGAATGAGTGACCCGACAAATGATATCGAGTCGGGAAACTGGGGGCAGTTTGCTTGGCCCTATTATCGCCTTGCTGAGATATACCTCAATTATGCGGAAGCATGTAATGAAAAACCAAACCGGGATGAAGTGGAAGCATTGCGCTATGTCAATCTCGTGCGTGAACGTAGTGGATTGAATAAAATGGAGGTCGCTTATCCTGAAGTATTAGGAAATAAGGAGTTGCTTCGGGTATTGCTCCGCAAAGAACGGATGGTAGAAATGGCTTTTGAGGGGCATCGCTATCCGGATCTAAGAACTTGGATGATCGCAGAGCAGGAAATGAACGAACCTTATTACACGCGCAATGTTGCCGCCAAAACGTATGAAGCCTCATGGGAAAGAACGAAAGATGTTTTTCCTGGAAGACGAGTTTTTCAGCCAAAGCATTATTTTTTTCCGATACATCAAAAGCAATTGAGCGAGATGGTCAACATTACACAGAACTATGGATGGTAGTGCAAATTTACTAATACTGAAGAAGATGAGAAATTATATATCCTATTGTGTTTGCCTATTGACTCTATTCCTAATTAATGGCTGTCAGAAGGACGACCGGATGAATAATATGGTAGACGATACCATTTATATCCGAGATTATAAAGAGAATAAAATAACCGTATTTGATTGGGGGAAGTTTGATTACAATGTGACCGTCGTTAAAGCTGGAATTGGGCAGAAGGAAGCGAGGGTGAACTTTAAGATTGATGAAGCATATCTGGCTGATTATAATGCTCGAGAAGGGACAAATTATAGGCTACTTCCTGCGGACTGTTATAAAATTGACAAAGTAGCTTTGACTTTTGAAAAGAAAGATTATTTACATGATATAGCAATAGTGTTTGATAGTGAACGGATAAAATTATTACAGGGGAAGTATAAGGAAATGTATGTCCTTCCTTGCCGAATTGAAGCTGAGGGGGGCATATTACGTTCCTTGAAACCAGAGATGGCTGCAACTTTGCTTATTCCCAATGTTAAAGATCCTTTTTTAGCATTCGCTTCACCGGGTTTGCAACTTGAGCAGATTAAATTGACACCAACGGGATCAGAACAAATAAAGGGGCAGGCCTCGGTTATAACAAATTATCCTAATCAATGGGATCTTGCATATGACGTTGAAATCGATCCACAGATTTTGGATACTTATAACGGAACAGTTTCTGATGATAAGAAACTGAAATTACTCCCGAAGACGGCATATCAATTGTCGGATATGCCCTATAAAGTCAATGCTAAGAAAAATAAGGCGACCTTTGATTTTACGATCATCAAAAAGGGGCTTGTTAGTGGAACCACAAATTTATTTGGAGAATATGCCTTGCCTTTACGGATCAAATCTGTTTCAAAAAATAGTATTAATCCAGAAGCGTCAACCATATTGATACCCGTTTCATTTCAACCGCCAGATATCGCCCGTACAGGATGGAAGGTTATTCAGGCTTCATCCGAATGGATCGGTGGCGGTGAAAAGGAGAATGTTTTGGATGGTAAAACGGAGACCTTTTGGCATAACGTATGGATGGGGGGAGAACCACCATTACCTCATTTCTTAATCATCGATTTGGGTAAAGAGTACGAAATGATGGCGATTGAGCTCATAAGACGAGCAAACAATGATCTGAAAACCGTATTATTTGAGGCTAGCACTGATAATAAAACCTATATTCCGGTAGGTAAAGTTGATTTCGGTACAAATAATCCAAAACATACACTGATGACCAATATTCCGACGACGAAAGCACGTTATTTGAAATGTATTGTTACTGAGAGTAACCGTCCACCTTCATCTGCCATCGCCGAAGTATATGTAAAGGGGCTGTAGTGATATATGGTATTTGTTTTATTATCTAGGGTAAATAATAGCCGCTTCATATTTGGAGTGGCTTTTTTATCTCTTAATATACTCTGTGCTGTGCTATTGTTCCGCGAGATATAAATTAGCTTATTTGTTTAACACTAATAATTATAGCCTTTTTTGTTGGATGTATATGATAAAGCTCGAGTTACTACTGATTATAGGTTGTAAAAACAAAAAATCCTGCAAATTTTGTTTGCAGGATTTTTGTTTTTTTGTAGCCCGTAGGGGAATCGAACCCCTGTTTCAAGAATGAAAATCTTGCGTCCTAACCCCTAGACGAACGGGCCATTTCCTTTGTGATGCTGCAAATATAGAAGCTTTTTCAATAAGCACAAAAAAAAAGTGCGCTTACAATGCTAATTCGCTGAAATTGAGAAAAATTATTTTTTTAAGCGACCTTATCCAACAGCATATGCCAGCATATATTCATTGAATTTTTCATAATGCACCTCAAAAGTCTGGTGGATATGGTTGCTGTCCAGTTCGAGTTTCAAGACACCTTGTTTTTGGTATTCGAAGGGTTGTATGGTCATGTTGTTTAAGAAAGAGACCCCTGAATTCCCCTGAAGTTTATAGATTGCCTCTTTGGCACACCAACAGGCATACAACTGCTCGTATCGTGTATCACCCTGTGAAATAAAAGCAAGTTCAACGGGTTTGAGAAACTTATGCTGGATCCGTTCAACTTTCGTCTTGATAATTTCCATATCTATCCCTACTTCTCCTTCGGTACTTATCATTGCTGCGGCATAGTCAAAAGAGTGCGAAAGTGATATCTTCTGCGGGAAATTGGCAAGGTAAGGTTTTCCGTTAGCATCAGAAGGGCAGTCAATATAACGTGAAGTATTTAGTAAAGTCCGCAACAACACACGTGTAGCAAGCCAATGTAAGCGCCGCTTCCCTTTATTAAAAGAACCTAATTTGGCCTTCTCACGCTCATCCAACTGAAGTTTGGACAATAAATCATCATCCGATTCTTCAATCCGCCAAATGGCAAATTTGGTTTGGCTATCTATTTCACGTAAATACACTAGACTCATACCCAAATTTAAAAAACAAATCGCAAATTATCGCACACTCAATGCCGAGCGATTTGAAATGTTGATTAGCATGTCTGAAAAGAAGAGGACAAAATCAATTTGAGTGGATTGCTGAGATTAGCGTTGATAGCATTTGAAAAGCGGGCTGCCGCTCGTCTTTGAATGATCAAATGAGGCTGATCCGCACCCGACAGAGCGAATTATTAACAAAAACGAACACTTTAAATAAAAAATAGCGTAAAAATTTGTGTGAGAACCGTATTTTTGAATTTATATAGCATGGCCTGATGCTCTTGCTATCTTGATACACATGATTTTATCGGATAAAAGAATTCTTGAAGAGATTGAAAATGGCAGCATTGTCATTCAACCATTTGATCGTAAGTGCTTAGGAACAAATTCCTACGATGTGCATTTGGGTAAATATTTAGCAACTTACGCAGATCGCGTTTTGGATGCCAAAAAACACAATGAAATTAATCATTTTGAAATTCCAGAGGAGGGTTTTGTATTGGAACCTAATACCCTTTATTTAGGTGTCACTCAGGAATATACAGAAACGCACAAACATGTTCCTTTTTTAGAAGGAAAATCGAGTACTGGTCGTTTGGGAATTGACATCCATGCGACAGCAGGTAAAGGTGATGTGGGCTTTTGCAATACATGGACATTGGAGATATCTGTTGCACAACCCGTGAGAGTCTATGCAGGTATGCCAATCGGTCAATTGATTTATTTTGCTGTAGAAGGCGAGATAGAGACTTTTTATAATACAAAGGGTAATGCAAAATATAATGGCAAGACTATCCGTCCTGTCGAATCCATGATGTGGAAGAATAGTTTTTAAAATGAAAAACATTGGGTGGATTATTTTAGGGATGCTATTGATTGTCTTAGTCAGTGGGTTGCTCTATTATTTTGTCCATCCTATGTTTGGCGGAAGCTTTAAAGGTGCGCGATTAGAGCGGATGAAGCAATCCCCTAATTTCAGAAATGGTGTATTTCATAATCTTGAGGTGACACCTTCCTTGAAGAGTGATGTAAACATCGTCTCTTTAATGTGGGATTTTCTTTTTAATAAAAAGCCGGGGCTTAAGCCATTGGGTGCATTACCGGCCATGAAATGTGATCTAAAAAACCTGCCGTCACAAGATATTCTGGTGTGGTTTGGCCACTCATCTTATCTCCTGAAGATTGATGGTAAATTGTTGCTTGTAGACCCTGTATTCAGCGAAAATGCCTCGCCCGTTCCGGGGAGTAACAAAGCGTTTAAAATCGCAGTGGATTATACAGCAGCAGACCTCCCCAAAATAGATTACCTATTTATTTCCCATGATCATTATGATCATCTTGATTATGAGACCATAATCAAACTGCGTGAGAAGGTAGGTAAGGTCATCTGTGGTTTGGGGGTAGGAGCGCATTTGGAATCCTGGGGTTATAAAGCAGAACAAATTGTCGAAGGCGATTGGTATGATCAGATAAATCTTGTGCCTGATTTTCAGGTAACTTTTACGCCCGCTAGACATTTTTCCGGACGTAGGATCACGAGAAACAATACCCTTTGGACTTCCTTCGTCTTGAAGACTTCAAAATATAATTTATTTTTAGGAGGCGATAGTGGTTATGGAAAACATTTTAAGACAATCGGTGAACGGTTTGGTCCATTTGACCTGGCTATTTTAGAAAATGGGCAGTATAATGATGCTTGGCATTATATTCACTCTTTACCCGAAGAATGGGGCCTTGAAACCAAAGATCTACAAGCTAAAGTCACACTGCCTGTCCACTCTTCAAAATTTGCTTTGGCCATGCACGGATGGAAAGAGCCAATGGAAAAGTTTTATGAAACTGCTCAAAAGGAACATAGTAAACTTATTACCCCAAAGATAGGAGAACTGGTTCATCTGAATAAATTGGATACCGTATATTCCCCTTGGTGGCGGGAGGTTAATTAATTATTGCTTGTTCTTTTCAGCAATCCACAACGACATATATTTTGTGCTCTGTACAGTGTGATGCAAGAGTATCTGGCTAATAAAATTCTGCTGCCGATGTTTATCCAATTGTACTTTAAGTAAAGATAGATTGGTCATGAAATCTGCTTGATATTTTCGTTTTTCATAACGCTCGTTGATAATACGAATGCCATTAGTCTGTGCTGTTTTCCAGGTGATCTTATCGTTATAAAGTTCCACTGTTTTTTGACAGAATTTCTCAGGATCATCTTCAATAAAGCCATTCCAGCTTAGGTTACCTCTCATCGCCTCGGCACCAATGGAAGTTGTGATGGAGGGAGTCCCCGTTTGCATGGCATCGATAAATTTGCCTTTTACACCAGCGCCAAATTGTATCGGCGCAACCAATAGTCTGTAATTGGACATGGTGAGCTTTGCAGAATCAGCCCGTCCCTTGATATGAAAATTCTCCCTGGGATTATGCAGCTGAAGTACTTTTTGGGTAGGATAGGCCCCATAGATATGTAATTCTACTTTCGGAAGCATTTTCCGAAGAATTGGCCAAATCGTTGTCTTTAGATATTGCACGGTATGCCAGTTCGGCTCATGGATGAAATTACCAATAAATAGTAGGTCTTTTCGCTCTTCAAATGGTTTCCAGGCATTAATATCGGTAGCAGTAATCTCATTTTCAAGAAAAGGGAGATAATAGAGAATATCGGGTGAAATGCGGAATACTTCCGTTAGAATTTTCATTTCGGACTCCGAAATAATCAATGATAAATCGCATCGTAATATCGAAGCAATTTCTCTTTTTGCTGTGTCGGTAAATAATTCCTCGAAAGAAAAATCGTCCTTGTTTTTAATACAGGTTTGTCGTGCCTGTCTTAAGAAATGGAGATCCTCGGTGTCGAGCACCCGAAGAGCATCAGGACATTGTTGGGCCACCCGCCAACCATATTGTTCCTCCACCATAAAGCGGTCAAAGACAACGATATCAGGCTGCAGCTCTGCAATAAATCCGTCAAAACTGTCAGAGTTTAATACAATGGACTGTTCGTCAACACCTAAAGGTTTTAATGCTGCACTATAGGGCGACTTCGCTGCTGCGGAAGCAAATGTAATTTGATAAGAACGATCCAGGAATGTCTCGATCAGTTGCATCATCCGAAAACCGGCAGCTGAGGATGTTGGCTCTGGCCATACCAGTCCGATAAACAAAACCCTTTTCTCTTTCATGGGCGAAAATTACAGATTAATGTCAAAAGAATTGATGAAAACTTAACAATTTATCATTTTCAAACGATTAGCTTTATTTCGTGTTTATAATACGGGATGGTTATTATACAATAAACGATAATATGGGCAAAACTATTGTTCAACGCATTCGACATTTTTCGCCAAAAACCTATTGGAAGGAGCTAATAGCCGTTTTGGTCATTCTGTTAGCCTTTGTTTTTTTTAGAAATGAACGGAAAGAGCTGGCCGCCATTATTCCGCAGTTAAAGGCGGCAGACCTGACTTGGGTTTCGGTCGGCATTGGTATAACTCTGCTTTATGTCCTATTGCAAGGTCTGATGTATGTGCAAAGTTTCAAAGCCATTGGTCTTTCGATCAGTTTGAAAATCGCTATAGGTCTCTTCTTAAAAAGAAACCTGCTCAGCGTATTCCTCCCTGCGGGCGGTATAAGCTCACTTGCTTATACGACTACTCAGTTACGGAAGAGGAATCTGAATACGACACAGATTCATCAGGCTGGCGCTCTCTATGGTTATGTAGGATTGTTAACCGTTTTTCTGATCGGTGTACCCGTAATATTATATACCATTTGGGACAATAAAAATTTTGGGGATGCATGGATTTCATTACTGATTTTGGGTGTTCTTTTGGCTGTTGTATTCTGGCTGGTATGGTCTTTTCGTACGCATAGAGGGATCTATCGATGGGTGGAATTAAAATTTCCAGCAGTAGCCTCCAATATAGACGAGATATTTTCTGGAGAAGTGAAGATGAAATATCTCCTAGGGACGGTATTGGCTTCAATCGTTGTGGAGTGCTGTGGGATAGCCCATGCTTTTGTCAGTATGTATGCTTTGGGTTTGGATCACTCCTTTGAGGCGGCAGCTATCGCCTACACGGTTTCGGTAGTTTTGATGATTGTATCCCCTTTTTTGCGAGGATTGGGGGCGGTGGAACTAACCATGTTATATATCTTCAAAGCATACGGTTACGGTCAAGCCGAAGGTTTGGGCATAACCATTCTTTATCGGGTATTCGAATTCTGGCTGCCGCTATTGTTAGGATTAATCGCTTTTGCTTGGCGCGGTAGGCAGCTTTTAGCGCGTGTAGGACCAGCCTTGCTGATCTTCTTTTTGGGTATGGTCAACATTGTTTCGGTACTGACGCCACCATTGGCAGATCGCATGAAGCTAGACCGGTTTTATTTACCTCTCGAAGCTATCCATGCATCAAAGTTTATGGTATTCGTTTTGGGAGTAGGTTTGTTGGTTACCTCGGCCTATTTGATCAAAGGCTTTCGTGTGGCATTTTGGATAGCTGTTGTGTTCAGTGCGCTTTCTTTATTTGGACATGTGTTTAAAGCATTGGACTATGAGGAAGCATCAGTAGCCCTGTTGACTCTTATCTTTTTGGGGATTAGTTATAAGCAGTATCGGATTAAAAGTAATATTCGCTGGGTAAGGATCGGATTCGTAACCTTTGCTGTCGGATTGATTGGGGGCTGTTTATTTGAAATATTAAGCTTTTACTTTATTGATGAACAGCATTTTGGTATTGAGTTTACTTGGCGGCAGTCCATTTACCATACCATAAGAAGTTTTTTGTTATTCGCTGATGATGATTTGATGCCACATACCAATTTCGGGCAGGAATTCCTGCGGATTACGCAAGTTTTGGGGATTTTTTGTTGGTTTCTACTCATCTATGCGCTCGCCCGCCCGCGTTTGATTACCGACGAGGATTCGAGTAAGTCTGAACTAGAACGGGCGCAGCAGCTGTTGGACGAATTTGGGCAGTCACCTATGGATTTTTTCAAATTGGGGAAGGACAAATATCTTTTTTTCTCTGAGGTTTCAGAGGGTTTTACAGCTTATCGACTAGCAAATGAGTTTGCCATAGTATTGGACGAACCAGTCTGTGAACAAGGAGATAAAGAAGAACTGGTTGAAGAGTTTGACCGGTATTGTTATGCAAATGGGTTAAAAGCGATTTACTATCGGGTTGATGAAAATAGTTTGGTTCATTTCTCGTCGCTTCGAAAACAGAAGATAACAATCGGTCAAGAGGCTGTTTTGGAATTAGCGGCATTTACACTGGAAGGAAAAGATCGTAAATCACTGCGTAATGGACTTAATGCAATTCAGAAAAAAGGGTTTACCACAGCAGTATTGAAAGCGCCGCAGCAACTAGAGACCTTGGAAGAGCTTAAGGCCATTTCTGATGAATGGCTGAGGGAATTTGATAAAAAAGAAATGGTCTTTTCCCAGGGAATGTTCAGCGCCGAAACCCTCGTTGAGCAGGATATTATTGTTCTTAAAAATGATGGTGACAAAATCGTGGCCTTCCTGAATATTATTCCTGATTATGCCAAGGATGAATGTACTTATGATATGACCCGAAAGTCGCTGGAAGCACCGGGCGGTAGTATGGATGCACTAATAGTTGAGATGATCAGCTATGCAAAAGCTCAGAATTATAGCTATTTGAATATGGGAATGGTTCCCATGACTGGGTTGGAAACAACGGATAGTCCGGCAGAAAAGATTATGAAATTTGCTTCCACCCGCTTGGGAAACTTCAAACATTATCATAGTCTGCGCGATTTTAAAGAGAAGTATGCGACCTTTTGGGAAAACAAATATCTTATCTTTGATAATGATTTTGATCTGATACAGCTCCCTGTTGCATTAGTTAAGGTGATGAAACCTAATGATTAATATACTTTGGAGCCTTATTAAGCAAGCATTACTGATCCTATGAAGAAGTTGACCGTTTTATTTATCATCGGTTGCATGGGATTTCATGCACTCGCCCAACAACGTTTGATCGAAATGAAATATTGGAATAATAAATCAGTATTACCTCTGGTACTTTACTTGAGTGGGGATGGTGGATTCAATTCTTTTTCAAATAAAATATGTCAGCTGATTGCTGATGCGGGTTACGCAGTGGCTGCTATTGACTCCAAGAGCTATTTTTGGAAGAAAAAGACCGCCAAGGATATCGCCGCGGATATCTCGAATACGCTCAAAAACCTTATTTTGGCAAGACAGAACCAGCAGCTTTTTATTGTGGGATATTCTTTTGGAGCAGATGCAGTACCTTTTATCATAAACCGTATTGATCCCTTGGTAAAGAAAAATGTGCGAAGCATCGTACTGTTGGAGCCCTCAGTATCCACAGATTTAGAGATTCATATCACCGACATCTTAGGGCGGAGTAGTACCAAACGTAGCCTTGACGTTGTTGCCGAGATTAATCGGATAGAGGGGATTAAAACGAGCATTGTTTTGGGAGATGATGAGGCCGAATTTCCGGTAGAAAAGATTCGATTGAAAAACTTTAACAAGAAATATCTTTCAGGTGGACACCATTTTAGTGGCAATGCAGATAAAGTGGTTAAGACAACCCTGTCTCTTTTTTAGTATTTCTTATCCTAGATCAAATAAATTGATAAAAAGACCCACTATTTTTGAATTAGTTTTTAAATAGAGAAGACACATGGAATTAGGAATAGGAATGTTTGGTGACTCGAGGATAGATCCCACTACAGGTCAGATCCAGGCTGCACAGGATAGAATGAAAGAAATTATTGAAGAAATCAAACTGATGGATCAGGTTGGGTTGGATTTCTTTGGTATCGGCGAGCACCATCGGGAAGATTATGCTGTCGCTGCGCCCGAAATTATACTGGCGGCGGCTTCCACAGTTACCCAAAACATCCAGTTGGGTAGTGCTGTTTCGGTATTGAGCTCGGCTGACCCGGTCAAATTGTTTCAAGATTTTGCAGCGGTCGATCTGTTGTCCGACGGTCGGGCAGAGCTTATGGCAGGTAGGGGCTCGTTTATTGAGTCATTTCCGCTATTTGGATATGATTTGAAGGATTATGCGGATTTGTTTGAGGAGAAACTGGAACTACTACTACGGTTGAATAAACAGAATCCAGTGACTTGGCGTGGAAATTTTAGAGCTCCTTTGATCAATCAGGAAATTTTTCCGCGACCAAAGAATGGATCTTTGCCAATCTGGGTTGCAGTAGGGGGTACCACTTCATCTGTTATCCGTGCCGGAAAATTGGGTTTGCCTGTCATGTTCGCAATTATTGGGGGGATGTATGAAAGTTTCGACCATTTGTTTGAAATGTATCGCCAAGCTTATGAAGATAATGGACATGATATGTCAAAATTTCAAGTTGGTGTTCACATGCATGCCTTTTTTGGTGATAACAGTGCGCAGATTGCGGATTATTATTATCCGATCTACTCGGCACAGATGAATCGGATCGGAGCAAGTCGCGGATGGCCACCCTATCAAAAGACACAATATGACTTTGGCAGATCGTCTCGGGGGCATCTTATCGTTGGCGATGCAGAATATGCAGTTGATAAAATTTTGGAGATCCATGAGAAATTTGGATTGACCCGTTTCTCAGCACATATGGACGTTGGCGCACCCGGACATAAAGAAATGTTGCGGTCTATTGAGATCTATGGCGAAAAAATCGCACCTAAAATTAGGTCGGTACTTAATAAAGATAGCTAAAAGAGCGTATTATCATTTTTTTTAAGCAGAGATATTACCTACCTTTGTCAGTAAATTATTTTAGATAGTAGAATGCTTGGACTTAAGTTGTTGACAGATCCGCGATGGGCAAATATCGCTGAAGGAAATTTGGAGGAGATTCTGACAGATCATGCTTGGTGTGAACAGAAAGCCGCTTCAAATGCAATATCCTTGATCACAAACAACTCAGAGCATGAGGATTTGGTTCATGAATTGACAGCTATAGCTATTGAAGAAATGGAGCATTTCAAAATGGTTATTGACATTATCAAAGAACGGGGCTACACATTGGGGCGTGAACGGAAAGATGACTATGTCGGTCAACTGATGAAATTCTCCAAAAAAGATGGCAGCCGGAATATGGCTTTTATAGACAGACTACTATTTGCTGCTATGATTGAAGCGCGTAGTTGTGAGCGGTTTAGGGTTTTATCACAAAATATTCAAGATAAAGATCTAGCGCAATTTTATTACGATCTGATGGTGTCCGAAGCAAATCATTATACCACATTCCTGAATTTTGCAAGGAAATATTCCGTGGATGTCGACGTAGACAAACGTTGGAAAGAATGGTTGGATTTTGAGGGTAAACTGATCCAGTCTTACGGAAATAAAGAGGCCATACATGGCTAAAGGATAGCGAATCTACCTATTTTAAAACACATACATAACAGTTGTCCCGTTCTATTTTCTTTAGAACGGGATTTTTTGTCACTTAATTATTCTTATCTTTGTACCGTGATTGAAAAAAGTAAAATAATAGATATCAGGAGTTTGTCTTTGAGTCAGATCAAAGATCAACTGACCGCGTTGGGTGAGCAAGGCTTTCGTGCAAAGCAGATTTACGAGTGGCTATGGGAAAAATCCTGTGTAGATTTTGATCAAATGAGTAATTTGAGCAAGCCCCTACGCGAAAAGCTGAAAGAAAATTTTACAATTAATGCTGTCAAAGTTAAGGAGTCGCAAATCAGTTCAGACAAAACGATAAAAAGCAGTTTTAGACTTTATGATGGCAATATCATAGAAGGTGTACTTATTCCTGCACCCGAACGTATGACAGCCTGTGTTAGCTCGCAGGTCGGTTGTAGTCTGACCTGTAAATTCTGTGCGACGGGTTATATGGATCGAAAACGTAATCTTAATGCGGATGAAATTTATGATCAAGTTGTACTAATCAGTAAACAAGCTGAAGAAAATTACAATCAGCCGCTGACGAATATTGTCTATATGGGTATGGGCGAACCGCTGTTGAACTATGCCAATATGATGAAGTCCGTTGAACGTATCACAGCTGCAGATGGTCTTAATATGGCTGCTAAACGAATCACTGTATCTACAGCCGGTATTGCGAAAATGATCAAAAAGTTGGGTGATGATCAGGTGCGTTTTAATCTGGCTCTTTCGTTACATGCAGCCAATGATAAAAAACGGAATGAGATTATGCCGATCAATGAGCAGAATTCCTTAGCTGCATTGGCGGAAGCACTGAAATACTTTTATGCGAAGACGAAGAGCCCAATAACATTTGAATACATTGTTTTCAATAATTTCAATGACGAATTGGAGGACGCAAAAGAACTTGCTAGATTCTGTAAGCATGTGCCTTGTAAAGTAAATTTGATTGAGTACAACCCAATTGCTCTCGCCGACTTCCTGAATGCGGAAGCTGATAAGATCGATGTATTTGCCAACTACCTCAAAAGCCAAGGAATCATTACGAACGTAAGAAGAAGCCGAGGAAAAGATATTGATGCCGCTTGCGGACAATTGGCAATAAAAGACAAGGATAAGGAGACTTCAGAGGCATAGTTTACAAGATTGTTGGTATCTTTAACTGAGGGAGTTACCTGTATGCAATTTGATCTACGAAATATTCTGGGTGATTTTGCCGCCATATTCTTTCCCAAGGAATGTGCGTGTTGCGGTTGTGCGCTTAAATATCAGGAAAAATATATCTGTATTGCCTGTGATTTCCATTTGCCTTATACCGATTTTCATACTTACTCGGATAACGATACTGCCAGGCAACTTTGGGGGAAAGTCCCTATCGAAGAGGCCTGTTCTTTTATGCTCCTACAAAAGGGGAGCCGTGTGGAGCATTTAATTTACCAGATTAAATACAATAATCAACCCTTTTTGGCTGAATATCTTGGTTATCAGTATGGTCTCAAACTGCTTGAATCGGAACGATACCGCGGTTTATCAGCGATTGTTCCAATTCCTTTACATGCGAGTAAACTCAGGAAAAGAGGATATAATCAATCAGCATATTTTGGGCAAGGCCTATCTCGGGCAATGAATATTCCTTTACGGGATGATGTACTGAAACGTCAACGGGCGACAATGACACAAACAGGTAAAGACCGTCTATCACGTTATGAAAATGTAGAAGATGTATTTGTCTGTAGACAGCTTTCACAACCGCTGGGAGAACATGTTTTACTTGTTGATGACGTTCTAACAACCGGTGCGACAATCGTTTCGGCTGCACTTACGCTACAGGAATCGTTAGGATGTAAAGTGTCTGTCGCAACTTTGGCTCGTGCCCAATAGTTGTATTGACAGCCCATGATGAAGCGATAGTTGATCCAAGCGCTCAAAGTATTAAATAGATCTGAGTACATGAAGAAGATCTTCTACACTCTTCTGTTTACGTAGTTCAATAGATAGGCAAACCCCGCCATACCAATACCTACAGAGTCAGCAAATAAATCCCACCAATCACCACTACGGTAAGTAGAAATATAAAGCTGAAGTAATTCGGTCAATCCGGCAAATGAAAAGCCTAGGAATGATACAATGAAAATAGGGAGCCAACGTGTTGGTTTTCCTCTAAATTGCTGTATAACACCGTTATACAAGAGAGTGCAGAAAACGAAAAACATACCCGCATGAACGAGTTTATCCATGCCAGGATAGCTAGGCACTGCATCAAAATTATTTCCGGGAAGCGTACACAAAACAATAACTATGATGGCCCAAATAAAACACCATTTATAGTCTAGTAGGATTTTAATCATGGGGATAAATATCCAAAAATTTCCTGATAGAAATGAAATTTAAATAATTTTAAAAAATTATTATACTGATAATCAGTTGATTATTGTAATTGTTTTGTTTTATATGGTACTATGTATTGCATGGTACCATAAAATACATATATCTTTGTATTGTTATGATAGCTGAAAATACACAAATCCAAATGAGGAAGGGGATACTTGAATATTGTATCCTATCCATAATTTCTCGAGGAGAAATTTATGCCTCCGATATTATCAGCGAACTGAAGAAAGCCCAATTGTTGGTTGTGGAAGGAACCTTATATCCGCTTTTAACACGTCTAAAAAATAATGGCTTGTTGAGTTATATATGGAAGGAATCGACTTCAGGTCCGCCTAGAAAATATTATGAAATTACCCAAGAAGGGCTCGATGTCCTTGCAAGATTGGATGTTACCTGGAATGAATTGGTGTTTGCTGTAAACACATCATTGGTAGGTAGAAACAATGATTCAACTAAACCAGTTAAAGACAATAGCGATGAATAAGACAATAATTATCAATATAAATAGCATCGTCTTCCATATTGAGGAGGATGCCTATGAGGTACTGCGGTCGTACATGATTGATATACAGAAGCATTTTGGTCAATCGGAGGATAGCCGCGAGATTTTAGAGGATATTGAGAACCGTATTTCTGAGATGTTTACAGAGAAGATCCAGGCAGGAAGTAAAGAGGTCCTCAATATGGAAGATGTAAATGCCGTTATTGATCAGATGGGCAGGGTGAGTGATTTCGAATCGGAGGATCAGGACGACTACGCTTCTTTTCGCCGCGAGACGAATTCCGATGGTTTTAAGGTCGGCAAAAAGCTGATGCGTGATCCCGATGATCGAGTTTTCAGTGGTGTCTGTAGCGGTCTAGGTCACTTTTTTGGGATTGAGGCCAAATGGGTTAGACTACTTTTTGCACTGTTTGTCATCATCGGAGGATCGGGGCTGTTGGTCTATGTCATTCTTTGGATTGTAATGCCACCTGCTATGACCAGGGCTGATAAAATGGAGATGCGGGGCGAAGCGCCGAATATCCAGAATTTTAAACGTTCTTTTGACGAGGAAATGAGCGGTGTGCGGGATACGTTTTCACGCGGATTGGATCGGACAGGAGATGGGGTGACAAAACTATTGCAAATCATTGTAAAAGCCATTGGTGTCTTTTTTGTCATCCTTGTTGGGGCAACACTCATTGGATTGATTATCGGATTAATATTCTTTGCATTAGCTATTGTAAACGTGATCCCTGATGTAATGGACGACTCTGGACCATTCTATTTAATGGAGCCTAACGATGTGCCTTTTGCTTTGATAGCTGGTTTTTTGTCTATATTCATTCCTCTTGCGGGATTATTTTACTTACTTCTACGTGTTCTTTTTGAAAAGAAGCCGATGAATAATTATCTGACAACAACGCTCTTCGTAGCGTGGTTGGCATCGATAGGAGCGATTATCTACTATTCAACTTCGATAGCAAAAGAATTTAGAGAATCAAGTACCATTGTCGAAGAAAAGCCTTTGCAAAAGCAATCCGTGTATTTTTTAAGTGAAAATGATATTCGGGTAATCCGTTTAAAAAATGGTGTTAAAAGCGGTGTCGGCATAAAAAGCGATAACTTTTCGTCCTATCTGAAACGTGATATCCGGATCCGGATCGAACGTATAGATTCATTACAGGAACCTTATATACGCTATGAATATTCTGCTAAAGGAAATACCTATAAAGTGGCTACCGACAGGGCTGCCAAAATCAATTATGTCCTTAAACAAGATTCAACTGCACTGATTTTTGATAATGCATTCCAGTTGACTGAGGGTGAGCGTTATCGGGACCAAGAGGTAAATGTTACATTGTTTTTGCCCGTAGGTACCAAACTGGTGATCAATGATAACCTGGAGGATAAGTTACGTGACATCTCATTTTACGACTGCCGCGACCGATACAATAAAGATTTAAGGGATGTAAGAGATGTCGAATTTGTGGTGACCTCGCTTGGTGTAAAATGTGCTTTGCCAGAAAAGGAATCTGCAGAAGAGGAAACTGATGATTCGGATAGCAACCATATTGTTATTGCTGATACATCCATTGTAATCCGAAGGGATACGATCATCAATGCGAAAAAAGATGGAGTGTCTGTTCAGATAAAAAAGAAATAAATCTTTAGAAGTCTTCCGCTCCTATGGAGTGGAAGACAAATTATACAAGCCAATACCATTATGAAACCCTTATGAGCTTATTGAATCTGCAAAACCAGATGAATATCTGCATCATAGGAACTTCATTGCCTTAAAAAATGATTAACCTAATGAAAAAGTGTTTTTACTTCTTACTGTTAAATTTGTTGATTGTCTCCTTTGTCCAAGCGCAAGTGAAGGTTACGGGAAAAGTGCAATCTGCAGATAGTGTGCCGCTGCCTTTAGCAACGGCCTACCTGATGAAAGTCAATTCTGCTGTTGTTCTAAAAGCTGTCGTGACGAATGAATCGGGAGAATACCAATTTACAGATGTGGGGCCGGGGAGCTATCTCGTCGAGGCAAAGATGGTGGGGTATGCTTCAAATCGAAGTGGCACCTTTGCTATCAACAAGTCCGATCATTCACTTGAGGTAATCCAGCTTAATGCTGATAACCGAAAATTGCAGGAAGTCACGGTGGAAGGAAAACGCCCTATGGTCGAGAGTAAACCCGGCAAACTGATCCTAAACGTAGAGAATTCTCCATTAGCAGCGGGCAACAATGCATTGGATATTGTCCAACGTGCACCAGGTGTAAGCCTCGACAACAACAATAATTTGCAGTTGATGGGGCAGTCGGGTGTAGCGGTTACCATTGATGGACGACAGACTTACATGTCTGGTGAACAATTGCTTAATTTTCTGAAAAGTACAGATGGCAATCAAATTAAATCTGTGGAAGTGATTACGACCCGAGCTGCAAAAGATGATGCCGAGGGAGCGGTGGGAACGATTAACATTGTCCTTAAAAAGAATCGGATGGAGGGGTTTAATGGAGCCCTTAATCTGACGACGGGGCATGGTGAAAAGTTCCGGGGAAATAGTTCCCTTTCATTGAATTACAAAAGGAATAATACCACGCTATTTGGATCATATGCTTATTCTAATGAAAAGTCTTATCGAAGACTTTACATCGATCGTGTCATACAGAATGGAGGTAAAAAGAAATATTTCGAGCAAAAGTCTACATTGGATGAGGATGAGCGCAATCATTCTTACCGTTTTGGTGTTGAACAAAAGACATCTTCAAGAAATACGTTGACCCTGCAATTCAATGGATCTAACAATACCGAATACAATGACAATAATAGTAAAACCAACATTGGTACAGCTGTATCCGTTTATGATACAATATTAAGCTCTTCGTC
Organism: Sphingobacterium sp. GW821-FHT03E03; assembly: GCF_059420745.1. NCBI lineage: Bacteria > Pseudomonadati > Bacteroidota > Sphingobacteriia > Sphingobacteriales > Sphingobacteriaceae > Sphingobacterium > Sphingobacterium sp. GW821-FHT03E03. Next base: position 104,736 of record NZ_JBWKUH010000010.1, read on the forward strand.
TTCTTTCAAAGAATTGTTCGACCGTTATTCGGCTAATCTTAATAATGAGTTTAAGATAGATTCCAATGGACGGAAACTGACTGTTGACCTGGACTGGAGTAAATTTAGGAGCAGTAAACGTGTTACTTATCTCAATCAATATGCTGATATCAATAGTAAACCAATTGGTCCTGCGGAAAATGAACGTAGTGGAATGCCAATTGGTATTGATATCTATGTTGCAAAATTCGACTATGAACATCCCTTATCAAAAAAATCAAAGCTTGAGATGGGGGCTAAATATTCGAATGTAAAGTCCGATAATGACCTTCTTTTCGAAAAGCTGCAGAATGATTCCTGGGTAAACGATACGACACGGACAAACCATTTTGTATACAAAGAGCAAATCGTGGCTGCCTATCTAGATTATAATACCAGTATCGGAAAGTGGAGTCTTAAGGCGGGTGTGAGGGGAGAATATACGATTTCGGATGGTAATTCTCTTACGACAAGTAAACGTGTGAAACGTGATTATTTTCAACTTTTCCCCAACGCTAACTTGACCTATTCGCTCCATGAGAATCATATCTTGTCATTAGGTTACACCAGAAAGGTCACACGTCCTAATTATCGACAATTGAACCCATTTGACTATTATATTGACAAGTTGACCTTTGAGCGTGGAAATCCGTATTTAAATCCTCAATTTTCAAATGAATACACATTGAACTATACGCTATTGCAACGTTATAATATAACACTGGGGGTCAATGATGTGAAAGATGCAATTGTGGAAAGCATGGGACAGGATTCGGTCAAAGGTGAAACCTGGGTCATTCGGGAGAATTTGGGGCGGAATCTGAATTCCTATTTAAATCTCAATATTCCTGTGACTGTGTCGAAGATCTGGAGTATGAACAATAACATCACAGGAATCTATTTTGATTTTGATGGTATGATTTCAGGTATTCCGGTCAAAAGGAAATCATTTCTGCTTCAAGCGAATTCCATGCATAATCTAAAATTAAGTAAGAGCCTTACTACCAATGTCAATTTACGCTATTTTTCACCTTTTAAATATAGTGTGTATGATCTAGAAGGGCGATGGGATATGGAAGTCGGTGCGACCAAAACATTTAAGGATCAGCGTAGTTCGTTAAAACTAGCCGTTAGTGATTTGTTCAATACAGGCAATCAAAATTTACTCACTACTTTTGGCGAATTTGATTCTAAGATCAGGCAGCGTCAAGATCGGAGGGTAGTACGATTGACCTACTCGTACAAATTTGGTAACCTTAAAAACAATTACCGTAAAAAGGATACGAGCAACGAAGAGAAAGACCGGGCTCAATAGAAAGCTTAATAAAATATATTGTAACAAAAAAGAGGGCAGTTCAATTAAATGGACGCCCTCTTTTGGTTTATACTAACTACTAAAAAATATACTTTGTACTCAGGAAGTTGGACTCATTTTCGCTGACAATCTCATTTAAGAGTTTCTTGTTTTCCTCCGTAAACTTGGCTGCGACCAAAGAACGGATGGAGAACGAGCGCAATGCATCTACCACAGACAGTGTTCCCTCGGCGCTATCTTTTCTTCCGGTGAACGGGAAGGTATCTGGACCGCGCTGGCATTGGCAATTGATGTTGACACGGCTAACCTGATTGACCAATGGGTCGATCAAAGATGAGACTACAGCCGCGTTATTGCTGAAAATGCTCACTTGTTGTCCATGAGATGAACCGATGAGGTATTCGATAGGCTCCTCTAGATCATCAAAAGGTACAACAGGGATGACAGGTCCAAATTGTTCTTCTCTATAAAGCTTCATCTGTGAATTTACAGGATAAACAATGGCAGGATAGAAAAACGATTCGGCAACCTGACCGCCGTTCTCGTTTACTACTTTTGCACCATAAGCTTTCGCATCTTCGATACATTCAGTCAGATAAGCTGGTTTGTTGACTTCTGGAAGTGGTGTCAAGGAAACTCCTTTCTCCCATGGCATTCCATATTTAAGTTTGCTCACTTCGGCAGAGAGACGTTTTAAAAATTCTTGTGCTAAACTGCGGTGTACATAGATTATCTTCAATGCTGTACAACGTTGTCCGTTGAAAGATAACGAACCCAATACAGTCTCAGAGACAGCTAGATTTAAATCCGCATCTTTTGTAATAATTGCCGCATTTTTGGCATCTAACCCTAATATTGCACGCAATCTATTCACCTTTGGATGTAACTTTTTAAGTTCGTCAGCTACACGGCTAGAACCGATTAAGGTCAACACATTGATTTTGCCAGATTGCATCAAGGTAGGTACGATCTTGTTGCCTCGACCATAGATGGTATTAACTACACCTTTTGGAAAACTTGTTCTGAAGGCTTCTAATAAAGGATAATGTAATAGCGTTCCGTGTTTAGGTGGTTTGAACAACATCGTATTCCCCATGATCAATGCAGGGATCAATGTTGTAAAAGTCTCGTTTAATGGGTAGTTGAATGGTCCCATACATAAGACAACACCTAAAGGAGATCTTCTGATCTGTGCAATGATACCTTGTTCAATTTGAAAACGTGATGAATCGCGGTCTATATCTTTTAGTGCATCGATTGTCGCATAGATATATTCTACTGTGCGGTCAAATTCCTTTACAGAGTCTGCATAGGACTTGCCGATTTCCCACATAATAAGCTTGACAACAATGTCTTTCTTGGCAATCATCTTTTGTGTGAAATTTTCAACACATGTAATACGATCGGCAACACTCATTGTTGGCCACTCTCCACGTCCGTTGTCGTATGCTTTTACAGCAGCGTCAAGGGCTTCGATGGACTCTTTTTCTGTACAAACAGGAAAGCTGCCGATGCGCTTACGTTTCAAGCCATCCTTAGTCTTCACACAAATCGGTGAAAATACCTCGTTTACTTGACCCGTCCAAGAAATCATTTCTCCATTGGAAAGGAACTCTCTTTGATCGACCTGTTCGTCCAGTGTAAATTCTGCGGGAATGTCTTTCTCCTCGTAGAAGATACCTTCTAAGTTTAAGCTCATTGTTTTTAAAAAATGGTTTAGATTGATATTTGTAATGATACTGCTAATATACTATAAATTTTACAATATATGTTAATTTTTTATTAAAATAAGTTTAGGTACTAGTGTTTTCATTACGATCCATGCAATCAGGTAGGCAATCGCACAAAAGGAGAAGATGATAAAATATCCTGCTTCCTCGCCTTTAAAACCCATAAAGGTCATTTGCGTTTCCTTGGCATAATCGAATAACCATCCCGATGTTTTATTGATGATAAAAGCACCAACGCCACCCGCAAGTCCACCGATTCCTGTAACCGTTGCAATGGAACGTTTTGGGAATGCATCTCCGATTGTCGAAAAAATATTAGCGGACCATGATTGGTGCGCTGCGCCTGCAAAACCGATCAAGATTACAGGTATCCAGTAGGATATATGGCCCAATGGCTGGGCAAACAGGACCACCAATGGAACAAAAGCGAATAAAAGCATGGCTTTCATGCGACCTTCATAGGCATTCATGCCTTTTTTCTCAACGAAATAGGTTGGTAACCAGCCCCCGTAAATGGAAAGCATTGTAATTGCATAGAGTACGAATATAGCCAGCTGCCCTTCAGTATCGGACGATTTTATATCGTATACAGCGGAGAGGTAGGCCGGCATCCAAAATAGGAAAAACCACCAAACACCGTCTGTCATAAATTTTCCGAAGACAAAGGCCCAGGTTTGTTTGTATTTAAGGCATTCAGAAATTGTTGTTCTTGGAACTTTTGTATTCCCCCGTAGTTCCGGCTGCTGCTCGTGATCATCCTGATTGATATAGGCTAATTCCGCAGCATTTACTTTCGGATTTTCATCTGGTTTTTTATAGAGAAAGATCCAGAATCCCATCCAAACAAATCCTAGGGCACCAATAATGATGAATGACATTTCCCAGCCCCAATGAGCAGCGATAACAGGGATGGTCAAAGGAGCAGCCAGGGCACCTATTGTTGCACCGGAGTTGAAGATACTTGTCGACAGTGCCCGATCTTTCTTTGGGAAGTACTCCGCAGTAGCTTTGATTGCCGCAGGGAAGTTTCCTGCTTCTCCAACTGCGAGGATAAAACGGGCAAAGATAAATAAGTTGACACTGACGCTAATGACAAGGCCAGCATTGTTAACATGAGAAATCGCTTCTTTTGCACCTTCAAAGCCTACAAACCATTCGCCAGCGACAATGCCGGAGGTTGCGATGCCACAGAAAGCGTGCAATATGGCGCCAATAGACCAAATCCCAATAGCCCATAAAAATCCCTTTTTTGTATCCATCCAGTCTACAAACCGACCTGCAAAAAGCATGCTGATTGCGTAGAAAATAGAAAATAAGGCAGTAATATTTCCGTAGTCTGTATTTGTCCAATGGAATTCGGGGCTAATAAAATCTTTCCAGGTCAAAGAGAGTACCTGACGGTCTAAATAATTGATTGTAGTAGCAAAAAATAGTAAGGAGCAGATTACCCAACGGTAATTTCCCTTTTTCTCCGTATTCATCATAATAGGTTTATAAAGTTTGTTTTTTTAAGTTTATCGTGCTTTCGACACGAACTCGAGTGCCAGCTTTGTATTTTCAGCTAATTGGTCGGTATTTTTTGGATCGATCAGCTTGCTGCCCATACCGACGGCACATACTCCTGACTTGAACCATGCTTTTAAATTTTCCATTTCGATTTCTACACCCCCCGTAGGCATAAATTTTTGACCTTTAAAGAGATCGCGTATAGATGACATAAAGGCTGGCCCTAAGATATTCGCCGGAAACAGTTTGATGAGTGCGGCTTTTTGCTGTTGAGCAGTATAAATCTCAGTAGGTGTCATACAGCCTGGAATCCAGAGTTTATTTTGTTCATGTACGAGTGCTCCAACCGCAGGATTGACCAGTGGTGCAACAATAAAATCTGCACCGATTTGGAGAAATTGTGTTGCGTCTTCGACGGATTTAATGGTGCCTATACCCAGATAGAGATCTGGCATCTCAAGGTCTCTTACCGCTAGCAAGCTTTCGAAGATGGTTAGTGCTTCAGGCCCACGGTTCGTAAATTCAAAGACACGTATGCCCCCCTGATATAAAGTACGGAGAATATCAATGCTCTCTTCTTTATCATGATGGAAGAACAAAGGAAGCATCCCCTGTTCAATAATCTTTTCTAATACTTTCTCTTTCAAACTCATGCTATCATTCTATTTTTTATATCGTCAACTGTACTTGTTGTGGCATCGCTGGGAATAAACAGTTTGTCAAATGCAGCGAGCGTTGCAAACTCCAGTGTCTCCGTTGGCGAAAGGTTGGAATATAAGCCATAGATCAGACCTGCCATAAAACAATCTCCACTACCTACTTTATCCAAAATCTCTGCCGAGCGGAATTCCGTTGATTTAATTAAATTATCCGTATCAAATAGGGTAGTATAATATTTTATTCCTTTGGATTCATAGTCAAATCGGAAGGTATTGGCCACATATTGACACAGCGGATTGTTCGCTATGATCTCCTTGCTTGTTTGCTCTGCTTGCCGTAATAATCCCTCTTCTTCGTATCCCGCTGACTGTGTGATGAACTTACTGTCGAGCTGTGTGCCAAGCATTTGATGTGCAGCCCATATGTTGCCCATAATTAGATTACAGTATTTCGCAATCTCTGGCATAATGTCTTTGGGATCCTTGCCATATTTCCAGAGCTTTGAACGGTAATTAAGATCTAAAGACACAAAAATTCCTTTTTCTTGAGCCACTTTAACAGCTTCAAGGCAGAGGTCGGCAATGTCTGCATTGATCGCAGGACAGATCGCAGAGAAATGGAACCATTGAACATCCGAAAATGTTTGATCCCAGTCTATACTGCCTACTTTGAGGCTAGCAAATGAGGAGTTGGCCCGGTCATAGATTACCCCTGCGTTTTTCAGGTCCTTTCCTTTAGGTAGGTAATAAATTCCTAGCCTATCTCCCGTCCATTGCATGGGAGAGGTGTCTATATTTTTTCGTTTTAAATAGAGATCAATTGCTTCACAGATTGCATTTTGAGGAATGGCCGATAGATAAGACGAGGGCACTCCCCAAAGTGCCAGTGCAGTCGCCACATTTAATTCTGCTCCTCCAATATAGAAGGGTAGTTGATGCTGTTCAATCCAATCCTGCTCTATGTCTGGACAGATCCGCAGCAACAATTCTCCAAAGCTTAATACTTTACCTTGCATTTTCATTAAAATTCAAAATATTCTTTTGCATTATTATAGCTGATATCCTGTACAATTTTTCCTACCCACTGGATATCATTTGGGATTTCACCATTTTCGATATCCTGTCCGAAGATGTTACAGAGTAATCTCCTAAAATATTCATGCCGTGGAAAGGAAAGGAAGCTTCTAGAATCAGTCAACATACCAACAAATCGACTTAACAGGCCCATATTTGATAAGGTATTGATTTGTTTTGTCATGCCATCTTTTTGATCCAAAAACCACCAAGCCGAACCAAACTGTATTTTCCCTTTTACGGAGCCATCATTGAAATTTCCAATCATTGTCGCAAAGAGTTCATTGTCTGCAGGATTCAGATTGTATAAGATTGTCTTGGTCAGTTTATTCTCATTATCTAATTTATTCAAAAATTTTGACAAAGCGCGCCCTTGACTGAAATCACCAATCGAGTCCCAGCCTGTGTCTGGACCGATCAAACGGTGCATGCGGGCATTGTTGTTGCGCAGTGGACCAATATGATACTGTTGCACCCAGCCCTTTTCATAATCCCATTCGGCAAAATAGATCAACATAGCCGATTTGAATTTTAGATTCTCAGTAGGACTAATTTCTTTTTTACTTCTGATCTTACCGAATATATCTTTAATCTCCTGCTCCGTATAATCCTCTGCATAAATTTGCTCTAACCCATGATCAGAAACCTTACAACCATTGGCAGCGAAGAAATCATGTCTCGATTTCAATGCATTCAGGTAGTCTTGTAAATTACTGATTTGCCGATTGCTTACCCTTTCAAGTTCGTCAATATACTGATTGAGCGCTGCGATGTTGTCCGCATTCATGGCTTTATCTGGACGGAATGCCGGAAGCATTTTGAAAGATTCCTTTTCTTGGGCAAACTGTTGATGATATTGGAGGCTATCGATCGGGTCATCGGTTGTACAGACGACCTCCACATTCATCATCCGAAGCAGTCCGCGTACGGAATGACTGTCTTGTTGTAGTTTGGCTTGCGTGTCTGCATATATTTTGGATGCGGTTTTGGGAGAAAGCAAATCCGTTATACCGAAATAGCGCTGCAGCTCAAGATGGGTCCAATGATGAAGTGGATTCCGTAATGTATAAGGAACAGTTTCGGCCCATTTGATGAATTTTTCTTCATCCGATGCGTCTCCAGTAATATAGCGCTCATTGACCCCATTTGCTCGCATAGCCCGCCACTTGTAATGGTCTCCATGAAGCCAGGCTTGACTGATGTTGTCAAACTTGATATCGTTGGCTATTTGCTCTGGAATCAAGTGGTTATGGTAATCAATGATGGGTAGATCTTTTGAATAATTGTGGTACAGCTCTTCTGCTGTTTTGTTGTTTAATAAAAAATTCTCGTCTAAAAAAGCTTTCATATATATAATTTATAAGCTTGTATTCCATTTTACTACAGTACCGTTTTTGCGATTACAAAGCATCATAACTTTCGCTGTTGAGACGAAAGGAAAGAAAAATTGCAAAAGAGTTGAAAGTTTGGTCGTCCGCATTTCAAACTGTTTAATTGGTCAATGAAATTACCAATATTAAAGCCTTAGTTAAAGGAAATTGATTAAAATAAATGCGCAAACGTTATCGGGGATTGTATTTGGGATCCAATTATTTTAGATGTGCCTCCCGATTTATCTGAAATCAGGCAGAATGGTTATATTTGCTCATCAAATTTCTAAACATGGACATTCAATCGCTATATCAGATTTATAAACAGTATCCAAATATTACAACAGATACACGTAAAATTGAGAAGGATAGTATATTCTTTGCACTGAAAGGCGCAAATTTCAACGGGAATACCTTTGCGGAACAGGCTCTTGAAATCGGAGCGAGGTATGTTGTCATTGATGAGGAAATTTATAAAAAAGGGGAGCAGTATATCCTGGTTAAAGATGTGTTGACAACATTGCAGGGACTGGCAAATTATCATCGGAAACAGCTAAATATTCCCGTTATCGGTATAACAGGAACGAATGGAAAGACAACAACAAAGGAATTATTATATTCGGTTGTCTCTCAGAAATATAAGACCTATGCCACAAAGGGGAATCTAAATAATCATATTGGCGTTCCTTTGACCTTGTTGGCCATTGATGCAACTATCGAAGTTGCCATTATAGAAATGGGGGCAAATCATCTCGGAGAAATAGCCTTTTTATGCGCAATCGCTGAACCGACACATGGATTGATCTCCAATGTGGGGAAGGCACATCTGGAGGGATTTGGTTCTTTTGAAGGTGTTAAGAAAACAAAAGGGGAACTATACGATTGGCTTCAGGATCATCAAGGAACACTTTTTTTGCAGGGGGATAACCCACATCTTGGCGAAATGGCAGCAGCCCGTCAAATTGCTGAAATTGTGACTTACGGATTTTCAGAGAGTAATGATGTCATCGGTAAATTGATGAAAGCAAATCCGTTATTGCAGATTTCCTGGAAGACAAAAGAAGATCCACAGACCTATGTGATAGATACACAACTTACAGGTTCATACAATACAGAAAACTTTTTAGCCGCTATTGCAGTGGGCCTACATTTCAATATCTCTCCGCAGGAAATCAATTCAGGGATTGAAAGTTATACGCCGACCAACAATCGCTCGCAGATCATGAAAACAGCGCAAAATACAGTGATCTGTGATTATTATAATGCCAATGCAACGAGTATGGCTGCTGCCTTGGATAATATTCGGATTATTGAGGCCGATAAGAAGGCGGTTATCTTGGGGGATATGTTTGAACTTGGAGCAGAATCTTTCGAAGAACATCGGAAAATCGTGGATAATGTAAGAAGTATGTTCGCTGATCGTAAGATTTTTGTCGGAAAGGCATTTTTTGAACATAGAAATGATGATGCCGAGTTTTATGAAACGACCATAGAAGCGAAGGTTGCCTTGCAAGAAAAACCGATTATTGGAGCTACAGTATTATTAAAAGCTTCCCGTGGTATGGCTTTTGAAAATCTGATAGACATACTGTAAGTTCCTTTTATTTTTCTTAGGGTCAACCAGGTATTAATGTTGGACTTTGTCCGACCTACCAGCGCAATGTTTTCATGCTGTGTGTACTTAAAAGGGGCACTTAATGCGGACGCAAGATGGTAAGTTAAATCTAAAAGCGACGTAAGTTTTGTCATGTGAGGATTAAATATTGACCAAAATGAGCAAAATAGTCCTTCGGGGAAATGTAGCTCATTTGGAAAAATGTACCTTTGTATCGTATAATGGACAAAAAACGTTTTTTTTTAGAAATAGCCTACTTTGGGCAATCATATCATGGCTGGCAGGTTCAAAACAATGCAATTTCTGTACAGGAAGTATTGAATGGTGCTTTGGAGACCTTGTTACGTGAGCCTATCGAGACTACCGGAGCAGGAAGGACAGATACCGGTGTACATGCGAAGCAATTGTATGCTCATTTTGATGCAGCTCCTGTAGGGATATTAGCAAAACCAGAGCGTTTTATTCATTCACTTAATGCCCTATTACCTTTTGATGTTGCGGTTAAAAGATTGATTGAAGTTGCCGATGATGCACATGCCCGATTCGATGCGACGCATAGATCTTATGAGTATCACCTTCATTTCCATAAGGATCCGTTTATTTATCCCTATTCTTGTTTCATGCGCGACCGTCCTGATGTCGATAAAATGAACGAAGCTGCCCAGTTTTTGTTGGGTAGGCAAGATTTTGAATGTTTTAGCAAGTCTCATACGCAAGTGTTTACAAATATTTGTGATATTCGTAGAGCAGAATGGTTATGGCATAACGAGCAGGATCTCGTTTTTCATATTACCGCTGATCGTTTTTTGCGCAATATGGTTCGTGCTATTGTGGGAACTTCGTTGGAGATCGGACTGAAGGGTAAACCAGCGTCCTTTATGCAAGAAGTGATCAAGAGCAAAAGCCGTGGCAAGGCAGGTGTGTCTGTCCCTGCACATGGATTGTATTTAACAGAAGTAGCGTACCCTTATATATAAATATTAACGTGAGTCAAGATAAAATAACAGGTAAAACATACGATGTCAATTTGTTGCGACGCATGAGTCGCTATATGCGACCCTATCATGTTGCATTTTGGATATCGGTCGTTTTAACGATCCTATTGGCGGCTGTTGCGCCGGCCCTACCTATGCTGATCCAGCATACACTGGACAATTATATCTTGAACTTTGACACTGGCGGGCTGTCTTATATGCTGATTGCCATGCTTGCATTGGTCATTGTGCAGACCTTAATCCGTTATTATCATACCCTGATGACAAATACCCTGGGGCAGTCTGTTATCAAAGATATTCGAATCCAGGTCTTTAATCATATTGTGCAGTTGCGCCTTAAGTATTTTGATCGAACAGCCTTAGGGAAGCTGATTACACGGACGATATCCGATCTGGAAACACTTTCCAATATCTTCTCCGAGGGATTGATTCAGATTATTGGTGATCTATTGCAACTGGCTGTGATATTGGGGGTCATGTTCTATTCGGATTGGAAATTGACACTGATCGTGCTTATTCCAATGCCTTTGATGGTCGCCGCAACCTATGTATTTAAAGAAGCGATGAAAGCCGCCTTTATAGATGTCAGGAAATGGGTGTCTAATTTAAATACGTTTTTGCAGGAACATATCACAGGAGTTGGGATTATCCAATATTTTGCACGCGAAAAGCAGGAGATGGATAAATTTAAGGAGATCAATGCGCAGCATAGGAATGCTCATATCCGTACGAACTGGTACTTCTCTATCTTTTTCCCTGTTCTGGAAATCATCATGGCTATTTCACTTGGCCTGTTGGTCTGGTTTGGAGCCAAACAGATTATGGGTGACGTGATTTCACCGGGAGTGGTCGTCGCCTTTATCATGTATATCAACATGATTTTTAGGCCTATTCGTGAGCTTATCGATAAATTCAATACACTTCAAATGGGTATGGTTAGTGCTGAACGTATTTTTGAGGTTCTGGATACAGACGAGATGACGCCTAATCTGGGGACATTGAAGCCTGATCATATCAAAGGAGAAATTGCTTTTAAGCATGTTTGGTTTGCCTATAATGATGAGAGTTGGGTGTTAAGAGATGTGAATTTTAGCATACAACCTGGTGAAACATTGGCTTTAGTTGGAGCCACTGGAGCCGGAAAATCATCAACTATTAATATCCTAAGCCGATTTTACGAAGTCAATAAGGGTGAGATCTTACTAGATGGTGTAAATATTCGCGATTATGATCTTGATTATTTAAGAAATACCATTGCAACGGTGTTACAAGATGTGTTTCTGTTCTCAGATACTGTTATCAATAATATTACATTAGGTGATCCTTCAATTTCTAGGGAACAGGTCATCGAGGCAGCGAAAGAAGTGGGAGCACATGATTTTATTATGCGACTTCCTGGTGGATACGATTATGATGTCAGGGAAAGGGGAGCTACACTGTCAGCAGGGCAGGCGCAATTAATTTCCTTTATTCGGGCATTGGTGCATGATCCTAGAATTCTGGTCTTGGATGAAGCGACCTCTTCCGTTGATACTGAAACCGAGGAAATGATCCAGAGCGCAATTGACAATTTAATGCGGGGACGAACATCCATTGTCATTGCCCACCGCTTGTCCACCATTCAAAAGGCAGACAAGATCATCGTATTGGATAAAGGTGAAATTAAGGAAATCGGAACACATCAAGAGCTTTTGTCTTTTGATGGTTACTATAAAAAGCTATACGATCTACAGTTCCATTCCGCAGGAATTTAGTCGTTAAACGACACTCTCTTTGGGGATGGTTTCTTCGTCTTCAATATGTGTATTCGCTTTGATTTCTGATCCTCGACCTACGAGTACATTGGCCCCAATAGAGACGTTTGGCCCAACATTCACAAAGTCCTCAATGATGGTGTTGCTTTCAATGACCGCCGAACCCGAAATGATACAATGATTGCCAATCTGTACATCTGGGGCTATCGTTGCTCCAGGAAGAATGATACAGCCTTCGCCGATTTCAGCTCTTTTTGAAACATAGGCTTTAGGGTGGATTAAGGATTGAAAATTCCATGCTGGATTTTCAGAGACAATTCTTTCGCGGAGCCCAGGGTTTTTAACGGCAACAAAGAAATTTTCTGCAGCATCTTTAACCTGATGGTGGAGTTGGACCTCATAGTCAAATACATCCTCTATCAACAAAGATTTGTCAATAAGGCCACCGATTTCGATATCTAAATCCTCCGCAACATCTACCGCAGTTTTTGCATGTGCCGTTGCTCCATATATGTATAGCATGATCTTTTAATTTTGTGCAAAGATAGTGCTTTCTGAAAAGAACTCCATGAGCTAGCTCGTATCAATATTGGAATAGTGAATCGGGGCCAGTATTGGATTCGTGCACCGTATAGTGGGCATTCCGCTGCCACAAAGAATGAGTCTGGAGTAAATACAAGTGACTTAAAGATCAAAGGGCATGTTTTATCTACCAAAAGTTGCAACAAAATAGCCCTTTCGATTGTTCTGATTTCTAAATAGAAAGAAAGCTTATTATATTTGTTGATATACAAAAATTAAAATATGATTCAACGTATCCAAACTGTTTATTTATTAGTGGCAGGATTAGTTATATTCGGCTTGTTTTTATTCCCTTATGTAAATTACAGTGATTTAGTCGGTTTGGGAAAGAATGTGAAGGTGACAGGTGTTTATGGTGTTGCGGCCGGACAGCCGGTGCATGAAGGTGGTTTTGGTTATATCCTACAGACCATCGTGACAGCCCTATTGGGATTGCTCCCGATCTTCACGATCTTCAAATTTAAACAGCGTAAGGTACAGCTTCTGCTGATATGGGTAGAGATTGTTGCGATTATCTTTTTCGCGATTTGGCTCTATTCTTCGGCAAGTACACATCTCACTACTGTTAATCAATTTTTGGGAGCAGGTAATATTGGGGTAGGTTTCTTTTTGCTGCCGATATCAATTATTTTCTGTGCGCTAGCATTAGGTGGAGTGCGTCGGGATGAAAAATTGATTCGCTCAGCTGATCGTTTGCGTGCATAATTTTATTTAAATAGATTTTTAATATGGAAAGCCACGGTTAGCGTGGCTTTTTAAATAGTATAATATATGAAGGTATTTTTTCGTTGCGCTGCCACCCTGCTTTTTCTTTGCTTTGTGGGCGGTGCGGTAAAGGCCCAGTCGGCAGATTCATTGCTGGTGGTTGATGATATTCAGTTTGATGTAAAGGAATATCATGTCGATAAGACTACAAATGAACTGATTATTAATTTGTTCGCAATATCCTATAGTAAAGATCCTCGGGAGTTTAAAATGAATACATTCTCCACACAGATTTTAGATCAAAAGAAACATCCTCACTTTTTCTCTTCGATTCAGATGGGAAATGTCCAGATAAGATTTGAGGACAAACAGAACTATTTGCATTACTTGCTTGAGGAGGATAAACCTGTAGATATTCAGGTAATCGTGAAAGACTGGAAGAAAACGGATAAACCTGCTAGTATTAAGCTTGTTTTTGAGAGTAGCGAGGAGGAAGGTAAATTTTTGGATGTCCCTATCTTGCTGAATAAATAGTTGATCGGAACTGGGTAAAATAAAAAAGCGCTGTAATCTTCATAGATCACAGCGCTTTTTTTAGTCTTTAGCAATTTGCCTCAACCTATCGGTTGTATCGGATCTGTTGTTTGTCCAGCATGCCCATCTGATCTTTCATCATTTTGATCTGGTCAGCCAACAATTTATTCTTGTCTGCTTTTTTTGCTTCTTGAAGTAATTTTTCTGCTTCGCGCTTATTGCGTTTTGCCATGGCAACACCTGCTAAGCTCAATTTTGCCAATGCAATATTGTGGTCCATGTGGAGTCCTAGTGCCAGTGCTTTTTTGAAATATTTTTCGGATTGCATCGGAGCACGTTGAGACTCGATCAATCCAATCAACATATTGTAATAACCGTGTTGTTGTGGGATCAATTGTTTTTCATAATTCGTGATTTTCCTCAACCATTTTTCGGCGCTAGCCATATCTTGTTTGCGCATATACCATTGCGCGATGAGCATGTATTCATGAAAAAATACAGTGACAAAACCTAGGATAGTGATCAAGATGCCTAGAATTCCCCATCCCCAATTTCCAGTCCAAAATAAGGCAACTGTTCCAATCAGCAATGCACTGCAAATGATGATTCTAACGAGATTTGACATAAATCTTTGTTTAAAAAATATTTGTGTTCAATTTAATTCTGCAAATATCCGTTAATTTCGTCGTTTAAGCAACTCGTTCAAGTGGTTATTTTGTAAAATTATGTTTTTAACGTAGATGCTGACTACCAAAGATCCCTTATGGTAGCCGATCATGGTACCGTTATAAATGCTTTGTGAGCAGATGCAAGTGAAAAAATTTGTCATTACATACAACTTTATCTAAGTTTGGTTTATGGAAAAGCTATATGATGATTCTTGGGCATCGGTGCTGAAACCTTTGTTCAGCCATCCCTATATGAAACAATTGTCTGCCTTTGTGCAAGAGGAACGGCAGCGGACAAAGGTGTTTCCGCCTGCTGATCTGGTGATGAATGCTTTTAAGCTTACGCCGATCCAAGATGTTAAGGTTGTTATTCTGGGACAGGATCCATATCATAACGATGGTCAGGCACATGGTTTGTCTTTTTCTGTGCCAGAAGGGATTGCTTTACCTCCCTCGCTAAAAAATATTTTTAAGGAATTACAAGACGATATTGAAGGGTTTGTAGAACCTCGCTCTGGAGATCTGACGTCCTGGGCCAAACAGGGGGTATTATTACTCAATGCAACGTTGACTGTGCAGGCACATTTAGCCGGATCACATCAAAAAAGGGGTTGGGAAGTTTTTACTGATAGTATCATACATGCTATTTCGGAACAGTGTGAGCATGTGGTTTTTCTGCTTTGGGGGAGTTATGCGCAAAAGAAAAGCGTATTAATTGATGCCCGGAAACATCTTATTTTGACATCGGTGCATCCATCACCACTTTCTGTGTATAGGGGTTTTTTTGGGAGCAAACACTTTTCAAAGGCAAATAAATATTTGGTGGAACATGGTAAGGCTCCGATTGACTGGCGTTTGTCTTAGGGCTGTTATTATTTTTTAGAAAACATCATCCATATTTCGTTGATACGTATTGTGGCATCAACTTGGGTGAGTAAGACCGTGAGCCTTTGGTACCCGGATGATGTTTTCGTAAATATTTCTTTTAGTATTCCAATGGGATGATCGGTTCCTTTTTACTGGTAGACATGATCATCATTGTCTGGAATGTTTTTACAAATGGAATTTTGGCAATCTTCTCCATGATAACGCCCTCGTAGGCCTTTATGTCTTTCACGTAGACTTTGAGAATAAAATCACAATTGCCGGTGACGTGATGACATTCGGTGACCTCGGGGATCATTTTTACGGCAGCAACAAATTCGGGAATTGCATTGTGTGTATGGAAGTCCAGTGAGATCTGTATAAAGGATTTGATGCCAAGGCCTAGTTTTTCTTCGTCAACAAAAGCATGATAACTCTTGATGAAGCCCGAATTTTCAAGTTTTCTTACACGTTCCAATGTTGGTGCAGGAGAAAGTCCAATACTTGATGCTAATTGCAAATTGGTAATGCGGCCATTCTCTTGTAATAGCTTAAGAATTTTTAAATCTGTTTTGTCTGGTGCAAACGGCATATCTTAGAGTCTTAATAATCAATAGTATTTGTAAATATACAAAATTATATTTGGAAATTTAAAAATATACAAAATTATTGGTGATTAATAGATTTTAACTATACAATTGTTTTTCCTTTATAGATTTAATTGATTCAAAATCATTTGACTGTCATAATCGTTTGAAATGTGCGCATTTCAATGAAATGGAGTGATAAATGTCATTTTTTTATTAAAAATACCTGTTTGAGGGTACATAAAATGTATTTTATTGGCTTTGAAATTGTAACTTTGCAGTTCGATAGTTGCGGAGGCTAGACCCCTCCCGAATTATTTAAACCGTGAGAGCGCAATATGAGTACTAAAGACGACGATTTATTAAAAGAGCTGGAGCTCGAAGAATATAAATACGGGTTCACGACAGATATCGAAATGGAAATTGCAGCCAAAGGCCTTACAGAGGATACGGTGCGTTTTATTTCGGCAAAAAAGAATGAGCCTGAATGGTTATTGGAGTGGAGATTGAAAGCTTTTCGTCATTTTTTGACGTTAAAGATGCCTACTTGGCAAAATTTCAGAGCTCCAGAGATTGATTTTCAAGATCTATCTTATTATGCTGCCCCTAAAGCAAAACCACAAGTAAATTCCATGGATGAAGTTGATCCTGAATTGATTGCGACTTTTGAAAAGTTGGGTATTCCTTTGGATGAGCAAAAGATTTTGGCAGGTGTGGTTGCTGTCGATGCTGTTTTTGATTCTGTATCGGTAAAAACAACTTTTCGCGAGAAGCTGAAAGAACAAGGGGTGATCTTCTGTTCATTTGGTGAAGCTGTGCAAGAGCATCCTGATCTCGTCAAGAAATACTTGGGAACAGTAGTTCCTCAAACAGATAATATCTACGCGGCATTAAACTCTGCTGTTTTTTCGGATGGATCATTTGTTTATGTTCCAAAAGGAGTGCGGTGTCCAATGGAGTTATCAACTTACTTCCGTATTAATGCACAAAATACAGGTCAGTTCGAACGTACATTAATTGTTGCAGATGAAGGCGCTTATGTGTCCTATTTGGAAGGTTGTACTGCACCTATGCGTGATGAAAATCAACTGCACGCTGCTGTGGTGGAATTGATTGCTGAACGCGATGCGGAGATTAAATACTCTACCGTGCAGAACTGGTATCCTGGTGACAAAGATGGTAAAGGTGGTATTTTTAACTTTGTGACGAAACGTGGTATTTGTCGAGGGGATAACAGCAAGATTTCATGGACTCAGGTAGAGACTGGATCTGCAATTACCTGGAAGTATCCAGGTGTAATCCTAAAAGGAGATAATTCAATCGGTGAATTTTATTCGGTTGCAATGACCCGTAACTACCAAGTTGCTGATACGGGGACAAAAATGATCCACTTAGGTAAAAACACGAAGTCTAAAATTGTTTCAAAAGGAATTTCTGCTGGAAAAAGCCATAATAGCTACAGAGGTTTGGTGAAAATCGGACCTAATGCGGATAACTCCCGAAACTTTACCCAATGTGATTCCTTATTGATCGGTGATAGATGTGGTGCACATACTTTCCCATATATCGAAAACCGGAATAAGACCGCAAAATTAGAGCACGAAGCAACTACGTCAAAAATTGGTGAAGATCAGGTGTTTTATCTGAATCAACGTGGTATAGACTCTGAAAAAGCGGTGGGATTAATTGTTAATGGTTATGCCAAAGAGGTGTTAAATCAGCTGCCAATGGAATTTGCTGTTGAGGCACAGAAATTATTGGCGATTTCTTTAGAAGGTTCAGTAGGATAGATAAAAAATAATTGAGCAAGCTAGCTAATACTGGCCTATCGTTCAATACTCAATAAGAATAAAATGTTAAGCATTAAAAATTTACATGCGTCTGTAGAAGACAAACAAATATTAAAGGGATTAAACCTAGAAGTTAAAGCAGGGGAAGTCCACGCTATTATGGGACCTAATGGAGCTGGAAAAAGTACTTTAGGTAATGTATTGGCTGGACGTGAATCATACGAAGTGAGTGAAGGTTCTGCTTTATTGGATGGAGTAGATCTATTGGATCTTTCTCCAGAAGACCGTGCTCGTGAGGGTTTGTTCCTAGCGTTCCAATATCCTGTTGAAATCCCTGGTGTATCGAATATCAATTTCCTGAAGACAGCAGTGAATGATATCCGTGAATATAAAGGTTTACCTCCGATGGAAGCGAAAGAGTTCTTACAAATGGTAAAAGACAAGCAAAAGCTGGTTGAATTTTCAGCCAACTTAGCTAACCGTTCGCTGAATGAAGGATTTTCTGGTGGTGAGAAAAAACGTAACGAGATTTTTCAGCTGGCGATGTTAAATCCTAAATTGTCAATTTTGGATGAGACAGATTCAGGCTTGGATATCGATGCACTTCGCATTGTCGCAAATGGTGTGAATGAGTTGCGTTCTAAAGACAATGCTTTTATTGTCATCACACACTACCAACGTTTATTGGATTATATCGTTCCAGATTTTGTTCACGTATTATACAATGGTCGTATCGTGAAATCAGGCCCTAAAGAATTAGCTTTAGAGCTAGAAGAAAAAGGATACGATTGGTTAAAAGAATATGATACACAAAACGCCTAATCTTTTACACCGGTAAAATAGGAGTGGAAGAGAATTTTGGCGATTTGATTAAAAAATAACATGAGTACATTAGTTTCAGAATCATTACTTCAACAAGTGTTGGGAGCTTTTAAAGAGCAAGGTGTTTCAGACGAACCTGCTTTCTTTACAGAGGCACGTC
Organism: Sphingobacterium sp. GW821-FHT03E03; assembly: GCF_059420745.1. NCBI lineage: Bacteria > Pseudomonadati > Bacteroidota > Sphingobacteriia > Sphingobacteriales > Sphingobacteriaceae > Sphingobacterium > Sphingobacterium sp. GW821-FHT03E03. The sequence goes on from NZ_JBWKUH010000010.1 coordinate 123,484, forward strand.
AACAAGCATTCGAACGTTTCGAAGCAGCAGGCTTTCCCACAGTTAAGAATGAAGAATGGAAATATACAAACATCCACAGTATTATCAATAAGCCCTATGCGCTTGATGTAGATGTGGATATCGAGGGCTTGGATTTTAGTGCGGGAGAGATTCCAAATTTGGATGCGTACCGTATTATTCTGGTTAATGGCCAGTACGTATTGGCGGTGAGTGAGCTGGAAAAGGTAAAAGGACTTGTTGTTATTCCAATGGATGACGCTGTTGCTGAACCTGCATTTCAAGCGCATTTTGCGAAGTACGCTGATAAATCTGATAATATCATGGTGGCGCTTAACACAGCTGCTTTTACCAATGGTGTATTCATACATTTGAAAAAAGGTGTTGTACTTGATAAGCCTATACAGATTATTCACGTCGCTACAGGAACAGAAGATTTCTTTGCGCAAACACGGAATTTGGTTGTTGTTGAAGCTAACGCTGAACTTGAATTGATCGAAAGCTTTATCACTGCAGATGGTGCCGCAAGCAATGTGCATAATAAAGTTTCAGAGATTGTCGTAAAAGAGAATGCTAAAGTTCAACATTACTATCTTCAAGTGGCTCAATCTGTAAGCCGTTACTTTAATCATACGGAAGTATACCAAGAGAAATACAGTCTTTATAATAACTACAACTGTAATTTCCCAGGTGCATCTTTTATCCGTAACAATATTAATGTGCGTCTGGATGCAGAAAATGTAGAAAGTCATTTGTACGGTATTAACCTGACCGCAGGAGATCAATTGGTCGATAATCACACTGTCGTAGATCATCTTAAACCACATTGTGAATCATACGAATGGTATAAAAATATCACGCAAGATAAATCTACAGCTGTTTTCAACGGAAAAATCTTTGTTCGGGAGGATGCACAAAAAACTAATGCTTTCCAACAGAACAATAATATGTTGATGTCCGATAGTTCAGCGGTTTATACAAAGCCCCAACTGGAGATTTTTGCAGATGATGTGAAATGTTCACACGGATGTACGATCGGTCAGTTTGATAATGAAGCTTTGTTTTATTTGAGAGCACGCGGAATTGGTGAGGAGTCAGCACGTATTCTTCTTGTGCATGCTTTCGCATTTGACGTAACAACTCGTTTTTCAAATGAGGTTGTTCGGAGATATGTGGAAGAATTGGTCGAAGAAAGTTTAAGAACGAACTAAACTAAATCACACAAACTATAAATAGGATAAGGCGTTTACTGATTCGGTAAACGCCTTATTTTTTTGATAAAGATTCCTTTTTTGGTCTTTTTCTTTTACTTTTGTAGTGCTATGTACAAGTCTTTATATACAACTTACGCTTATAAACCTTGGGTTTTATAGCTCATTTACGTTTTTAAAATCTTAATAGAACGCATCCGTTCACGAAACGAATGGCTTGTTTCATACTGAGATATCAAAAAGCCAGCTTTAACTGATTTGATATTCGGGAAAGAGCTTCCTTCTATTTTCCTTCGTTGGTTCGGCGTGCGTAATAACGTTTTATTTCAATGTGTTGGTCATTCTTGATCATACACCTGTTGTATTTTATATAAAATTTTATGGGAAAAAATAACTGGTTTCGCACCTATAGTTATATATGGACTGGGCAATTTATCTCTTTGCTGTCTAGTTCAGCTGTCAACTTTTCGATCATGATATGGTTGAGTTTAACGCACAAGTCTGCTGAAGTATTGGCTTTTGCTGCTATCGCAGGCTTATTGCCACAAGCGATCATCGGGCCATTTGCTGGTGTCTATATTGATCGATGGGATAGAAAGAAAGTCATGATCTTTGCAGATGGCTTTATTGCACTCTGTACATTAGGTATGACCTTTGTACTCAAAAGTGATGGTGCCAATATGTTTCTGATTTATCTGTTAATGGCCTGTCGTTCGATCGGTTCAGCATTTCACTCGCCAGCCATGCAGGCAATTGCGCCACTTCTCGTTCCGGAAGATAAATTATTGCGTGTTTCAGGTATTAATCAGATGCTACAGTCGGTAAGTAGTATTGCAGGTCCCGCATTGGGAACATTGGCTATTAGCTATTTTCCTATTTCGAGTGTCTTGTATCTGGATGTTATCGGTGCCGCAGTAGCTATTACATCTTTGCTCTTTGTGACTATCCCACACTTGTCCCGTTCTGATGTGAAACCTACTATTGCTGCCGTTTTGGATGATCTTAAACAGGGAATGCGTGCTATCTATCATAATAAAGGGCTGAAAATGTTGTTTCTATATGCCATGGTGGCGACTTTCTGTATTATGCCTGTTGCCATTATGTTTCCTTTGCTGACGATTGGTCATTATAGCGGTGGCAAGTGGGAGATGAGTATTATTGAGATTATTTGGGGAATAGGTATGCTTATTGGAGGCAGTTTTTTGGGACTTGCAAAAGTGTCTCTATCAAAAGTAGTATTAGTAAACAGCATGCATATTGTATTGGGGATAACCTTTGCGCTATCGGGTTGGTTTCCTTCGACCTGGTTTATTCCATTTGTCATCATGACGGGTTTAGGCGGAGTCTCCATGTCTATCTTCTCGGCATCATTTATGACAATTATTCAAGAGCAGGTTCCAGTAGAAATGTTGGGGCGTGTTTTCTCGCTTTATTTTAGCATAGCAATATTACCGAGTATGATAGGACTTCTTTTTACAGGCTTTATCGCAGACGCAATCGGAGTGGCAACAGCTTTTATTATTGCAGGTCTTATTGTTGTATTGGTGGGCTTGTTGTCTTTTTTCAACAGCTCAATTATGAGCTTGGGGGAAGGGCGTAAATTAAGCTAAAAGAATAAATAAAAAAAGCTTCCAAATTTTGGAAGCTTTTTTTATTTGGAGCGAAAGACGAGATTCGAACTCGCGACCCCAACCTTGGCAAGGTTGTGCTCTACCAACTGAGCTACTTTCGCATTGATGCTACAAAAGTAAGGCATTTCTTCTTATTCTGCAAGAGAAAAAGTAAAAAATCTTAACATAAATCAATTGCATCGACACAATTAATTCCATCTATAGCCGCCGAAATAATACCCCCTGCATAGCCTGCTCCCTCCCCGCAAGGGTAAAGTCCTTTGACCTGAGGATGTTGCAGATTTTCTTTGTTTCGAGGTATACGTATGGGTGAAGATGTCCTCGATTCTACACCGACCAAAATCGCATCATTTGTATAATACCCTTTCATCTTTTTTCCAAATATTGGTAAGGCACCACGAAGAGCTTCATGCACAAAAGCTGGTAAAACCTCCCTCAAGTCTGCCGAAGATGTCCCTGGTTTGTACGAATTCTCGGGTAGGTCCATCGAGACCCTTCCCTCCACGAAGTCAACCATTCGTTGTGCGGGGGCAACAAGACTTCCTCCACCAACCTCGAAAGCTTTGCGTTCAATTTGCTTCTGAAAATCAAGTAAAGCAAAGGGATCATTTAGTGCATTAGGTACATCTTCGAGATTGATCTGAATAACGGTGCCTGAATTGGCATGTGGATTATTACGTTTGGAAGGAGACCATCCGTTGACCACGATTTCATTACGGTCTGTTGCACAAGGAGCGATAACGCCACCAGGGCACATACAGAATGAGAATACACCACGATCATTAACCTGTTCGACCAGACTATAATAGGCTGGGGGTAAATGCACACTTCTGACCTGGCAATGGTATTGTGCCTGATCGATAATAGCCTGTGGGTGTTCTATGCGGACGCCTAGCGCAAAGGCTTTTGCTTCGATCAGCCAGTTGTTGCGATGAAACAGTTCAAAAATATCCCTTGCGGAGTGGCCTGTCGCCACGATAACATGATCAGCTTTGATTTCCTCCCCACTGGCTAATTTTACACCACGGACCTGACCAAAGGATTCCAAAATATTATCTACACGTTTGTCGAAAAGAAATTCCCCGCCAAATTCGACCACACTTTCCCGCATCGCCTCAATAATATGAGGAAGCTTGTTTGTGCCGATATGGGGGCGGGCATTTACTAAGATGTCTGTTGTCGCTCCATGAGATACAAAAAGCTTAAGAACTTTGTCTACGTCCCCCCGTTTATTGGAGCGGGTATAAAGCTTCCCGTCTGAATAAGTTCCTGCACCACCTTCTCCAAAACAGTAGTTTGATTCAGGGTTTACAATACCTTCGCGGTTCAGTTTCGCAAGGTCACGTCTTCGGTCCTGTACTTTTTTTCCTCTTTCGATGACAATCGGTCTGAGCCCACGTTCAATACAACGAATTGCCGCAAATAAGCCAGCAGGGCCAGCACCAACGATAATGACCGGTTTGCCATCCTGTACAGATTTAAAGTGGTTTTCATAAATCTCGGGTAGCGGGAGCTCGTCGATATAATAAATGACCCTTGCTCGATAGACCACCTGTTTACTGCGGGCATCGATAGAACGTTTACGGATTTTATAACCTTTGACCTGTTGTGGTTTCAGACGTAAGGCTTTTACGCCTTGTTGTAGAATATATTGCTCATCTTCGATTTTTTCGGGAAGGATAGCAATCTCAATTTCTTTTTGCATAAAATAAAGGGCTGGGTTTTTATCCCAAAACCGCGACAAAGTTACGGAATATTGGCTGTTTGCCGATTTGGAAATAAAAATATTCTTATCTTAGTAAGAGCTTGGTATATGCTTTGATAGTATAACCGTATAATTTGAATAGTATTTAATTCTTTGAACAATGAAAATGAAAAGATTTTTAGTAGCCCTATGCGGTTTATTTGCATTAGTATCATTAAACTCATGTGGTTACAATACGATGGTTTCTCAAGATGAGAACGTCAAAGGGAAATGGGCACAGGTTGAAAATGCTTACCAGCGCCGCGCTGATTTGGTGCCAAACTTGGTGAATACTGTCAAAGGTGCAGCAAAACACGAAGAGAGCACATTGACGGCAGTGGTTGAAGCGAGAGCTAAGGCAACATCTGTTACAATTAATGCAGATGACTTAACAGAAGAGAATATTGCGAAGTTTCAAAAAGTCCAAGATCAATTCAGTGGTTCTTTGAGCCGTCTATTGGCTTCGGTAGAGGCATATCCAGACTTGAAGGCAAATCAAAACTTCTTGGAATTACAGGCTCAATTGGAAGGTACAGAAAACCGTATCTCGACCGAACGCAGATCATATAACGAGGCTGTACAGCAATTTAATACGACTGTACGTAGCTTCCCAAATAATTTAATGGCTGGTATGTTTGGATTTAAAGCTAAGGGAACATTTACTGCTGCTCCCGGCTCAGACAAAGCACCAACCGTATCATTCTAATAATACCCTTGTTAGAAATACACGATATAATGGATGATGCGGCTTGCGTATGGGCCCTTCATCCATTTTTTATACAGAATGTTTTATAGGTAAGTGTTTGCCAGATGGCTTAGTCAGACAGACGAATGTGCTAGTGCGAACATAAATGAAGATATATTATGGCTTTAAATGCTGAGGAACAAGAAAGAGTCGTCCATGCCATCAATGTGGCTGAAAACGAGACATCGGGAGAAATTCGTGTTGTGATAGAAAATCATTGTCCCGATGAGGTTCACGATCGTGCAACGTACTATTTTTCCAAATTGGGCATGCATAAAACCGTGCTAAAAAATGGCGTGCTTATTTACATCGCATTGGAGGATCATAAATTTTCTATTATTGGTGATAAAGGTATCAACCAACGGGTGGAAAGCGACTTTTGGAATTGTACGAAAGATCTTATGGTCGAAGAATTCCGTATGGATAAAATTGTTGAAGGCCTAGTGAAGGGAATTGAACATGCGGGCAAACAATTAGCGAAATTTTTTCCCAGGGAACATGATGATATCAATGAACTTCCAAATGATATTGTTTTCGGTGATCGCTAGTCAATAAAAAAATATAACTTATGTCGAAATTATTTTCTCGGGTTCGGATTCCAGTCATGGTGATGGTGCTGTGGGCACTGACCCTCATGACTGCAATAGGGCAGGATTTTCCAGAGACACCCAATAAACTTGTCAACGATTATACAAACACATTGACAGCCAGTCAAAAACAGCAACTGGAGCAAAAATTGTTGGCATTTGAGGATTCTACTTCTACACAGATAGCTGTTGTTGTGATGAACTCTACCGGAGGTTATGATATCTCAGATTATGCGGTCCGGCTGGCGAAGAAGTGGGGTGTCGGTAATAAAAAATACAGTAATGGTATTTTATTATTAGCGGCATTGGGCGACCGGGCTGTTACCATTCAGACTGGTTACGGGATTGAAGGAGCTGTCCCAGATGCGATAGCCTATCGTATTATTGAAAATGATATCAAGCCAGCGTTTCGTCAGGGTGATTATTATGGTGGAGTTGACAAAGCGACGAATTCCCTGATTTCGTATGCAAAAGGAGAATATAAAGCTGATCCTAAACAGCCTAGTGGTGGTGGATCGGGATCAATTATATTTGTCATCATTGTCGTAATATTTCTTGTTGTGCTATTTTCAAATCGAGGTGGAGGAGGAAAGGGCGGTGGTCGTGTGATGAATGGTCGTGGCTCGTCCGATATTTTCTGGTGGACCTTGCTTAATGGTCTTGGTGGTGGCGGCCGAGGCGGTGACGGCGGATTCGGTGGTGGATCTGGAGGTGGATTCGGTGGATTTGGCGGCGGCGATTTCGGAGGCGGTGGTGCTTCAGGACGTTGGTAACAACTTTGCTAAATAATGTTAAATAGCATGTCAGTGCAAAGGAAATGTTTTACATTTATGGGAAGTATATAATTATGAAAAAGGGAATATTAATGGGTTTAAGCTTTTTACCAGCCTTATTGATGGCACAAGAAAGCTATACGGTAACAGGAAAAGTGAATGCAGCTTCTGACAAAGCCAAAGTATTTTTGCAGTATCCTAATAATGGTACACGTCAGTTGGATTCAGCAGCTGTCGTTAAAGGTGAATTTAAATTCAACGGTCAGGTAGCTTCACCAACTAAAGGTGTAATGATTTATTCTCCTGATGGACTTTCTTTTGGAGAACTAAGAGGTGCTCAAAAGCAACCTGAAACAGCACAATTGTATTTATCTAAAGGTGTGATCAAAGTTGATGCATCCAAAGGATTTAAAGATGCTTCGGTAACAGGTACAGCAATCAATGATGATTTTACCCAATACAAAACTTTTGTAAAACCTCATACAGATGCATACGAGGCATTAAACCAACAATATTTTGCGGCATCTGAAGTTCAGAAACAAGATCCAAAATTTATTGAGGGATTGCAAAAGCAAGCTGGTGAGATTTCTGAAAAGATGGAAAAAGCTGACGCAGAATTTATCAATAAGAACCCAAAAAGCTGGTATACATTGGATCTATTGGCGGAAAATGTAAGTGGTGAAAATGTGAATGAATATGTGGCTTCTTTTGAGAAATTGACTCCTGAGCTGAAAAATTCGGAGAAAGGTAAAGAACTTGCTGAACGTATTCAAAAATTGAAAGCAGTTGCTGTTGGTTCGCTAGCGCCAGATTTTACATTGCCTGATACGACCGGTAATAATGTTTCTTTATCTTCATTGAGAGGAAAGTATGTGTTGTTGGATTTCTGGGCAAGCTGGTGTGGACCTTGTCGTCATGAAAACCCGAATGTTGTTGCAGCATTCAATAAATTTAAAGACAAAGGATTTACAGTTTTTGGTGTTTCCTTAGACAATCCAGGTAAGAAAGATGCATGGGTGAAAGCGATCCATGATGATAATTTGCAGCAATGGCCGCATGTATCCGATTTACAAGGTTGGAAATCTGCTCCTGTTAAGTTATATGAGGTGCGTGGAATTCCGCAAAACTTCTTAATTGATCCTTCAGGCAAAATTGTCGCTTCAAATCTAAGAGGAGAAGCTTTGGAAGCTAAATTAGCAGAATTGTTGAAATAGTCTGATTTTACAGTCTAAGACTGCGCTATTCAAAAACACTTATTTAAAATCTTTTATTTATGAGAGATTTTAAATAAGTGTTTTTTGTTAAGGGTTTGCCTACATATCTTTTCTTTAACTTTGTTTAAGAAATTGATTTGGGCTTCTCCCCTTTAAGCTGTTGAGGGGCGAATGGATGCTTTGGAGGGAACCGATCAAGTAAGAGACAAGAGGGATGATTTTTTTGCGATTGTCGATTTACATCTGTCAGGCGATCGAATTTGGGTGATTTGTAGGGATGAAATCGAGCAGGAAATAATCTTGACCCGAGAATAACTACTCAGGTCTTCATAAGTAATCAAACCGGGTGTAGTAGTACACTCAGACAATAATAAAATGAGAAAGAAACTGACTGTGGTGATGGCTTTGGCTATATGTGCTGTTGCCTGTAATTCGAAGAAAGAAAATGGCGTCCCTGTGGTTAACCTGGAAGCGCTCAGTGCAATTCCATTAGATCATTCTATTGATACACTGGCTAAAGGAACAGCATTTATAGATGTGACATTACCCCCCAATGCACGTATAGATGAGTTGTCGCAACAGGAACTAGGCTTGTTGAAGGCTGCTGCCTATCGCTTCTATCATCATGTAACGTTAACGGACAACCAGTATAAGGTTAATATCAAAGACTCGAAATCCTTACATATTTCCGATCAGGTTGTCAAAGCCTATGAGCAGGCAATTCTAAATACCAATCATTTTGCCGATTCAATGGCTAAGGTTGGACAGACCATTCAATTACCTGTTGTAAATGAAGAATATCTAAATAATTTGCTGAAATAGTTGTCTCAAAAGAAGATAAAAAAGATATTGAGACGGGAGTATAGTACTAAGAATTCATAAAAAAACGGTGTATCCAAGCTTGTTGGACACACCGTTTTTTTCTTTAGTTTTATTTGTATCTCCTACAGTTGGTTTTCAGATATTCAACTTTTACAGGAAGTACTTCTATTTTTTTGCAGCTTCGTTTTCTTATATCCCAATTTGGAAACCTGTCTTTTTATAGCGATAGAATCTCAATGATACGGAGTAGATCCTCATTAAGTTTGACGTTATGTTTAATAGCGCTCTTAAAGGGAGTGAATCTGATTTCACTACAGATTAGTCCAGCCATTTCACCTCTACGGCCTGCGACAAGCGCTTCTACTGCGGCAACACCAAGTCTGCTTGCCAGTACACGGTCCATACATGTTGGGCTACCACCACGTTGGATGTGACCTAAAATAGAAAGCCTTACATCATAATGCGGGAAATTTTCTTTTATTTTTTCCGAAACGATCATTCCACCTTCTTTGTCCCCTTCAGCAACGATAATAATACGCGAAGATTTGTTCTTACGGCTCTTATCCAATCTTTTCATGATTGCATCGTAATCTACCTCAAATTCAGGAACCAATACCGCTTCGGCTCCGGTACTTATACCAGAACGGATGGCGATCAAGCCAGAGTCACGTCCCATAACCTCTATAATAAAAACACGATCGTGAGATTCCGCAGTGTCACGGATCTTATCTACCGCTTGAATAACGGTGTTTATTGCTGTATCATAGCCAATGGTAAAATCAGTTCCGGCCAGATCATTGTCGATTGTACCTGGTAGACCGATAATTGGGAAGTCAAACTCGTCAATGAATTTTGATGCACCTGTAAATGTTCCGTCACCACCGATGACCACCATAGCATCAATTTCATGGCTACGTAAGTTATCATAAGCTTGTTTACGGCCTTCTATAGTCTTGAAAGCCTCACTGCGCGCAGTTTTTAGGATTGTGCCGCCGCGTTGTATGATATTGGCCACGGATTTGGCATCCATAGGGAAAATTTCTCCATTTACCAAACCATCATAGCCCCTGCGTACACCAAATACCTCAAGATTGTTAAAGATACCCGCTCTTACTACAGCGCGAATACCGGCATTCATTCCTGGAGCATCTCCTCCAGATGTCAAAACAGCAATTTTTTTAATGTTACTCATACGTACTCAAACTTAGCTATTTTTGTGCTTATATACAATTATATTTCCGTTATAAAAAGTTCTGAATAGCTTAAAAGTGCTTAGATTAATTGCCTTCTGCTGTGCAATTAATCTAAGCGAGTAGCAAACTTCATGTAAACTTTACAATAGCCTTTTACATTTAAATGAGCTATTTCCAGTTGTTATGTCAGCGAGCTTATTTTTTAGCTTTAAAAGTGTCAATTCCGCTTTGTAAAAAGGCCTTGTATTGTTCAATATTATAGTTAGCACCAGTTTGTGGTACTAATACCTTACCAGAGGCGTCTACAATGACATATAAAGGCTGCGAGTTGCTATTGAACGTCGATGCCTGAAAATCGCTGTTTTTATTGCCGATTGTTTTAATTTTCTTGCCGCTATACTTTGAAATGGATTGTTCGTTTGCAGGTAATTCTGTTTTATCATCAACAAATAGCTCGGCCATAACAAATTCCTCTTTCAATAACTTCGCAACAGCAGGATCCGTCCATACATTTGCCTCCATTTTTCGGCAATTGACACAGTTCCATCCTGTAAAATCTATTAATACAGGTTTGTTCAGCTCTTTTGCAGCTTCCAATGCTTGATCATAGTCGTAGTATGGATCAAATCCTTTTGGAGTACCACGCTCATGGAAGATTTCCGCATATTTTTTTACTTTGCCATCACTGTGAGCTGCTGTGCTTGCGACTCCAGCCGAAAGGTCGAAGTCCTGTGTCGCAGAAGGCGGTAAGAAAGCGGAGATCGATTTCAATGGTGCCCCCCATAGACCTGGAACCATATAAACGACAAAGGAGAATACAATGATTGCCAGTAAAGTTCGCGGTACAGAAAGGAATTTCAGTTCACTATCATGCGAAAACTTGATCTTCCCAATAAGATACAGGCCCATGAGGCCAAATATGGCAATCCACAAGGATAGGAATACTTCACGATCCAACCAATTCCAGTGATAAGCCAGGTCTACATTGGACAAAAACTTTAAGGCCAAGGCAAGCTCTAAAAATCCAAGAACTACTTTGACCGAATTGAGCCATCCACCCGATTTGGGCAATGACTTTAACATGGAAGGAAACATCGCGAATAGACCGAAAGGAATCGCTAATGCAATAGAAAAACCCAACATACCGATGGCTGGGCCTAAACGTTCACCTTTTGATGCGGCCTCAACAAGCAAGGTGCCGATGATCGGACCTGTACAGGAAAAGGATACAAGCGATAGGCTGAATGCCATAAAGAAAAGTCCAATAAGGCCCCCTTTATCTGATTTGGCATCCATTTTATTAACAAAAGAACTTGGTAATGTGATTTCGAAAGCACCAAAGAATGATGCCGCAAAAACGACGAGCAATAGAAAAAATAGGAAATTGAATATCCCATTGGTCGATAAGGCGTTAAGCGCATCCGAGCCAAAAGCAATTGTGATAATCATTCCGAGCGCCACATAGATCACAATGATAAAAAGACCATAGAGTAGCGCTTTGCTAATACCGCTCGCGCGAGTACCGGATTGTTTGGTGAAGTAGCTCACTGTCAGCGGTAACATCGGGAATATACATGGCATCAGGAGTGCGGCAAAACCGCCAATTAATCCTGCGATAAAAATACTCCAAAGAGATTTTTTTCCAGTATCTGAATTACCGGATGGAATATTTGTTACTGCCTTATCCAATTTGCTGCTATCTTGACTCAGGGTTGTATCTGGAGCATCTGAAAAAGCCAGGTCGTCAGGTACAGCCTCCACTGTAGGTGTAGTATCAGGTGAAGATTCAAATTGAAGCCCTTCTGTACTCGTTAGACTGTCTTGTTGAAATGCAAAAGCCGTCGTTGTAAGCGAGAGGCTGAAAAAAGCAATTAAAAGTAGAATAAATGTGTTTTTTAACATGCGTATCTGTTTCTGATGTCAGTTTCAAAAATAAAAAAAGGCGATGAGAATCGCCTTATTATTTTATCCGTGTATGATCATTTTTACTATTTGATTGTCACAGCAAAAGCATATTCGTCAGGAGGAAGACATTGTGATGCATCACAAGCTTGCCATTCGACGGTACCTTTGACTGTTGCTGTACCTTTATTCAATTTTACTTTTTGTTGAAAGATCACTTCATTTGTAAAGTAACCAACGTCCATTTTAAACACTTCCTCGTGCTTTACTTTTGGTTTTGGCTCAGCAGTTTTACCAACTAATGCGTATTCAGCAGCTTTTGTGAAATTGAAAGAAGTTGGAATAGGTCCACCATCTTTTACATTTTGAGAATAAATGTGCCAACCGTTTTGGATTGTTCCTTTGACATAGACAACAGCTTCGTTGTTGTTCAGTTTCTTGCTGGCTACAGTCCATTTTACAGGTTTGTGAATTTGAGCGAAGGCTCCAGTAACTGCAAAAATCACCGCAGTTATTAACAATACTAATTTTTTCATTTTCCTAAATAATTATTGCAGTTCGTTATACACCTTTGATCACTAAAGTTGATAAAGGTTTAATTTATCCACTTTACAAAAGTAGCATATTCTAAAATGGTTTATCTGTATTTAGTGTAAAGATTAGGATATAAGGTGACTTATCTCTTTGATGTTAAACTTCTGCAACTTGTTGTCAATAAGCACTTGTAATTGACCATCAATTCCCACTGCTTTAATTATCCCAGTTTTTTTCTCACCTGCAACTAAAAATGGGCGTTCCTGATTTCTCCAAAATAGTGACTCATTGTAACGGTCTAATATAGGCTGCCAGGAATGGGTGAAGAGGTTGTTGTATTCCTTTTGGATACTTTCAAAAAGCTCGACGGCCAGGTCCTTTATGACATAATCGGCTTTGTTTGTAAGAACAGCTAAGGAAGTAATTGTTGTTGCTGTGTCAAAATTGACCTGATTAATATTAATGCCGATTCCGACAATAGACGCTTCAATTTTATTTCCCTTTAATTTATTTTCAATAAGGATGCCTACTATTTTTTTGTTTCCGACATAAATGTCATTTGGCCATTTTACGGTCACATCCTGCTCAGTCTTGCGTTTAAGCCAGTTGACTACAGCGATTGCAACTGTCGCTGAGAGCGCAAATTGTTGTACTATTGATAAGAAATGCGGTTTTAAAAGAATTGATGTGGTCAGGTTTTTCCCTGGTTCGCTGACCCAGGTGCTCCCTCGTTGCCCTTTTCCCTGAAACTGTTCTCCTGCTAAAATGGCAGTGCCCTCTGCGAGTGGCTTGAAATTTGACAATAAATCTCTTAAATAATCGTTTGTAGAGGCAACTTTGTCAAGATATATTGTATTTTGACCGATGATAAGTCCCGAAATATTGTTATTTTGCAAACTGAAAGTATTAAATAAATATTAAGTCAAAACTATCATATTTTTTAATGAGTAAAAATAAAAGTTCAGAATTGTCGCAACGTCTATCAGAAATTATCGTTCATGGTATGCAGGAAAAGAAAGCAAACGAGATTGTTCGTTTGGATTTAAGAGATCTTCACAGTTCTGTTTCTGATTATTTTGTGATTTGCCATGCCGACTCCAACATTCAGGTTAACGCTATTGCCAAGAGTGTAGAGGAGGAAGTCTATAAGGCTTTTGGTCAAGAACCCCAATATAAAGAAGGACAATCAAACGGAGAGTGGTTGATTTTGGATTTTGTGGATGTGGTTGTGCATATCTTTAAGACCGAAAAAAGAGCGCATTATGCAATCGAGGATTTGTGGGGAGATGCACAAGTTCAGCATTTCCAAAGTGCTTAATAACAGCCTCAATTCAATAATTTATACAGAAAATATAATTACGATATAATGAAAAAAATCCCAAGTAGTAAGGTAAGCCCGAAACCGCCAAAATTCAATTTTGTGTGGCTTATGATTGCCATGTTTTTAGGTTTTTTTGCCTTGCAATATGTTTTTGGAGAAAACCCGGCTAAGGAAATTAGCTATAGTGATTTTGAAACACGCATGTTAAAAACCGGCGCTGTTGAGCGTCTGGAAGCATATAAGAAAAATGATCTTGTCGAGGTAGAAGTCTATCTAAAGAAGGGCTGGAAAGATAATCCCAATTTTAAAGACGTAACCAAGAGTAATGATCCAATTCCAAGTCTTGCTGGTCAAGAGGAAACAGGTCCGCAGTATATCTTCAAGGATGCCTCAGCAGAGGTTCTAGAAAAGAAATTAGCTGCATCCCAGGCTGAACTGGCGCCAGGAACACCTAAAGTGCAATTAAAATATGCCGATCGTTCTAATCCTTGGGCGAGCTGGTTTGTGACATTTATGTTGCCGTTGTTAGTATTGGCAGCAATCTGGATCTTCTTGATGCGCCGTATGGGCGGTGGTGCTGGTGGTGGCGGTGGTGCGATATTTAATATCGGCAAATCCAAAGCACAGTTATTCGATAAAGAATCACAAATCAATATCACCTTTAATGATGTCGCAGGTTTAGAAGAAGCAAAACAAGAGGTAATGGAAATTGTGGATTTCTTGAAAAATCCGCGTAAGTACACGAATTTAGGGGGTAAAATCCCAAAAGGAGCATTACTGGTAGGCCCTCCGGGAACAGGTAAGACCTTATTGGCAAAAGCTGTTGCAGGTGAAGCACAGGTGCCTTTTTTCTCACTATCTGGTTCAGACTTCGTAGAGATGTTTGTCGGTGTGGGCGCTTCACGTGTCCGTGATTTGTTCAAACAAGCCAAAGAAAAAGCTCCATGTATTATTTTTATTGACGAGATCGATGCGATCGGTCGTGCCCGTGGTAAAAATTCGATGATGGGTGGCAATGACGAACGTGAAAATACATTGAACCAGTTATTGGTGGAAATGGATGGTTTCGGTACGGATTCAGGTGTTATTATTTTAGCAGCGACAAACCGTATTGATGTATTGGACACAGCATTATTGCGTCCAGGACGTTTCGACCGCCAGATTTCTATTGATAAGCCAGATTTGATAGGTCGTGAGCATATTTTTAAAGTGCATTTAAAACCATTGAAGTTATCAGCGGAGGTGGATGCAAAAAAATTATCGGCACAGACCCCAGGTTTTGCTGGTGCAGAGATCGCCAATGTTTGTAATGAAGCGGCGCTGATCGCTGCACGTAAAAACAAATCTGAGATAGATATGCAAGATTTTCAGGATGCCGTGGATCGTGTGATCGGTGGTCTTGAGAAAAAGAATAAAATCATTTCTCCTGAAGAGAAGCGAATCGTTGCTTATCACGAGGCGGGACACGCTATTGCTGGTTGGTATTTGGAACATGCAGATCCTTTGGTAAAAGTTTCTATCGTTCCGCGTGGAGTAGCAGCTTTGGGATATGCACAATATCTTCCTCGTGAACAGTTTTTATATACAACAGAACAACTGGTAGACAGTTTATGTATGACTATGGGTGGACGTGTGGCAGAAGATATTACTTTCGGGAGAATTTCCACAGGAGCTCAGAATGACCTGGAACGTATCACGCAACTTTCTTATGCAATGATTGCCATTTATGGTATGAATGATAAGGTAGGAAATGTGTCTTTCCGTGATAGCTCAGAGGCTTCTTTTCAAAAACCATACTCTGACAAAACGGCAGAGCTGATTGATGCCGAAGTTCGTAATCTGATTACAGATGTCTATGCACGTACAAAACAACTTTTGTTGGACAAACGTGAGGGGCTGATTAAGATTGCAGAAAAGCTATTGGAAAAAGAGATCCTTTTCCAATCTGATCTTGAAGAGATATTAGGTAAGCGTCCTTTCGATACCAAGACAACTTATGATGAGTTTGTCAACGGTGCTGACGGTGGCGGTGTGCCTCAGACCGATTTACCATTGGATGTTCACCCCGAGGAGGCAACTTCAAAAGATGAACAGCGATTGGATAATCCATCACCGAATAGTTTAAACTAATTTAGATTTTACAGCGCTAGAAAAACTCTAGCGCTGTATTTATATTGCTATTGAGCCATGAACGTGAAGAACGCGACAGCGAAGGAGGTAATGTTAAAACGTATACGTCAGGCATTACTTCAAAAAAACGATAATCCACATCCTAATTTCAAAGAAACACCCCTTTATAAAGAAGAGGATGAATTGGTTGATCTTGTTTTTGTTCGTGAACTGACAGCCGCTGGTGGCAAGTTTCTTTATTGCGACGGTGAGATTGGCCTCATCGAAAATTTGATTACATTAACAGAGGTAAACAATATAAAAAATATCTATGCTTGGGAGCAGGGAATCCAAAATCTGCTGACTCCCTATGGTTTCCCTTTTTTCAAAACAGAGAAAGACTTCGAGTCTGCTAATGCGAGTATTACCTCCTGTGAAGCGTTAATTGCGCGTAATGGAAGTATTATGGTTAGTAATGCAAATGCTTCCGGACGTCGCCTAAGTATCTACCCTCCAATTCACATCGTTGTCGCCAAAGCTTCTCAATTGGTGTGGGATGTGAAAGATGCCTTAGCTTATATGCAGAAACGTTATGGCCAGGAAATTCCGACGATGATATCAACCATTACAGGCCCGTCACGTACTGCAGATATTGAGAAAAGGCTGGTTTTGGGAGCTCATGGCCCCAAAGAGTTATATGTTTTACTTTTAGAAGACCGTTTCTAGCAATGCTTACTTTTTACTTACAACAAACTCCCGTAGCAAGTGTTATTTTCTTTTTTACGCTTGTAACGAGTATCTATACCTTTTCTCACGAGCAGCTTTATGGAAAGTTAATGCTTCATCCATACAGTATCGCCCGCAAGCAGCGCTTGTATACAATATTAACCAGTGGTTTTATCCATAAAGACTGGGGGCACCTGCTGTTCAATATGATCACTTTTTATTATTTCGCATTTGGTTTGGAACAGATGCTGGCGCAGGCAAGTCCCTATGGACATCTTCTCTTTGCTGTCATTTACTTAGGTAGTCTGGTGCTGAGTGATATTCCGACGATTATCCAACAGAAAAATAATTACGGTTATTACAGTCTGGGTGCTTCGGGCGCTATCTGTGCCGTTTTATTTAGTTATATCCTTTTTAACCCGAAGATGACTATTGGAGTCATGATGATTATCCCAATGCCGGCTTATTTATTCGCCTTTCTGTTTTTGGGTTATTGTATCTGGGCTTCTAAAAAAGCGCAGGACGGAGTTAACCATGATGCACATTTCTTTGGTGCATTATCCGGATTGATCTTGACTATTATCTGTTTCCCTTGGGTCATAAAGCATTGTCTTGCACAGTTCTAAAATTTTCCGCCCCAAGTTTCCCTATCCAAATTTCTGTACTGGATCGCTTCAGCGAGATGGTGGTTTTCGATCGTAGGACTATTTTCCATGTCTGCGATGGTGCGGGCGACTTTTAATATTCGATCGTAAGCCCTAGCGGAAAGATTTAGACGATCAATAGCTGTCTTTAGTAATTTCTTTTGCGGTTCACCGATCTGACAGATATCTCTGGTTAACTTGGTGCTCATGTGTGCATTACAATGAACATCTGGATAGGATTCGAATCGTTGTTTTTGAATTAGTCTCGTTTGGATGACACGATTGCGGACTGTCAGGCTATTTTCAGAAGAACCTGCGCCACTCAGCTCATCGAAGAGTACAGGTGTGACTTCCACATGGAGGTCAATCCGATCTAATAACGGGCCCGATATTTTACTTAAATACCGTTGAACGGTATTACTACCGAAGATACATTCCTTTTCGGGATGGTTAAAGTACCCGCATGGACATTCCTGCGTTGCCTTGTTTCGTTTTAAGGGCATCCAAGTCTCTTATTTGATTGCCAGTTCTATTGCTTTTATGTACAATAATAAAAATGCTAAACATTCCAAATTTGTTGAACAGATCCAAGACTTTAGGTTACTGAACCTATCCAATTATTTTACCGTATGGCCAAATCAGCTCGTAACCTCAAAAGACCTTGGAATGAATAAAGGTAAGGGACAGAATCCGTTGGATTTTCTTGCTGCCATAATGTATGAAAATGGGAAACAAGATAAAATATGAGTCTTCTAAATAATTCGCGTGCAAAAGAAACTCTCGAAATTTGTTGAGTCGCCTGCTTATTTTTCGTGAAATAATTCTTAGAATTATATCCGTTTGTTTTGGAAACCTTTTATAATTTAAGATGTCAAACTTTTTTCAGCAATTGCTGAGTACCAATATTCTAATAGTTTTTAAAATAAATTAATTAGTTGAGAATTTGAGAAAATAATGATAAACAGAATTACCGTTCTTGTGATGGGATATATACTCAGTATCCAAATAGGGTGGATTTTCCTCAGTTTTTTTGATCACTTCATCATGTCTGGAAGAATTTTCCAAAACAACATTTAAGTTGTCAATAATGGAGACCATTGTTCCTTCTACTACATAACCAAGCATACAACCGTTTACCGGATACTCACCTGAAACAAAATTGTCTATGCCTGTTGAAATGTAACGAGTTTGTATCCTTTTTGCATTTAAAAAAGATTTCCGATTTGATTTTTTACAGTTATTTTCAATAAGGTTTTTAGCCTCTATATAAAAGCTGACTCTCTTTTTGCCCTCGATCCAATTTGTTGCTAACTTCAAATCTATACGGGGAGCGGATTTTGCTTTCTTTTTGTTCTTTAAGATCGCTTGATTATATATTCGACATTCGTCGGAGACAGAAATGTTCCAACATATAGCTTTTTCACTTTCGTCAATGTGCGTAAAAATATTCGCAGATATAGTTTCTTCATCCCAATCGACAGAAACTTCTCCATTTACCTTCAACCAATTGTAGGCTTCTCCTATCAAAAGCAGACAGTTGTTGCGAAAACATGCTTCAAAATCATTAATTAAAGTAATATCTAGTTGCCCTATCATATCATTTTTTAGCCATGTTAACAATATCAGCTACCAATGAAGATGCATCTTCCATAGCTTGGGTTCTCGACCAGAATCTTCTCTGGTTTGGCTTGATCAAATAAACAGAATTGCCATCATAATATTTTATATGCTTCTGTACATAAATGCTCTGCGCTTTCTTTTGAATAATGTATTGGTCTAATTCTCGAAACCCTTTCCGCAGTTCCGTAATATCTTTTACCTCAACGCCTTTCTGTTCTTCACCGGTATAAAAGTGTAGAACTACCATATTTAGAGGATCCTTAATCTGTACATCAAAAATGGTGACCTTTGCTTTGGCTTTTGAGGAATGAAGAAAAAGATTTAAATCGCCATATAATACTTCAGCATAAGTTTCGTTTTCACGACGTGTTGTTCTTTGAAACCCTTCTGATGCATGACCGTCCTTAAACAAACCTAAATTAAATATCATGGTGTCTTCGATCAAAGCTATATCTTTAGCTTTTAAACAGAAAAGCTTTGCAAATTCATAGAAGATAACTCGTTCGCACTTTTTAATTTCCATTTCGTTATTCAATATCCTATTTTGAAGAACTACTATTTCATCAAAAGCACTTACGACACTCGCTTTAATTTCTTCGTGGTTTAAAAGAAAGGGAGAAGGCAGTTCAATAAGTTCGTTAAGTAATACACGTTCTCTTTCTATTCCCCAAGAAGATGCTGTTAAAAATAGTATATACTTGACCAAGTCGGAATTTAGATACGCAACGAGGAATTTTTTTTCTTCAATTGCGGTCTGAGTATTGTTAATAATAAAAGCACCTGTAGTACAATAACATTTTTCATAAAACAAGGAAGATGCGATTTCCGTTTGACGTTGGCCTTCCTTAAACAAGACAAACGGAGGATCAAATAACTGTTCGTTATTTTTTCGATAATACTTCGTGTTTGATTGGGTAGATGACTTTGGATTGGTATAGTACCTGTCAGTCTTTATTATTGATTCCGGTATAAAATCAGGGTTCTCACTATCAGCATTTAGCCCTCTTCCATAAATCCAATTGCTGTGCTCAGCAAAATAACTTTTCAGCGTTTTTTTTCCTAACCTTTGTAACAACTTTAACCCTTGGAAATTACCCCACAAAGCTACTTTCCAAATTTTAGAGGTTGGGTCTTGGCAGTCAACTCTCGGTAAATACTTTATGTCACTGCTGTCAATAAGTACTCCATCGACCAAGTTTGACTTTACATAAGTTTTAGGGGCCCAGTACTGAATGGTGTCGGAAGGCGTTTGAGGTATGACAGGGGAGAAATAAACGATACTAACAGGACCAACAGCCGAGTTAAACAATTGGCCGCCAAAATTCTTTGGCACTTTTCGAAATATTGAAAGATTATAAACTTTCTCCACGTGATTACCATTGAAAAGCCATTTCCTAAAATTTTGATATGGTCTTTGTGTGTTTGTGAGAACTTTTGAATTAAAAATTAAGGCAATATCACCTCCATTTGTCAACTTCGTTGATTTGTGTAAAAACGGCAACACATATTCTTTCGCGAATTTATATCGAGAACAGTAGTCTCTAATTGTTTTGGGAAGCTCTTTTGTCCCAAAAGGGGGATTTCCAACTATTAAGTCTACCTTCGGAAAAGAGTCGGTATCTATTTCTCCAATTGTATCCCTTCTCCATAAATTATATCCCTGATTCACTATTTTCGTATCATCGGGATCAAAAATTAGGTAAGGAAGTTGGTAACTGTTTTCTATCCAAAGCGTCTTTGGGTCCAATTCATCGATTAAAGCTATATATAAGCTGAATGCAGCTACTCTTATAGCTGTTTTATCAATCTCAATCCCAAATATGTTATTAATTAGTAAAGATTTTAAGTCTTCAAAACTAATCTTATCCGTCTCATTTGTCCTTTTCCACCTCTTAATTAGACGCTTATAACTCTCCACTAAGAAAATCCCGGAACCACATGCAGGATCAAGAATCTTTTTATTGTGACTACCTTTATCGATAGGGAGCTTATCGGACAAAATGAGTTCTACTAAATTATGTGGTGTGTAAAACTGTCCTCGTTCGCGCCTTAATTCTCCAAGAAAGTTCTCGTATATTTCACTTAATAATTCTACTTGAATAATCTCAAAATTGAATAGACGCCAATCTTTGAATAACTTATCATTGCCGGTTATATCTCCATCTATAAAACATCTTTGGATTAATTTAAGATGTTTTTCGCTAACTATTTCTATTTCATTTGGTAAAACCGGTGATACGTTCCCATTAAAATGCAGCTGAAGCTCATCAAAAAGTCTGTACACAGCGTCTTTGTCATCAAGAATGTCAAAGTAACTATTGCATCCCGCTTTTATATTTTGATATAAACCTGCTTCATTTGCTGCTCCCTTATCTTCTAAAAATAAAATGAATAAAGATCGCATTAACAAACCGTGAATAATCGACCTGTCCTGGATATCTTTTTCCAAAGCTTTTGTCGTTTCAAACAGGCATTTTACAAGATATTCATCGATTCTATTTCTTAGATCAATCTTGTGCCTTATTTCAGGTTGTACTGTCCATAAAAGCCCGTTATCAATTCCTACCCTTGAAAAAACTTCAAGAAGAATGTCGAGAACTTGCTTGTCTTTAAGCTCAACTTCGTATTTTAGTAGCTCTGCAGCAGCTAATTCCTTATTTAGGTCTTCCTCATTTTTGATATATATTGGCTTTGCATAGCAGTTATACACCCTGATTTCTGTATCGCATAGTGCGAAAAGCAATATGATTTTTCGATAGTTCCAAGCTCTGTGCTGGACATGAGATATACGCCTTAATCCATTTATGTCAAACCCTTCAACCTCAAGAAATAATACAGCGGGATGATCACCTGAAAAGTAAATCTTATCGGCACCAATCTTGGTTAAATCGGCATGGTCAGGATACATTACTTTGTTTTAGTTTGTTAAATTACTGACGAATATCCATGCGTTGCTGTAAGCTCATATCCTAAATCAGATCTTTCAAAATATCTGAAAAATCCGAGTACCATCGGGGAGCATATGAGAAAGAAAAGAATGAATAAAAGTTTGTCTCATAATGCTCTTGGCCTAATGTGTTCCAGTCTGTTGAACATGAATATATTAGCCCATGTAGAAAAATAATCATTAACTTTATCACTCAAAATAATTCATAACTTTTTAAATTGAAAATATGAGATATCTGTATTCGGCATTGACGAAGACGTCGGCGATTATCGAAATTATACCAGTAACAGAGGAAGAAATTGCTTTGGTCAGAATGTTGGACATTCAAAATCCAGATCATGAAATGACGATTCATTTTCATTTTCAAAAAGGCTTGGAACTTAATAATGCCTCTGCAGTCTTGCTTGGCATTGATAGATTTATTAAAGTGCCATCTAAGGCAGTGGTATCGTTTGAGGTAGCCATCGGTTTTGGCGGTGATTGATCACAGGCATTTATCAATCTTATATCGTCGTTTATCGTACTAAAACGATATTCAATTTCTATTTCTTAGTTTCAAATGGCTATGTTTTTTCCACATTAACTATTTTATATTAAAAATTGAGGTATTTTTACAACAACTGATGTATCGTTCTTCTAATTAAGACTATAATGATACTGCTCATATGCAATTATCATTGGTACATTACAAAAAGTAAATTAATGTATGAGCAGTTTTAATATATATTGCGATGAAAGTTGCCATCTGGAAAATGATGGAATAAAAGTTATGGGATTAGGGGCGGTGTGGTTTCCAAAGCATAAAAAAGACGAGATATTTGATCGCATAAGAGAAATCAAGGTCAAACATAATCTCCCACCTTATTTTGAAATAAAGTGGCATAAAGTTTCGCCTGCTCAGGAGGAATTCTATCTGGATCTCATAGATTATTTCTTTGATGATGATGACCTACATTTTAGATGTTTGATAGTCTCAGACAAAGATACCTTAGATCATAAGGCTTACAATCAAACACATGATGATTTCTATTATAAAATGTATTTTGATCTTATCAAAATCATTTTAACTCCAGAATGCTCGCATCACATCTATTTGGACATCAAAGATACAAAGAGCCAGGATAAAATTGTAAAGCTTCAAGAGTACCTACGCAAAACACACTATGATTTTGAGAAAAAAATAATTAGAAAACTTCAGCACATACGCTCTCATGAAGCCCAGGCACTTCAGCTAGTGGATCTTCTATTAGGTGCGATTACATATTTTCATAGAGGACTTCAAACAAGTGAGAGTAAGCTCAAAATTATCAAAAAAATAAAGCATCGATCTGGATACAGTCTCAACCAAAATACCTTGCCAAAAGAAAATAAACTGAACTTATTTATCTGGAAAGGGACAGGAGGATATTAATGGCTGATCTAAATTTGCCAGGACTGGTTAGCCTCAATGATTTCGGTGGAGATTGGGGGGGCTATTATGAGTACAGTTACAAATGTTTCCAAGAGGATTTTATTATTAACCCCTTAAAGACGTTTCAAGGTAAACGAGTCAATCTCAAACGCCACCCATTGAGGGATGATAAAGAAGCCACGTTCTATCACTTAACCCACGAAGGGCAGGATGAAGAGAATAGGGAGCCTGATATGCGCCGCATGGAACGGCTTAGATGGGTTAAACATATGATGGCCAATGCTGATCACAGTGATCTGAAAGTTTGGAGAAATAAGCGAGGAAATAATGAGAACATTATTATTTACCATGAAAAGGAAGGTTACGTAGTAGTACTTGCTGATAGAGGCGATTACGTTCTACCTTGGACAGCCTATCCAGTTGAATTTGATTCAAGACGACGTAAATTATTAAAGGAGTATGAAGCCTATATAAACGCTGAAGCCGCTAAGAAAACTTAACGGCTTCGTTTCTCCTTTGACATCATGGTCAATGAGATAGTACAAAGATATCAATTACTTTTGATATATACAATTTATAATAATTCTAATTTTTTAAAAAGCAGTTATAATCAACTAACAGTCAGGGTGGTGAATTGTTTTATTCAAGCTGAGTTAATACTAAAAGTAAACATTTGCATGAATAAAACAAAAATTAAAAATATGACCTATTCTATGCCTTTGAACGGTATTAGCTATTGAATCCCGGTCAAATCATCAACGTCAAGGACTATCGAAATAGCTTTATGTCCAAGAAAATATGCTGTTTTTGTTCGATGGCGGCCGTCTATAAATGCGATTTTATTCTTATATCTGTCTGGGGGATCGACAAATTTGCCATTAGTTCATCGGTTTAGAATTTGAGCAACCCTAGAATTATTTAAAGACCAATCATTGAATAGCCGTTGTATATCAACCTATTCAAAGTCACATAGCCAACAAACTCTTTAACGTCAAGCCATACTACTTTATACTTTCCAACACTTGAAGACATTCCTATTTTTTAGAATTCCATTCTTTTGTTATAAAATAATTACCGATAGCTTTTTCCATCAGGCTATTAATAATAATTTGATATATTTTACCTTCTGGTATTTTATTTGCATCTCCAAGCATGGGTTCGAAAGGGGTAAAATTGTCTAGCCAAATTCTCTACCCGTAAATCAGATATTCCGTGCAATTCTGCATCATTATTTGTAACAAAAGGAACCAATTTATAAAAATCATCACTGTATGAATAGGGATATCTAATGGAGTGTCTTATTTATATGGAAGAAGTGAGTAAGCCATGTTCTTTCTTTTGTAAATACACCAATTAAGGTGATACATTTCATTTATTGGGCCTGATAGGACTTTCTCAACATGTTTCAGAAGTTATTTAACTGGTTTAAAAGGGTTTTTCTAAGAGAAAAGCCCTTTAAATATAATTTCACTCAAGATGTGCCTGATAAATTTAGGCAAAGAGTGGTATATATTGTAGGTGAGGAAGGATTCTATTGGCAACTAGTAATGTTGTGTCCTTGTAGATGTGGAGCTATTTTGTATATGAGCTTATTAGAGGAAGAATTTCCATCTTGGTCATTTTCACTTAGCGACAAAAGTAAAATTAGTATTCATCCTTCGATAAATAGATTTGTTGGATGTAAAAGTCATTTTTTTCTTCGGCAAGGAAAAGTAGAATGGGCGAGATAGTAGAAATTTCTGTAAGTGTCTCGCCAAGTATGTAAAATAAAAAACGGAGTTCAGTTATGTTTGTTATAGCTGGACTCTATTTTTAAATAATGTTAATAACTGATTTAGGATAATGTCGAATAGGAATTGTCAATATACTCTATTAAAATCGACAATGTTTCATAAATGCTTGATCATGCGAATTATTCAGGAGATTTTTAGAAGGTTTCATAGTTACTTATCTTGTTTTTTTTGAAAAATCCTTAACCCTTCTTTAGAAAAATTAAAAATTTAATACTTATTGTTGTGGCTTAAGACTCTTTCAGGCCTTATTTTGATTGTCAAGGTTTTCTCCAAAATCATAATCCAGTAACTTTGAAGGGTGTTCGTCAAGTCCTTTTGCTAATTCAATTATTGTCGAAAGCTGGACATTGTATTTCCCATTTTCGATTTTAGAAATATTACTATCATCAAGATCACATTTGGATGCGACTTTTCTTAGAGAATATTTTTTACTATCTCTTAGCTTTCTCACATGATTTCCGAAGTCTGCTTTTAGTTTGGTATAGTCTTTTTCCATCTTATTTCTAATTTTTAGAAATAAAAGAATTTTGATAAAACTAATTGCGGTTGTATATCACCGCAATTAGTTTTATTTTTGTATCTTAGTAATGTAAAATGAAATCCCAAATAAGAAATTGTTAAGGATAGTATATTTTACGGCATTTGACTAGAATAACTTGTGTAAGGAAATGTAGGAAATTTCAGAGCACGCGAGTTGCAGGAGTCTGGTGCCCATTTCGTATTTTTGTGAAATTCAAGAAACGATGGGCCCCTCTTGTGCATGCGCTCGCCCTCCTACAGGCTCCTTGCATGTTACAAGAGGGATCCCCCATCACCAATATATTGGGGTGATTCTTTTTAAAGAAAATAATTTAAAAAGAATATGAATCAAACGAATCCTTTCAAAAACAAAATTAGACCTGCCGAGTAGCTCAGCTGGACTTGCCAATTTCAATTTGGCTCTTTAGCCATGGACAACGTGACGTCAATTATATAACCTAGTGAAATACCA
The DNA here is from genome assembly GCF_059420745.1 of Sphingobacterium sp. GW821-FHT03E03. NCBI lineage: Bacteria > Pseudomonadati > Bacteroidota > Sphingobacteriia > Sphingobacteriales > Sphingobacteriaceae > Sphingobacterium > Sphingobacterium sp. GW821-FHT03E03. The sequence continues at coordinate 149,399 of NZ_JBWKUH010000010.1, forward strand.
TTCAAACGTTCGTCTGGCTCTCCGATCAATCAATTTATTATTTACGTGACCTGAGCCAGGCTTTGGAAAGGTAAGATCCGATCACGGTCGGATAGGAAAGATATCGTGCTGAGGTCACTCCTTTAAACACCTAAAAAATGAATGTTTTTTTTAGGGCGGGAGAGCTCTTGCCCAATTTCAGAATACAATTAACATATAGTGCCCTACTATCTGTCCTATGTTTTTCTATGTTTAGTTTATCAGCCCAGACGCCCCGCAAGGACAGCGGGGCTGATGTGTTAAACGACATCACTGCCTTAAAGATCGGGGATACCATTCCCGAAGCTTTGTGGAATAGGCCGCTACAGGTCATTAACCATCCGTCGGGTAAAGATGAGATTACCCTTAATGACTATCGTGATAGAAAACTGATTATCCTGGATTATTGGGCCACCTGGTGTGGTCCCTGTTTAAAAAGCTTTCCAAAACTGGATTCTTTGCAAGTTGACTTTAAAGATGATCTGGCTATTCTTCTGGTTAATAGCAGCGGATCAAGGGATACACCTGAGCGGATCAAAAATGTGCTGACCAAAAGAGTTGTTCCGGTTCAGATGCCCTCTATTATTAACGATACGATATTGACAAAATTATTTCCTCCTCAGTCATTGACACACTCGGTCTGGATCAGGGACGGCAAAGTGTTTGGCCTGACACTGAGCGATAAAATAACCAAAAATAGCCTTGCAGGTGCAATGGCTGGTATATCTGACAGCATAACACACGGCGCTGATGCAGCTGCTCTCTCGGAGCGGAACCTATTTGCTCCAGATCAATCTGAACATGATTCCAGCTATATATACCGCTCACTTCTGCGGGGCTATACTGAAGGGCTGACGCGCAGATCCATTGTCATCCAAGATAGCAGCGGGAATGTGAACCGGATTTTCTTTACCAATAGCCCTATTTTGGACTTCTATAAACTGGCCTATTATCCCGCCCTTGCATCCTATGGTCCTGCAAGAACCATATTAAATGTTGCAGATCCTGGTCGTTTACATGTTCCCACTGATCTGACAGTCGCCAAGGGATGGATGGAACAGAATACATTTAATTATCTGGCGACTTTCCCGGCTCGTTCAAACGAGGAGGCTATGAAGCTCTTCAATGCCGATATAGACCGTTATTTCGGATATCGGGTGGAGTTCACGGAAAAGGAAATCAGCTGCTGGATCATCACAGCCATCTATCCAAGGAAAATTACCGAGTTTCCTGCGGATCTGCCCAAGGAAACTAATTTATCGGACGATACTGGTCTGCCCATCTTCGTGCAGAATTATCCCTTTAATTCTTTTGTAGGTCAGCTTGAACGGATGTACGAAATACCCTTTATCGATGAGACGCAGATCAGCAAACCGGTATGTATGAAACTCCCTGTTGATCTAAGGGATATAGAGCATCTAAAATTGTCATTTGAAAAGCAGGGGCTGCGACTTAGTAAAGAAAACAGGAAAATCAAAGTAGCTATTATTACTGACCATAAAGCAAACAACCAATGAAACATATTTTATACCTAATGATTTTATCCCTAGTCCCGGCGACCGTATTGGGACAGGTGATAAGTGGTCTGGTAACAGATACGAAGAAAAAACCGATACCGGCCGTATCGGTACTATTGGGAGGAACACGTGTAATGACCACCACCGACAGCCAAGGAAAATTTAACATAACCATCGATGCGGCGCTAAAGGATGCAAAATTGCATTTTACGTCAATGGGCTTTCAGCCACAGATGGTATCTGTAAATGATCGTATCAATTTAACAGTTGTACTAGTAGCAAGTACAAGCGTACTGGATGAAGTACAGGTGATCGCCTATGGCACTACTTCGCAGCGCTTTAATGTGGGGTCTGTAGTCAAAGTAAAAGCAGAGGACATCGCGCGGCAACCAATTTCCAATCCACTCGAAGCCCTGCAGGGAAGGGTGGCCGGGCTGGTGGTCAATGCATCGAGCGGGCTGCCGGGAGCCTCATTTAAAATTCAGGTCAGGGGACAGAATACCCTGCCCAAAGCAACCGCGGTATTCGGTTCGCCGGCACCAATGGACAACCCTTTGATCGTTATCGACGGGATCCCTTTTGCCCCGCAGAATGAAAATATCAATCAGTTTGGGTCCTTGGCATCGCCGGGCAATATCGCGCTGCTCAATAACCAGCTAGGCGGTTTCAGCCCGCTCAATAGCCTAAACCCATCCGATATCGAAAGTATCGAAGTGCTCAAAGATGCCGATGCTACAGCTATCTATGGCTCCCGGGGTGGAAACGGTGTGATCCTGATCACGACCAAAAAGGGGTCGGGCGGAAGGACGCAGTTTGACATGGATGTCCGGCAGGGTGTTTCCTTTATGGGTAAAACCATGCGGATGATGGATACGCAGGAGTACCTGACGATGCGCAGCGAAGCCATCAGTAACGATGGGCTCTCCCCGAATCTGACGCTATGGGATAACGCATTTGCACCTGACCTATTGGCTTTTGACCCTAATAAGTATACGGACTGGAAGGATTATTTCCTTGGAAAATCCGCTGGCAACACGGCGTTCACCGCTGCGGTAAGCGGGGGATCTCAAAATACAAATTTTAGGCTGGGGATAGGGCTCAACAGGACGTCCTATATCTTTCCGGGTGATTTTGCTGATAAAAGGGCATCATTTTCTTCAAACCTGCACCACAATTCTGAAAATAAGAAGTTCAGTCTGGACCTCACGACAACTTATTCTTATGGAAAGAACAATTCTGCGGGCAATGCCAACCTGCTTACGGCCTATCGGCTGGACCCGAATTTTCCGGACCTGACCGATGCAGACGGGAAGCTCAGGTGGGACTATAAGGGCATACAACTAGGAATGGGGATTCCGGACAATCCGATTTCGTATCTGCTTAATACTTACCAGATGAAGAATACCCTGCTCAACAGTAATCTGCTACTGGCTTATAAGCTTACAGAAGAACTGACCCTGCGGTCGAGTCTTGGATATAATACGTTTCAAGGGGATGAATATGTGGGCAATCCCTTTTTGGCACAGAATCCTTACCTGAGCCCGGAGGCAACATCCTCGTTTGGCAAGAACAGCTACGGGACGCTGATCGCCGAGCCGCAGCTGGAATTCAAAAAGGCCATTAAAAGAAATGCTTTTGAGGTCCTGCTTGGCGGTTCTTACCAATATAACACCAACGATCGGGAGCAGATTACAGGCCGGGGGTATATTCATGATGGACTGATCATATCTATCAATGGCGCCACCAACCGTTATGCGACGGATGCCTATAGCGAATATAAGTATGTTGGCGCATTTGGCAGGCTCAACTATAAATACCATAATAGGTATATTGCCAATTTGAGCGTTCGCAGGGATGGCTCCAGCAGGTTCGGGCCGGGAAAACGGTTTGGCAATTTCGGGTCTGTGGGCCTGGGTTGGATCTTTTCGGAGGAGAATTTTGTGAAGAACGGGCTCGGCTTGTTGAGTTATGGTAAGATAAGGGCAAGCTATGGTATAGCGGGAAGTGATGCCACAGGAGATTATCAGTATATTTCCCGATGGGGTACTTCAAGCTATCCTTATGAAGGGGTGGTAGGCCTGCAGCCGTTAAACCTATTTAATGCCGGTCTGAGCTGGGCCTCAACAAAAAAGCTTGAGCTTGGGCTTGAGCTGGGATTTATGGAAGATAGGCTGCTTTTGAGTTCATCTTATTATCGGAACCGCTCAAGCAACCAGCTGCTCAGCTACTACCTGCCGTCACAGACGGGTTTTTCAAGCGTGGCTGAAAACTGGGATGCAACAGTCCAAAATTCAGGACTGGAGATCACGCTGCAGAGCAAGAATATCGCAGGGGGTAATTTCTCCTGGAATACCTCTTTCAATCTTAGCCTGCCCAAAAACAGGTTGCTGGCCTTTCCGGGGCTGGAGACTTCCAGCTATGCAACACGGTATATGATCGGAAAGCCACTGAATGCCATTTACGCATTCCGGTATAGCGGTGTCAATCCAGGCACGGGGCTATTCGAGTTCAGGAATGCGGGGGGAGAACTGACCAGTAACCCACAGCGGCCTTCGGGGACAAATTTTAATGATTTTGGCTATATAGGTACCATCGATCCGGTTTATTTTGGTGGGCTCCAGAATACGTTAACCTATAAAAATTTTCAGCTGGACCTCTTTGTTGAATTCAAAAAGCAGACAGGCTCCAATTATCTTAAGCAGGTCTATAATGGGGCTGTAGGCCAGGAGTACAATCTCCCGGCAACGATGCTGGACCGGTGGCAACAGCCCGGTGACCGGGCAGAATTCCAGCGGTATACCACTACTTTTGGCGGCGATGTGTTTAGGGCGGGGCAAAATTATGCACTTTCTGATGCGGTGTATTCGGACGCATCTTACATCCGCTTTAAAACGCTCAATGTCTCCTACATCCTGGATAAGAAAATAGCAACAGTGCTCCGGGTTAAGGCATTACGTGTCTATGGCTCCGCACAGAATTTATTTACGGTAACGAACTATCGGGGAAATGATCCGGAGACCCAAGGGCTCTACACAGTTCCCGTGTTGAAGACCTTCGTACTCGGGCTACAATTGTCCCTTTAAATATTATACACGCAATAAATAGTTTATCATGATGAAAAAATATTTAATAATCGTTCTATTCTATGCGCAGACGACGCTGGTGCTCCTGTGCTCCTGCGAAAAGATGATCGAGATCCAGCTGCCCCGGAATGAACTGACGGAAGAAAAGGTGTTTGGCGACAGTATTTCTGCAAATGCTGCGCTTATTGGTGTCTATGCTAGGATCCAGAGCGGGCTTAGCTTCTTATCAGGTTCGATGACGATTTATCCCGGCATGTCTGCCGATGAACTCATGCAGCAGACTAATAATGAAAATACGCAGTTTCAGCAGAATACGCTAGTTGCGGATAACGGTACCATCGATGTCCTTTGGTCATCAGCGTATGCATATATTTATAGCTTAAATGCCTGTATTGAAGGGCTGGACAAGAGCTCCAGTCTAAGCAAAGACCTCAGGACAAAGTTAATGGCCGAGGCACTATGTTTGCGATCGTTGCTCTATTTTTATTTGGTTAATCTCTATGGACCTGTGCCCTTGGTGCTGACGACGGACTATAGTACCAATAGGACGCTTCCGCGAAGTTCGGAAGCGATTATCTATAACCGGATTATCGAAGACCTACAACTGGCAAAGGCTGCATTGCCTGGTGTCGGCGCTTCAAATCTGCGGGCCAATCGATATTTTGCTTCTGCATTGCTTGCCCGGGTATTCCTTTTTACGGAGAGGTATCAGCAGGCCGCTGATGAAGCGACAGCACTTATTGAAAATGGGCCATTTGAATTGGCGGAAACCCCGGATAACGTTTTCGTCGAAGGCAGTAAGGAGCTTATTGCCGTATTTTCTTCCATCTATCCCGGCAGGGCAACATGGGAGGGTTTTACCTTTAACCCTTCTTCGGTATCGAGTGTGCCAACCTACATGATCAACGGGGCACTTCTGGCTGCCTTTGATAAAAATGACCTGCGCGGTCAGCAATGGATCCGTTACAATGAAATACAGGGGAACAGGTATGCCTACCCCTATAAGTATCAGATCAGGGACCTGAACAGCGGTGCCCGTGCAGAGCAGTATGTAGTGCTGCGGATTGCAGAACAATATCTGATCAGGGCAGAAGCGAACCTTAAACTGGGTAATAAGAAAGAGGCTTTTGATGATCTGGACCTGATTAGAAAACGCGCCGGACTGGGGGAATTAGCGCGTGATATAAATATGGAAAAGCTGCTTTTGGAAGTGGAGCGCCAAAAAAGGCTTGAGTTTTTTTGCGAATGGGGGCACCGGTGGTTTGATCTCAAAAGGACGGGAAGAGCTGGTGCAGTAATGTCAACCTTAAAACCTCAATGGAGTTCCGACGCAGTTTTGTATCCTATTCCGCGGACGCAGATTGAACGAAATTCTTTCTTGACCCAAAATAAAGGCTATTAGTTTTATGGTGGAAGAGTGCTCTAAAAGAGAACCGGCAATTTTCAGATCGAAAATTGCCGGTTCTTCACCTTGTCAAAATGCTACGATTAGTTTTTAGTAATATGGGGCGCAGATGGATTGGGCGTCTGTGAGGATCCAGATAATACAAAGCTACCGCCACTTGCATTTGTCTGACTTGGCAAGAAGCCTGAAACGCACTGCTTATTGCTGCCGGTCGGACAGTCGTCCGATGGTGGAGTAGCAGAAGTCCCTAAGTAAACAGCATCACTCGATGAAACGGGATTACCGGGTGAGTAATTACTGGTAATCCGGAACCATCGATATTGAGTTTGTTTCGGCGCTTTATCTGCTCCATCTTTTTTCCCCATTGCATCTGCAATGAAGAAACTCCCTAATAATAGTGTTAATGCTGATACACCAGCAATAATTTTTGATTTTAATGTTTTCATGATTTTTGTTTTAAAAAGTTTTTTTTCTATGCTTTTATTTGCATCCTGTTTTACCTCATGTATGCATGTGAGGGATCCTGTATGATGACCGGCCAGCTTCCTGGAAGCCAGCCGAGCGGGTTATTTCCTGTTGTCATTATCGTTATTACAAATTTAGATCAGGCATCTTTCCCAAACTTGTGCCATTGATACAACTATTCACTTTTTTTTAGATTTTTTTCCATATAGCGTTTGGCCCTGTAGTATTCCCTGTTATTTGTAATGCCGAGAAATGCTTTTTTCTGGTCTACGGTCAATAGCTTGATCAATGTAGGCCGGTACAGGTATAGGTCATGGAGGCGCTCTTCGGCGCGAAGGGCATGGACGGTATGCTGGTGACGGAAAGCGTGGTTTAACTTGTGCTGGGTAAGGATATGGTAGACCGCTTTTAAACCCGAGAATGTTTCGACCATATCCTGAAAGTATTGGTTGCGGATTTCAAAGAGTGTCGTATCCTGAAGGAAATGGATGGCAATAGGCTCGCTCGATCTGGAAAAGAGATGCTTGGTGCCTGTGAAATAGGCTCCCGGCTCGCAGATCCGTTCTATAACAAGCTGTTCGGCCGAATTGATATGTTCCTTGGATACAAGTCCCTCCAGGACAAAACACCATTTCTCTATGGGTTCATACTCCTGTTTAAAAAAATCCCCCTTTCTGTACCTGCGTATTCTGCCGAAGTGCTGCAGGAGTTCCTTGAGCTCATGGGCCAGTGTATTGTATTTTTCAAAGCGTGCATACATTCTTTCCATAATAGCTGGCTTAAAATAATGGCTAAATAAATCCCCCTCTCGGCCACGCTCCAACCTAAAGGGAGATTAGCACAAGGGGAGATTAGGTATCTTGACCGGATTCCAGCTGTATGCTGTCAAACCGCGTTTTTGTAATTGCTATAGCCTGCTCGATGCAGGCATCAATAGGCTGAATGGTTTTTATTTCCAGCTGTGTTAAAAGCTGTCGTAAGCGTTCAGCTAGGGAACCCGAAATTTTATGTACGGGCAAGTCTAATTCTTTATAGGTCGCCAATAGTCTATGCTCTGACACTGTCCGGAATGATTCGGAAGTAGGCCGATGCCCATCGGGAACGAAATCAAATTCGACAGGCAGATGAAAAAATAGATCGTAATGGGTGCTGGCATACGCTTTTGCCATTTTCTCAAATCCCTGTAGCAGCTTTTTAAAATCACGATAGGATCGCCAGTTCCAGAGCCGCTTGAGCATGAGCTTCCAGGGTAGCTCGTCCGGGTAGGCTCCGGTGAGGAGCCGTGTACTTCCATAGAGCCATTCTTGCAATGTACAACCATCCGAGATAAACCCGCCCGTCAATTTTGATTCGGCCTGGATACGCTCCTCAAATCTCCGCATGCCCAAGTGGATAAGCTCAGCATAATCGCACCCACGCAATGTCTTGCCCGGGTAGAGCTCAGGCAGGATCTCCCGCATGGTGAGGGCATGGGTAGCCGGGATACCTGTTGCCAATGAAAGTGCCTGGGTAAGCGTGGTCTTAGCGGTGCAGTAAGTGCCACTGATTACAATTCTTTTCATCGCATGACCCCCACTTCGAAGTTGCCAATAAAATTGCCGACAGTACCAGCGAGCTCAATCAGTTGCCAGCGATGTCCCTGATGCTGGATCTCCCTGATCCGATGAAATTGGACCGAGGCCTGTACCTCGCTGTCAAGCAACGGCCTGTCGGAACACAGTTCCATTTTGCGGAGCCAGATATTGGGACACTGAATCCTGTCTGTCCCCTCCGCAGCATAGAGCAGTACCTGGGTAAGCTGGCCAAATACGCGTACAGCGTCTGTACTTAGCAACGCCATGCTGGCACTTCCGATCCCGTCCAGCGTCTCACCGCTGGCAGGGTGCTTATGTTGTACTGCTGCTGTGATGTACAGTTTCTTTATATCTAGATCAATCTGCCCGATCTCGAGTGTGCTCTGCTTATAGCCTGTGTTATGCAGCTGTGGGCGATCGTAGGCGATAATCTCCCGTGCGGGAAGGCTACCGAAGCGTGCACCGCCACGATGGTCCAGTTCGAGCAAGGCTATATTGCTGCCGATATTGATCTCAAATAGGCTCCGGCTGCCTTGTAGGCTACCGATATTCGCTTCGCTGCTGCACATCCGACAATAAAAGGGAATTGTCATGATCTTGAGCACCTTTTTGGCTTTGAGGCTGTAATTGCTTAAAAATGCACGGTTGGTATCGGCAATACCAAGTTTGCCGAGCTGGTTCAGTCCATAAGTGCCCAGCCGCATGGCTAATGCCAAAAATTCAACCGATCCCAAATGTACCTCTTCATTCCGCGGACGGCTACCGCCAAGATACCGGCTATGGATAAGCCCGCTGATTTCCCGATCGCTTACCGAAAGGACGTTCAGGTCGAAATAGAAGGTGCGAAATCCGTCACCAAAATACCGGCTTTCCGGTGCTCCCAAAAAATAATCAATGTTTTCGTGCTGTGTTTTCATAGTATTCAGTTTAAATGATGAGAACTAAATTAGCAGCGAACGTCATGTGATAAAATACCGGTTGTATACCCTTTTTGCCCACAAAAATGAGGTGGACGAGGGAATATAGTTCCCTAGATAAGTTAGATAAGGGAAATATGCTACCCAAATACTATAGGATAGGTGATTATTAGGGAAACTTTGTTTCAATTACTGAAACAAAAAAGTTCTAGTATTTCTTTGTTTTGCTTTATTGTTTAAAATTTTTTAAATTCAATGATTTGAGACCAAGTCTTAGCCTGATATGATAAACAAATATGAACTGATCGCACTGATCTGCTCGCGCTACCGATCCAAAGAAGAAGCAAAGCGAGCAATCTGTGATAAACTGGATGTAAACCCTGAGACCGTGCACAAATGGATTTATGGTGAACGTGGAATTCCCATGGACCGCTATCCTGAACTGGTGGAGAAATTTAATATATCACCCCTTGAAGTGTTTGATGGGCAACCTGGCCTGGTCTGTTTCGGGTATCGTTTTCTGGCGGGAGAGGACATCAATACCTATATCGAATATATGACTGGGCTGGCCCTGATGCTGGAGAAAATTGCGGATGATCCGCATAGTTCGATTACATTCAATGCCGATGAGATTCCTATTTTTCATTTTATGCCATTCAGGATGCTGACCTATTTTAAACTGTACTGCTATAGTTATGAGATGCAAAAGGGAAATGTATTCCAGGGGATCAAGTTTGAAGATTTTGTAAAGGAACTTGACAGGTATGATCTGGACAGCATCTTTGACCGTATCGCCGCTGCTTATTCCAAGATCGAAAGTCGGGAGATCTGGTATGATGAACTGCTGCTTTCGATCCTGTATAATCTGAGGTTTATGGATAGCCTGCTCCGGTTTGGTGAAAAAGATACATTAGGCCTTTTGCTGTACCAATTGAATGCATTGGTAGAGAGTTTTCAGCGGCAGGCTGTTCAGGGGAAAAAGACTAGTGGCAAAAAGTTTGACTTTTTTAGAAAGCCATTTCCGGGCGGGATCGGAGGGATGCTCGTGTATACAGGTAAGCAAAAAATAGTTAGTATCAAAGTGGGCACCATCAATAGCATGACCACTAGGGACCGGGTCTTTGTAGAAGGATTTGAATATGTGCTCAACGGTATTATCAATCAGTCTTCCATATTGGGGGTCGGTTCCGAAATTGAGCGGACCCGTTTTTTCAGCCGACTTTTTGACAGTATAGCTTTGCTGCGGAAAGAATTGCTCGAAAGCTGATGAATAGGCAATGTCTCAGCAAGGGAGATTAAGGTTGATTCATTAGATCTATTTATCGGCTTTCAGACCCGAACTGCGGGAGGAATCCCGCATGCTCCAGGGACGGTTGTGAAGCACAACCTGTTATTCTCATGGAAAATTTCCTTCAACAACTGGTGGAGCAGTCGTCCAAGTCAAACGAACTGCTCGAAAGACAGACCCTAATTATCCAGCAGCAGCAGCACATGCTGCATGTGCAGTCGGAATCGTTAAATCTGTTGCAGCAGCATCTTGAAAGCATAGCTGACCTGCAGCTTCGGATCGCAGACCTGCTGGACAGCGAACTGCATAAACTGTGGGATCAGCCTATCCTCTTTAAAGCTGATGTCATGAAAAAACTGGAAATCCAGGATACAGCTTACCGCAGTTATGTGAGGGAGCTAAAACTATCGCCTATGTCGTTTGGCAAGATCGACTGGTTTTTCCAACGCGATGTGGTCAAAGCCTTGCTGGCCAGTAAAGGCAAATATCGCCGCTGGAAATCCTAGTGCAGACATCTATGTAAGGCTCAGACTGCTATACGTCTGTTATGGACAGTAAGCAGTCTGTCCCTGATCCCCTGTCAATAATGACATACTGCCATTACTATTGAGTAAACTATCATGGGTCTGCGGCATATTCCCTACAGTTTGTTGCAAACTGTAGGGAATATCTACTAGCCTTTAAGTAGTCTGAAGTAAACTGTTATGAACGGAAGGTAAATTATTGGCTGTTTAAAATAAACTGTTGTGAACCTATGATAAAGAAGGGGCAGTAAACCGTACACTGTCTATACTTTTGGATAAGCGACCCCGATTATGTGATAAAAAGCTTGGCGTTTAGATCAGACTGTTCAGCGCCTGTATCAAAGTGCTGGCAGTCTGAGACAGGTCTGTTCAACCTCAAAAAACGCGAAACACAAAAAACATTCTATTTTTTTCTTTATCCGTCTTTATCCGTCGCTTATTCCATTTTGGGGTAATGGCTGGGCTATGTTTGTGCTGTTCATTGACTTGGCCAGGAAAGCAAAATTGATGAACAAGGTCTTATTAATTTATCACATTATGGCAACAAAAATGAAAGCGCTCATCGGCTTTGGACAGATGAAAGAAGATGAGCTACTGATCGCGGCAACAACGATCGTTGCGGCAATGACGGGAAACAGCAATTTCCCAACACCGACACCTGAACTGACGGAGATAAAGACACTGCTGGATGATTTTTCCTCCAAGCTGGCAATATCCCGTAAGCGAGGCTCACCGGAGGATACCGCACGCAAGGATGAAAGCATTCCGCCGCTGGTATCGGTATTGCAAAAGCTGGGGTACTACGTCAATTCGGTAGCAGACGGTCACTTATCTACCTTGTTGAGCTCGGGATTCCCGACCAATGCGCTGGCCTCTGCCAGTAACGTACCTTCTCTTGTGGACAATGTACGGCTCTCCGATGGAAAGCAGTCCGGGCAGATGCGGCTGGACTTTGCCAAGCAGGGCAAAGTATTGCTCTATGAATACTGCTACCGCAAGGTGGAATCGCCTGAGCTGGAATGGAGCGACCGATTTACGACAACGTCGTCTAGGTTGAATATTATTGCCCCGTTGGAGGTGGGGCAGTATTATGAAGTACGGGTTAGGGCGGTCAATACCAAGGGGGCAGGCGACTGGAGCCAGACAGCTAGATTGCTGGTGCGATGATCCTGACATTAAAACGCATCAGACGGGGGAAGAACAGTACCCTGTCTAGGCTTTATGTCGATGGTGAGTTTTGCTGTTTTGGCCTTGAGGATCTGGTTAGAGAAGAAAAGATTAGGGGGGGTACAGCTATTCCGGCAGGAAGTTATAGGCTGGGACTGAATATCTATGGAGCCATGAATGCACGCTACAAACGACGGTTCCCGGGTATGCATCGGGGTATGCTGGAAATCTTGTCAATTCCTAATTTTTCGTATGTGTACATCCATATCGGCAACTATTATTCGGACACATCAGGCTGCTTGCTGGTAGGAGACTATTACAAATTTCCACATTGCCAGGACTATGCAGTATTTGATTCGACAAAAGCCTATAAGCACCTTTATCAGCAGATATTGCCAGATGTAAAGGCGGGTACTGCAAGGCTGGATATTTTGGACATTTAAGTTATAGAAAGATGAAAAAAATAATTAATAAAATCGGAAGGGCACTTCAAGTGATCTTGTTGGCACCTGTGAAATTGCCGGGGAAGGCAATGGATATTTTAAAATACCTCGCTATTGGTATAGGTATTATTGAATCGGTGATCGACGAGAAGGAGCAGGTCGCAAAGGAGAAGACCGATCGGGAAGAAGGAGGGGCGTAGAATGAAATTCAATGATATCCGCTTGTGCATGTTAGGAGGCACTATTTGTTCAGTGTGGGCTAGTATTTCTTTGGGTGATATCCTGCAAATCCTACTAACAGCAGTGCTGGGAACACTGGTCAGTTTCTTAACAGGGCAGTTGCTTGGAAAATGGATTAAGCGGAAGAAGTAAGAGGGGAAGGGACAATTGCAATGTTCAACCATCTATATTCATAATAGCAGCAGAGGCCGTGCAGAATCTAAAATTCTCACGGCCTTATTTTTTGAAACTATAACAGGATCTGTCGAATTCCTTAGTTTGTTTTTAATAAAATGTGGGATTTTAATATGTGCTACCACGCTAAAATTTTCCACCCCAGGTTTCCCGATCCAAACCCCTGTATTATATTGCTTCAGCAAGATGGTGGTTTTCGATCGTTGGACTATTTTCCATGTCTGCGATAGTGCGGGCGACTTATTAATGATTTCTACCTGCGAGCAGATTGCGAGCACAATTGAAAATTTCAAAATTTATCATGGTTATTCTTGAATTTGGAAATCTTTTAAAATCAGGAGAGTACTTGACCTGATAAAAACAAGGGAATAATGACCATGTTCGGAAGAAAAAAGCCTGGAATAGCTAAGGGCAGAATGATTTTGTCGAAATTATTTCACAATAAAGGGTTCTATCAATTTGTATGATAAAACCCTTTTTGTACAAATGGATATAACTATTTATTTGTACCTGTAATAATGACGTTGTCTAAACGAAGACCCAATGCATTGGTCGCTGCTGATCCATAAAACTCAATTGTATTATTGGCTAATGCAGGTATAGTACCCAAGACTTCCAATGTATAAAATTTATTCCCATCCCCGGATCCCGCTATCGGCTGATCAGTTACAGCATATTCAACACTATTAACCTTTACTTTAAGCGTATTTAAATTGCCCGTATTTGCTCCGGAAATATTCGCGGCGGCATCAAATTCAATTTTCAATTTAGCGTAGCCAGAAACAGAAATCCCAGCAATTGTTAATGATGCATCTTTGAAAGCCGGTAACCAAACGTGTGCATTTGTACCTTCTCCATAGGTAGAAATTGTCCGCAGATCCGCAGTTCCAAAATTATCGTTAAAGCTCAATGTCTTATTATCAAAATTGGTATAGACTGCAATTTTTGGTCTTGCATTACTTGCGATGGTCCCCGTACCAAAAGTCTCTGTAACCAGTACTTTGTCCTCACCGGCAGGAGGTGTCACATCATCGTCTTCGGTAACGGTGTAAGAGCCAGATGGAACATTATCCCAATCGGTGATTGTAGCCGTTATCGCAACAGCCTGAGGAACTGCAGTTCCATCTTTTTTCAGTTCAATTTCGTAAGTGTATTTTTTACCTTGTTCAAATTTTGAAGCCACAGGAAGTGTTAACTTGAAAATACCTGTAGGTAACCTGAAGGTCACAACTTTACCTGAGGCATCTGCGATTGGTAAAACAATAGCTTCTGAAATGACTGCACTACCGACCATGCTTGTTTTTGCTATGATATCAGCGACATCAGTTTGACCGCCTAATGTACCAGCAGCAAGATCAAAATTAGCTTTTGTATTTAAGCCTGCAATTACTGTGCTCAATCCTGTCAGGTCAGTAATACCGGTACCCGCTTTGACGGTGAATTCAATTTTGGCTAATTGGTGTATAAAATTGAGGTTAGCGGCAGTATTTGTTTTACTGAGGCCAGTCGCGTTGTCGCTGTATAATAAATCTATCGCGCTCTGGCTATTTTGATTGCTTACATCAACAGCATAAACAGGATTGGGAAGATTCTGTTTAAATGGATAGTAAGCAATAAAATCTACATTGCTGCCATTCTCAGGATAATAGAGCGTCTGATCTGAGGATGCCGCCGTGAATTGCCCATCTCCTACAGTAACGTATTTTTTGTTGCTTGCGAGGATATTGCTTAGACCCGTCCCCGTTTTCATGTAGACACCGATAGCGTCGTTTGTTTCCCAACCGGCATTTGCGGCTTTCGTTTTGATCGGACTGTTGATACTTGAAGCAAATTTTACAGCCATATTTGTTTCGGCTCCTGGCTCAGTGGACTGGTCTTTTTTACAGGAACCGAACAGTACAAACAGCATTATTGCTGTTGTAAATAAAATATTTTGATTTTTCATATCGTTAATAAATAGTTTTTATTTCCAGATGGTATTGTCTATTGTCTCCTTTACGTTGGCGGCCAATTTTGGAAAGAATGTATATCCTGTTTCTTTCTCTAGATCACTGACGCTCACACGATAAGAATTATAGCTGCTGCTTGACGGAATAATTTGATTATTGATGCGGAAACCTATGGTGTAATATGCATCACCTTTTTTCATTGCTAGTACTTTATAATAATATTTTGGGATGGCTGATCCTTTTAAGTATGTTATATTCTGATCGTTTGCGGTTGTAATACTAGCTCCAGTAACAACGTAGAGGGTGTCACTTTGGGTAGTCCAGATTCTCACTTGCTGTTCTAAATTATTCCAGATCCCCTGATTCATAGATGAAATTTGGGCAGTCATGTTGGTATAATAAAAAGTGGTTGCATTGAGCTCTCTGCTTGCCGTCCGGTCTCCACTGGGTATCTGATGGCCGCGATCGTAACCGTTTCCAAAAGAACTGCTCAGATCCACTTGAAAATTTGCCGCAAGAGCAGGATCAAAAGCCCAAGCATCTGAACGTCCTGAACCGCCTATGTAGGAAGAATGCATGGGATAGGCAACCCAATAAGCTATTTTATACCTTTTGTCGTATAACATAGCGTAATTACGCACACCTGATTTTCCTGGATAATTATGCGTAATATAAGCGATATTATCATCCGTTTTTACAACTGGTGTTTCCATATAGCCAAAACCTATCGGCGGATTGACTTCTATTTCCTGTTCAAGGCTATAACTTCCGGATGGCACAGTATTCCAGTTTACAATTGAAGCCTTAAGCGCAACAGCAGTACCTATAACACCTGTTCCTTTAAGTTCTATGTCGTAACTGTATTTTTTTCCTTTCTCGAACTTCGTACCTGCCGGCAACGTCCAGGTATAGGTCTTCCCGTTAACGGCGAAGACAATTTTGGTATTTGCTTCATCGGTGGTAGGGATTAAGATTGCTTCGGAAACAGCTGCGGTGGTAGAAACTGTGGTTTTCGCCAGGATCGTTGCTGTCGGCCCATTGACATGGAGAAGACCGGTCGCTAAATCAAAATTGGCTTTGGATTTTACGCCAATAATGTTTGTTGTTAGCCCATTGAGGTTTGTAGCCCCCGTACTGTTCTTGATCTTAAGTTCAATCTTCGCCAATTGGTGGGAGAAAATTAAATTTGCATTTTTATTTGCCTTGCTCAGGCCAGTGGCATTGGCTGTATACATCAGATCAATTGCAGCCTGATTGCTTTGATCTTCGATAGCTACGGCATAGGTATTATTAACTAATTGCTGTTTAAATGGATAATAGGCAATAAAGTCTACCGTACGCCCATCTTCAGGGTAAAAAAGTGTCTGATCCGCTGCTGATGGGTTAAATATGCCATCACCTGCAGTACTGTATTTTTTATTAGCGGCAAGTACATTGCTTAGGCCGTTCCCGGTTTTCATATAGATACCAATGGTATCGTTGGCTTCCCATTGGTTTCCTGTAGCTTTCGTTGTGATGTCTCCATCGATTGACGAAGAAAATCGAACAGAACTGCGACTGTCTACACCAATTTCTGGACCGATTGCATTCTCCTTTTTACAGGCTGTCGCAACAAGAAAGAGTGCAACAATTGATGCAAAATGTAGATTTCTAATGCTCATTATTTTTATTATTATGTTAAAAATTGATCGTTTTAATGCAACTAGCTATTAGGCTTTGGAGATGTCCTATGTAGATTAAATTTATTAACATACGGGCATCTATATAGGAATAATTGCTTAATACAATAGCAAAGTAAGGTCTTTAGTGCATACTCAGAGTTAAGGATTGAATAATTTTATATTAATAATATAAGTTAAAATAGTGTGGTAATAACCTTAAGTTAACAAGTGTCTTAGGTTACTCATTTTCAAATGAATCAAAACCACTATCTTTTGCCTATTGGAGCGTATTGTAGTACGGATGTATCTATTTATTGCTTTCGCCTAGGAGATAGCGGGATAGTCTTGAAAGCTTTGAAATTAGCTTTCCTAGCAATTAGGTGTATGACTTTTCTACTATTAGATGCCTCGGAAACCAGGTTAAACAAAGAAACGAGGCTCTTTCTAAATTAAATTTTACTGGAAATTTTGTGAGATACTTTATAATCTCCCGCCCCAAGTTTCTCGATCTAAACTCCTGTACTGGATCGCTTCTGCGAGATGGTGGTTTTCGATCGTAGGACTATTTTCCATGTCTGCGATGGTGCGGGCGACTTTTAATATTCGATCGTAAGCCCTAGCGGAAAGATTTAGACGATCAATAGCTGTCTTTAGTAGTTTCTTTTGCGGTTCACCGATCTGACAGATATCTCTGGTTAACTTGGTGCTCATGTGTGCATTACAATGAACATCTGGATAGGATTCGAATCGTTGTTTTTGAATCAGCCTCGTTTGGATAACACGATTGCGGACCGTCAGGCTATTTTCAGAAGGACCAGAGGCGCTCAGCTCGTCGAAGAGTACGGGAGTGACTTCTACATGAAGGTCAATCCGGTCTAATAAAGGTCCCGATATTTTACTTAAATACCGTTGAACGGTATTACTGCCGCAGATGCATTCCTTTTCGGGATGGTTAAAGTATCCACAAGGACAAGGGTTCATCGCTGCGATCAACATAAAGCTAGCTGGATAATCTATGGTTAATTTTGCTCGTGATATGGTGATACTCCGGGATTCGAGTGGTTGTCGCATGACTTCAAGGACACTTCGCTTAAATTCAGGAAGTTCATCGAGAAATAGTACACCATGATGTGATAGTGAAATCTCGCCGGGTTGCGGATTGGAGCCTCCGCCCACCATGGCTACATCAGAGATTGTATGGTGAGGAGCGCGAAATGGCCGTATCGTTAGTAACGCGTCTTTGGCTTTAAGATTTCCTGAAACAGAATGAATTTTGGTTGTTTCCAGCGATTCGATCATATTGAGGGGCGGTAATACCGTTGGTAATCTTTTCGCTAACATGGTCTTCCCCGCGCCTGGGGGGCCTATTAGAATAACATTATGCCCTCCGGCTGCGACTATTTCTAATGCTCTTTTGATATTTTCCTGTCCCCGAACATCCGCAAAATCAACATCATACTTATTTGTTTCAGTGTGAAAGAAAGATTGGATATCGACTTTGGTCGGAATGATATTTTTTGAGTTATTAAGAAACTGTACTACCTCTGTCAGGTTTTCGACGGCAATTACATCGATACCAGCCACAATGGCGGCTTCCTGTGCATTTTGTAGCGGAAGTATAATTCCCTTAAACCCGTCATTTAATGCCTGTAGGGCAATTGGTAATACACCTCTGATAGGTTTTATGCTGCCATCCAGGGATAGTTCGCCCAAGATCAGATACTGCTCTAATAACTCATTTATAAGCTGTCCTGAGGAAGCAAGTATGCCAATGGCGATCGATAAATCATAACTAGAACCTTCTTTTCTGATGTCAGCTGGTGCCAAGTTGACCACAATTTTCTGTCGTGGCATGTGAAGTTGACAGGAAGTAATGGCGCTTTCAATACGTCTGAGGCTTTCTTTGACAGCATTGTCAGGAAGCCCGACTATATAATAATGCAGCCCAGTAGAAACAACTACCTCAACTGTTATGGTACATGCTTCAATACCATAGACGGCACTACAATAGGTCTTGTTTAACATAAATTTTATAATCGGTTGATTTAAAGATACTAAATATTAAATCATAAATAATAATGCTTTAGTGAATTATTGTAAATCGATAGCGAATTGTTGAAAAATGACTATATTGTAATTATATAGATTCTAGTAAATAATGGATAATTGCGGTATTTGGCAAACGATTTGCTTTATAAATTGTATTATTATCGAAGACTAGATTCATCGTATAATAGAATTAGAACTTTAAAACGAAAAAGAAATGAATGACACAAGTAAAGTAGCTTTGGCGTTATTGGCAGGTCTTGCTGCAGGTGCAGCTTTGGGAGTTTTATTTGCTCCGGACAAAGGATCAGATACGAGAGATAAGATCAATGATTCATTAAGCGATTTGAGTGATGCTATTCGTGAGAGAGCTGAAGAACAATTCGATCAATTGAATGATTTTAAAGAGAAAATTGTCTCCACCTTGAAAGGTAAAATAAACCAAGCCGAGGAAATTGTAGACGATGATATCATCGAGCATGCATAAAAGACAAATTGTCCTTAAGGGCAATTTGGGGAGATACATAGAATTATGGGCTATTTCAAAAGGCTGAATATAAATAATCTATAGAAATTCGTATAAGACTTTTGAGATAGCCTAAATAAATTTAAGATGCATGGAAGAGGAAAAATTTTCACTTAGTGGTACTTTTCAGAAAACAAAGGAGTACATAGATTCCCAGTTTAAGCTAGTTAAGTTGAAGACAATTGAGCGTTCATCGCGCCTGATTGCCA
The DNA here is from genome assembly GCF_059420745.1 of Sphingobacterium sp. GW821-FHT03E03. Lineage (NCBI taxonomy): Bacteria > Pseudomonadati > Bacteroidota > Sphingobacteriia > Sphingobacteriales > Sphingobacteriaceae > Sphingobacterium > Sphingobacterium sp. GW821-FHT03E03. The sequence goes on from NZ_JBWKUH010000010.1 coordinate 168,605, forward strand.
GTTTGGTGGTGGATGCGACCAAATTGATATTCACTTTGTTCGTTGTCTTTTTCTTATGTCTAGCTTTGGGTTTTTGGCTTGGTGAATTGCTGGGAAGCTATTCATTGGGTTTTTTGGCAACAGCAGGTATTTTTATAGTTATTATTGTGATTATACGAGTTTTCGAACCTGCATTGGAATCTAAGTTTATGGATCTTTCTATCCGTCGCTTTTTAGCCAAATGGAATGACGAAATCGAGGAAGAGGAGGAAGAGTTCAAAAAAAAGGAAAAATTTGATAGAGAAGGGACTACAAATGAATAATAAGCAAACGAAAATACGCAATTTACAGGAGCTTAAAACTGAAATCGCTCGTTTAAAGGAACTCAAAAATGAACAAGAGGCTTACCTGAAAACACAGTTTACTTTATTTAATAACAAGATCGAAGCTCCGATTCGCTTTTTCAATTCATTAAAAAATAATATTCCCGGAGTCAATATCATTCAGCAATTATTTGCGAAAAGTAGTAATCCGGATTCGGATTGGTTGACAAAAACCTTGCGCATAGGTGTTCCTTTTGTGATGAATAGACTGTTTCTGAAAAACTCAGGAATGCTGAAGAAAGCGTTAATGTTGCTTTTATCAGAGCGTGCTGTCGGCCAGATCAATCAGGATAAAATCAGTGGATTGATAGGTAAACTCACCAATTTTATCCGACCCAAAAAGAAGAAAAAGAAAGGCTCACAAATTGAAGGAGAGGTTCCGCTAAAAGATGAAGTTAACGAATATGGTATTCCTTCCTATAGTGAAACCTACTAGGAGGCTGCTTCCTCTTTTTTCAAAAAATCTTCGTAAGCTAATTTAATTCCCTCACGAAGATTGATTTTATGTTTCCAGCCTAATGCATGTAATTTGGAAACGTCCATTAATTTGCGTGGCGTTCCGTCGGGTTTACTCGTATCAAATGAGATTTTACCATTATATCCGACCACTTCTTTAATAAGGGCCGCAAGATTCTTTATGCTTAAATCTTCACCGATGCCGATATTGACGAACTGTTTCTCATTATAGGTATTCATCAAAAATACACAGGCATCCGCTAGGTCATCCGAGAAAAGAAACTCCCTTAAAGGTGTGCCCGTACCCCAAATTACCACTTCATCCAGGTTATTTACCTTTGCCTCGTGAAATCTACGGATCAGGGCTGGTAAAACATGCGAGTTTTGTGGATGATAATTATCGTTGATACCATACAGATTGGTTGGCATAACTGATATATAGTTACAGCCATATTGATCACGAAAAGCTTCTGCCATTTTTATACCAGCTATTTTGGCGATAGCATAAGGCTCATTGGTCGGTTCTAAGGTACCTGTCAACAATAGGTCTTCGCTTAAAGGTTGTGGCGCCATTTTGGGATAGATGCAGCTTGAACCTAAAAACATCAACTTTGTAACCTCATTGTCGTAAGAGGATTTAATCACATTATTCTGTATCGCCATATTTTCGTAAATGAAATCTGCGCGATAGGTGTTGTTCGCCATAATCCCACCAACCTTAGCGGCTGCAAGGAAAACATAATCAGGTTTCTCTTCGTTGAAAAAGTCAGCAACTGCTTGTTGATTACGCAGATCTAATTCTTGAGAGGTACGAGTCACGATGTTGTTGTATCCCAGTTCTGTTAATTTGCGATATATTGCCGATCCGACCATTCCTCGATGGCCTGCTACGTAAATTTTAGCGTCTTTTTCCACGATAAGTTATTGATTCCTGCAAATATAAGGTTATTTTTGCGGGATATTAATTAAAAAATGGGAAAGGATAAACTACGTAAATTTGCCGAAGTAGCGACTTTTGAGAATGTCATCCAGCTCGATGCCGGCAAAGAATATAAAGGAAAATGGGCTGAGAAGCAATTTGGAAATACAAACCCGGTTGTTTTGGAACTTGCCTGCGGTAAAGGAGAGTATACAGTTAATTTGGCGCGATTGTTTCCGGAAAAGAACTTTATCGGGATTGATTTTAAGGGCAACCGTATCTGGCGCGGCGCAAAAACTGCGTTGGAAGATGGTATTAAAAATGTCGCATTTTTACGCATACAGATTGAAACACTTCTTGAGCACTTTGCTGAGAATGAAATTGATGAAATTTGGATTACCTTTCCAGATCCACAGCCGCAGGACAGTCGCGAAAAGAAACGCTTGACAGGTCCTAAATTTTTGGACCGTTACAAGATTGTCATGAAGCCAGAAGGGATGATGAATCTAAAGACAGATAACGATGGTTTCTATGCGTATACCCTGGAGCAAATAGAGCTACAGAACCTAAAAAAATATAAAGAGACAACAGATCTGTACCGCTCTGACTTGGTCGATAATGTTTTATCAATCAAAACATACTATGAGAAAAAGTATCTTGCTGACGATAAGAATATAAACTATGTGAAATGGAGCTTTGAGAAACGCTAACATCAAAGTTTTTATAATAAAGGAAAGCTCAAACGAAAGTTTGGGCTTTCCTTTTGTTTTAGAGGATATTGTTGAATCCTCTACCTGGCATTTTTTTCAGTGAGCATATATTTAAGGTTGTCAAAGACACGTTCAATCAATCTTCGATCCTTGGTTATTATCTCGGCGGTACCTTTAAGTTCAAATTTGAAAGGAAGTTGTTGGTCGTAGTTCGTGCGGAGTCCATTAGGGAGTTCAACTTGTACAAGATAGTTTTCGATGTTTCCCTGATTAGTTTCCTGTGTGTTGGTTACAAGTGAGATATCCTTTACTATACCATGTAGTGACCCATATTCATTATATGGATAGTTATCTAGTTTGATGACTACTTCTTGCCCATTTTCCACTTTTCCCGCTCCGGAATTGGGTAAATGAACCTGTGCTATAATTCTACTATCAATGGGTACAATAGAAAAAACGGATTCTCCAGCTCGAACAAAGAAATTATTATTCCAAAAATTCAGATACTGTAAAGCGCCGTTTTGCGGACTTTTGAAGATATAGCTTTCTTCAAAGGCTTTTAGGGCCATTGAAAATTCATGATACGTAGAATTTAGATTGAGGTACAGTGATTTTTCAATTTCATCCTTTTTGATTTGGGTTTCAGTAATGGCATTCTGTGTCCGGAAAAGTTCTAGCATCACTTGAGAAGATTCATTCTTATTATTTACATTGTTGTATTCGGCATTCAGATAGCTGATCTTGTTTCGTTCAAATTCGGCCATACTAATCACTTTTTTTGCAAGCAAAATTGAGTCGCGTTCTGCAAATTTGTTCATCACGGATAAGCTATTGTTTGACAATTGAGATTTCTGTTTTGATGTCGCTAAAATATTCTTTTGTTCATGTAATAGCTCGTTGTAAGTTTTTAATTGTTGATCATAAGTATGATTGATATGGTAATTTTTAAATTGTTGAAGCGCGTCTAAGAATGCATAGTATTTATTATTAATCGAACCGAGATAGATCCTTTTGGGAAGGATATCTAATCCCAATAATGACTGAATATTGTTGATGTCAATAATCTCAATCAGAGATTTGATGGATATGATATCATCCATGTTTGCGGGGTTTTCGATATAAGCGATCATTTCGCCTTTAGTAACTTGCTCTTGGTTTTTTTTTGTTAGAATAATTTTGCCAGATGTCGTACTAATTACTTTAACGGCTGGGTTTTCGGTGTTAATTGACACCGTTCCCATTTGTACATCAGGATACGAAATTAGGAAGCCAAATAATAGTAATAGAAAAATCCCTATCATGACAATGATAGTGATTTGGATCCCAAATTTTTTTGGCATTCTGTTTACGATATGATCAATTTCTTCTGACTTTTTTATCTGTTTTAAATCCTTCATTTTTCGTGTAAACATAGTTGAATGAACTTTGTATTCATTCAGTATTGTTCGGTTAGTTAATTTGTATTAATTCAAGTTTGATTGTGAATTGATCAGATTGAAGTAGTGCCCCTGTCTTTCCATTAAAATTCCATGGTTTCCAACTTCTATAATCTGTCCATCTCGCATGACAATAATCTGGTCAGCTTTCTTTATGGTGCTGAGTCGATGCGCAATCACAACTACGGTTTTGTCTTTGAAGATATTATCTAGTGCATCAACAATCTTTTTCTCATTTAGTGTATCAAGTGAGTTGGTGGCCTCATCTAGAAATAAAAAATCTGGGTTTTTATAAAGAGCTCGGGCGATTAAAATGCGTTGTTTTTGACCGCCACTCAATCCCCGGCCTTGTTCTCCCATCACGGTTTTATAGCCTTTTGGCATATCTTCAATTTCCTGCCGGATATTGGCGGCTTCAATAGCCATGCGAAATCTGTCATAATCAACATTTTCATCACCGAGGATAATATTATTGATAACCGTATCATTAAATATTTTTCCATCTTGTAATACAACTCCACATTTTGAGCGCCAATAACTTAAAGGAATGTTATTGATATTCATATTTCCTAGATAGATCTCCCCATGAGATGCGTTATATAATCTTAAAATCAATTTCATCAAGGTACTTTTACCGCTTCCGCTATCGCCGACAATGGCGGTGATTTTCCCTTGTGGAATAGTAAGATTTACATTTTTAACCGTGTAAGGGTGTTTGGGGGCATATTGGAAATAAAGACTTCTAAGATGTATGTCGCACTGCGCGGGTAGGATGGTTTCACTGAAGCTATTGATAGTTTCCTCGTCTTCCAGACTATGTATCTCATTAATTCTTGAAAATGAAAGTTTTGCAAATTGTGCAGAAATAATAAATTGTATAAATTGTTGAATGGGGGCATTCAACATACCTATTATAATCTGTGTTGACATCATAATACCAAAGCTCATTTCACCACTAATTACTGCCTTGGCACATATAATGGTAATGATTATATTTTTGAGATTATCAATAAATTGGCCACCAAGATTTTGATAATTTGTAATGGATTGTAATTTTAAATTTACCTTATATAGCTTTGCCTGTAGATTTTCCCATTTCCATCGCTTTTCTGTTTCGTAATTATTAATCTTGATATCTTGCATCCCGGTTATTGTTTCGACCCAAAAGCTCTGATCTTTAGCCATCAATGCAAAATAATTGGTGTCCAATCTTCTTCTTATCGCTAGGAAACCCATAACCCATGCAAAATATATAAGGCTCCCAGCAAAAAATACCCAAAATATAAAGCTATTATATATCGCTAAAATTATCGCAAACACGATGAAGGTCATCCCTGAGAAAATAAGATTGAGGGAGTTTCCCATAATGAAATCTCGTATTCGTTGATGGTCCTGTGCCCGCTGTAGGATATCTCCGATCATCTTGTTTTCAAAAAACGACATTGGTAATTTCATTAATTTAACGATGTAATCTGATATGAGAGAGATATTGATACGGCTCGTCAAATGTATGACAATCCAGTCGCGGACAGCATTAGAGAATGTAGTGGCAAGAAGAATAGCCACATTCGCTGCTAGCATAATATTGACAAAATTCAGATTGTGTGTACTGATCCCCACATCGATGATGGACCGGGATATAAAGGGAATGACAGCCTGGAGACCTGTGACGAAAAACATGACAACGAGCAGGTTTATAATACTCGTTCTATAAGGTTTAAAATATTGAAAGATACTGCTGAAATTTCTTTTTCGTTTAAATGACTCTTCCGTATTGATTTCAAAAAAATTGCTGTCTGGTTCAAAGCCTATGACAACTCCCTTTTTTGTTCCCTCTTTTAACCAGTGTTTGGCAAATGTCTTTGCTGAATGTTTTAAAAGTCCTTTCCCAGGATCAGAAACATAAATGTTGTTTTTATCTACCTTATAGACTACCATAAAATGGGAGTCGTTCCAGTGTACGACAGCTGGTAGAGGAATATCTTCTTGCAGTTGTTTTAATGAACATCTGACTGCTCGGGACTTCATCCCGAGCTTCTCTGCTGAATGAACAAGATTCAAAATAGAAATACCCTCTCGGGTAGTTCCACACAGATCACGAATAAAGTGGATCGGATAAAATCGTCCATAAAATTTAGTTATCAATTTTAGACAGGTTGGTCCACAATCCATCTTGTCGTGTTGAATTTCAAAAGGAAATCTTGTAAACATCTGAATTATACAGTGGGTTAAATTTGTGTTAACAAAATATTAAATAACATTTGTGCAGCTTATTTTTTTGAAAAATTAACGAAAAAAAATTACTTGTCATAATTGTAGAAAAAAATATTTTCTATATATTTACTATTGATAATTTCAGCGACTTATTTTATATCCTGATTATGTTGAGTTCAAGAGCATATGTAATTATTTTAGCCGGTGGTATTGGGAACAGATTTGGTACTTCTATTTGTAAGCAGTTTCAATATATTAATGGTATACCGGTTATCGTCAAAACTATTAATAAATTTCTAGGTCAGTTTGATCCGGATAATATCCGGCTTGTGGTCAATAGAGAACACGAGATTCATTGGAGGCAGATCTATATGGAATATCCTTATATAAAAGAAATCCCAATTGTATATGGAGGAGAAACTCGATTTCATTCTGTGAAAAATGCCCTCAATAGCATTTGTTCTTCTCAAGCTAATCTGATCGGTGTACATGATGGAGTTAGACCTTTGGTATCGACTGAAACTATAATTATAGCTTTTGAAACAGCCAAAAAATTTGGTACAGCGGTTCCTGTTTTCGATGCTGTTAATACAATTCGTATAGAAAGAGAAAATAGTAATGAAGCTATCAATAGGCAAATGATAAAAGTTGTTCAAAATCCACAGGTTTTTCAATTCAATATCCTTAAAAAAGCCTATGAGCAACACTATTCTCCAGAGTTTTTAGATGATGCTACAGTGGTTGAATCTTCTGGGGTCAAGATTAAATTGTGTCAAGGCAATTATGAGAATATAAAAATAACACATCCACAGGATATTTATATCGCTGAAGGTTTGGATAATTATATTAGAGAAAATAAGAATAATGGACATTTACACGATAACGGAACAGTTAGATATTTACAGAAATAATAAGGAAATAAAAAGTGATGTCCTATCTCTTCCTGTGGGAAATAGTTTTGAGGATTTATATGGAATAGCGATAACTCCATATGAAATTAAATGGTTTGAGGTAAACTATAGCATATGGGTTGATTTTTTGAATAATTCTGCTGCTACATACTGCTTCATTAAATTCGAGGAAGTTGAACTAAAGGAGAATCCAGTTGAGATTGATAAGGTTTTGGGGCAAGGAGATGAAGCATTTCATGTATTATTTCCCTATGATTTGATCCATTACAATAAAGAAAAGCGAATACCAATAGCATTAAGCCGTTTTGGTTTCTTCTGGGGTAGTTTTGCGTATTTTATTTGCCGGGCTACTGTAGCTGATCTAATACAGCAGTGTTCGATAATAGAGTACCCGCTAGATGAGCAGTTGTTACAATTTGGAATAGATAAGCGCCTTAAATTTATTTGTAGTGAAACACATTGGGTGCATTATAATGTTAGGGCATCAAAAAGCTTTTTGGAAAGAAAGGATAGCATTTTGGAATATATTTCAAATTATACGGCTTGGAACGAGGAGGAGTTGATTGAAGTGCGAGAGTTGCTTAGGTATATATCTGAAATTGCTATGGATAATAATATCAAGGTTTTTCTACATGCAGGAACACTACTTGGACAGATTCGCCAAAGTGGTATTATGCCTTGGGATGACGATATTGATTTAATGGTGCAAGATAAAGATCTTCAACGGTTTATTGAAATAATACAGCGCGATGGCAGATATAATGTGACTGAATGGGTGTGGAAGAATACAGGTAAGAAATATTATAAAATTTGGAAACCGGGCGGGTTTAAAGTTGAGGGGTATGAATATACATTCCCATTTGTCGATATATGGTGGTTGAGCGAGGAGGGAGGTCAAATTATTACGAACGACGGCTATCATTTTGAAACAGATACATATTTTCCGCTGAAAGAAGCCAATTTCGAGGGGAGTCCGTTTTATATGCCCAATATTTCTGAGAATATATTGAATCGAATGTATCAGGGATGGGGTGAAGCTATTAAAATCTTTTCTTGGTCGCATAAGTATAAAAAGCATTGTATTCGTCAATTGACTGTGCCAATAAAGACCAATAAGAACGGTAAATTTTTAAATTATAAATAAGTAAATGAAAAGAAAACCTGTTTTAAATTTTTTTGATATTTCTAGTGATTTGGAAGAATTGCCTGAAAATGAGTTGTTCAAATTAAAAGGGGGGGATAGTGATGTCGCGTGGGAAGTGGAAGGGGATATTATTGATGTATATCCTCCTGGAAAGGAGCCCGAGGAACCGGAATACCCTGAGCCCGAAGAGCCTGAAGAACCATGGGATACTGATGATGATGATGAAAATATACCTGATGAAGAAGAAGGAGATAGTGGATTGGAAGTTACCGGACCTGAAATAATTGTTGATTATCCTGTATCGGATGATATATGGGTGAAAGATGGAAATGGTAATATAAAAGCGACTAAAACGAATAGGACAAATACAGCACAAATAGGGAATGACTTATTATTTTTTGATGTATATACTATTAAGAGTAAGGACGGACTAGAGGTATCAGCATTTAAGTTGACTAAAATACTCAATACGACAAGTAATGAATGGACGAAAGAAAATTTTGATCCTAAGTATGAGTCGAATTGCTTCGGAAGGACATTAACGGGTGGAGATTATTGGATGGGGATTGATGATAAAAGTACAGATGGGGTTGATGAAATCAAAGACATCAAGGATATCTTGAATACATTATTTGAACCAAGCTCAGCTGGAGATGCAGATATTGTAGTATTAGAGCACGGGGATCCTTATCATATGGGAACAATTAATGAAGATGGAACGATAACAGCTAAGGATGGTACGGACGAAGAGAATACCTATCAAAATTTGGAAGATTTCAGGGGTGACAGTCACATGGATGGTACAGCCCAATATTATAAGATGAAGTAGTTAGATATGGATATTTTTAAAATGATTTGTGTATTGGTGATTGGAAACCTTTATGTCAATTGCTATGCGCAATCAAAGAAGACTTTGTCAAACGATGAGACGAAGATACAGCTTAAAGTTATCTGTAGTGATTCGCTAAATAATAGCTTATTCGAGAGAAATGACAATATACAAGAGGTAATTCTTAGTATGGAAGCGGACCAAATTGGGGGAGTAAATTTGATGCTTAACGATGGACAGAAAAAGTGGAAAGAATTCTATGACTTAAAATTTGAAGGAGATAGTTTGATGTTCAAACATAATTATGGTGGATTGCATGTCAAGCTTCCTGAGATTCAGATTCCTATACTAAATGATAAAAAAATAACAGGAGATCCAATTGACAAAGTCACTGTATATATAAATAAAAACACTATAAAGTATTATTTCCTGCGGAAGTATACAATGGATAAAAAATCTTCGTCATCACTAGGATTAGGGAGCCCAGCTAAACTGAATATGGCAAATATTATTAAAGGGCTTGAAGAAGAAATTAAAAAATTAGATATCGATGAATTAAAATATACCATAATTGTTTTAGAGGCAAAAATATCAAAAACGGGAAAATTACTTGCATTGCAACAATGTTATGGAGAGAAGTCAAGTGTGTCTGAAATAATTATCAAAGAATTATTGAATCCGCAAAATATTTGGACTCCGGCATATGCTAGGAGCTCAATTGAAACTGCTGTACGAATTTTTATTAAAGTTAATCCTGATAGAAGCTTGGTTATTAAAACTCCTAGGATGCTTGGAAGTTTTTCTGGGATTTAAAACTATCTAAAAAAGGCTCGAAATACTATAATTTTAAATATAAATAAGCAAATGAAAAGAAAACCTGTTTTAAATTTTTTTGATATTTCTAGTGATTTAGAAGAATTGCCTGAAAATGAATTGTTCAAATTAAAAGGTGGGGATAGTGATGTCGCGTGGGAAGTGGAAGGGGATATTATTGATGTATATCCTCCTGGAGAAGAGCCCGAGGAACCAGAATACCCTGAACCCGAAGAGCCTGAAGAGCCATGGGAAACTGATGAAAACGATTGGGAAGGTGATGACGGAAGTGAAGATCTTCCCCCTCCCCCAGAAGAGGAAGAAGAAGAAGAACGCTGTACATGTGCTATCTCAAAAATGCCTCAGATGGGGTCAGGGCAGATTTATGATGGTACAAATAACTTTTTAGGAAATTTTGAGAATTATGTTCAAGATACAATAAACAAATTGTCGGATCCGGAAGATATATTTTCAACGGGACCTAACACTGAGCATATGTTAACAACAATGAATAAGGTGCAAAGTATTCTTGATCAAATGGGCTCGTCAAAATACGATTTTGAAATTAATTTTGGAACAGTTAATGGAAGTCCTGGAGAAACTACATATGAGGATGGCAAAATTGTTATAACAATTGATAAACAACAATTGACAAGTACTCAAGACAGAATTGTTTTTGGTGAGACGATCCCAGCTGGAACATTTAATGAACAACTAGCTATGGGGCTTCTTTCACATGAATTAATGCATGTAGATCAGATCCTAAATGGCAGGTTGTCATTTGAATTTGGTGGTAATAATGCATATAATTTCGGTCTTGAAGATGAAGTCGAAGCTTTTCAATTTCAGGAAAGCTTTAATAGCGGACCGATGTTGGGGCCTGTTAAAGTAACGGAGAACCTGGTAAAGAACTTTGTACTAAAAGATGAACAAGGGAATCCCGTTTTAGATACTAATAAAAACCCAATAAAGCCATACAATGATTTAACGAACAATGGGGGGAATTGCCCGATTCATGGTGTTAATACTCCTTAAATAAATAGCAATGAAAAATAAAATTCTGTTTTTTCTTCTATTTCCTATGCTTGCATCTACATCACATGCCCAGAGTATTGGAAAGAATATAAGTGGCCTGAAAAATATTACCGAAGGAATTTATGAAGTTTTACGGGGGAACGCTATAAAATACGGTGTTCCTTCCCAAAGCTCTTATTTTTGGCCTAAAGTAGTTTATTTGAGGGAAAATAATACAGTTAAGAGTGTGCCAATCGATAGTCTAATCAATTTCAATGAATTGGAGTATGACATCTCCGTGAGTTTCGATAGTATTGGCTTATACATTCCTTCTCAAAAATATCATGGATTGATCTTTATTGAGAAGATAAGTAAAGAAAGGGCAAAAAAAATTAGAGATAGTATATTAAAAGAAAGAAAATAGTTGGGTCAATTTTTAAGAAAATATAAGTTAGTTGATTAGGATTAAATTTTGATGTAAATAAAACTTCTAAATTCAATTTTAGAGAGTTTTAGAAAGCAAAAAAATAAGGATGATGAGTTGGAAGCCTATCAGCTTCAACATGATTTTGTTGCACAACTGACTGGTACAGGTAAAACCTATACTGATGCTGACATAATGGTAATGGTAGGAACAAATGGGCAACCCCCTGTATAATAAATTGCCTTTAAATGGAGGCGGCTGTCCTGTACACTCCAAATAATGTAAAATGATGAACAAAGTTCTAATAAACTTAATTTTATGTCTTTTTGTTGTTTCTGTACAAGGGCAGCAAAAAGACACGAGAAATAACACCGTCATTCTACTGAAAAATCTAAAAAGATCAATTTATGATTACATAAAAAATAATCATACTGAGGAGGAGATTCAAAAACTATATCTATTTGATTTAGAAAGTACTCACGTATATTTTAAGAAAGAAAAAGAGGTAAAGTTTAGAGTAGTAAATATTAAAGAATTTTTTAATACGAATCTTACTGATTATGATATGCAATTACAGTTTAATGATCCAAACAAACAACATATGATATTCTCGAAATACGGCGAGATTTACATTACTGAGAAGAGTAAGGCTCTTGAAACGTAGGGGAGAAGCGAAATATTATGAAGATAATTTCTCAGTAAATTAGATTTTACACCTTGATCTGATTTTTCGTAGATTCTGAACTGTTGGAAAAACATTAAATATGGGATAAGGCATTACCTTTTATAAATTATAAATAAGTAAATGAAAAGAAAACCAATTTTGAATTTCTTCGATATCTCTTGCGATGTCGAAGATTTACCAGAGAACGAGCTGTTTCAACTCAAAGGTTAAGCATTTGATTCAGAAGGAACTGAACAAGTACCTATTGAGCTGAAAGAGGTTGTTATTACTGCTGAGAAACCTGGCCCTGAACCAGAGTCCGATTTTCCCAAAGACCCTGAAGACCCATTTGATACTGAGGATGAATGGGAAGAGCTGGACTGGTGGGATGATAGCAATGGAGGCTCAGAAGAAAATAATGAGGAAGAAGAGAAAGATGAATGCACTTGCTCCAAAAGTATTGTTGGAATGGGGGGGGGGTAACAACCGACTCAACTAATTTAGTCAATAATCTAAACGCTGCTTTGGCGGCGGATTTGAAAAATCCAGCTATAAATCAGACTTTCAAAGACACGTTAAATAGTATACAAACTACGCTTAACAGAATTGGTGATACAAATTTCAATTTAGTTGTTCAATATGGCGATGCAAAAGGAAGTGGTGGTTTGACAATCCTACGTGATAACACGGATATTGTTGTTACGATAGATTCCAGTCAGTTTGTTTAAAGCGAAGATGTTTATGTGCTCGGAGCGTTATTGCATAAAAAGGGAGATATAAATCATGCGGCAGCTAACAATGTACTTGTACATGAGCTGAAGCATGTTGAGCAATTTTTAGACACACGTATTGGATTTGATGCTGTAGATAATGAAAAAGTGTTGGCGTATGGAGTAGAAGATGAAGTAGGGGCATTTGCCCAAGCGGAGAATTATTCTACATTAGGTAATCCAGAAAAGGAAATTACTGCCGAATGGGTTAAAAGCCAGGAAATTACAGTGACTGGTGCAGACGGCACAGCGACTCAAGTAAAACCTTATGAAAATTTGGGCAATGGTGGTAACTGTCCAATACATGGAGTGTCTTCGAATCCTAATCCATAATCCCTCTATGAAAACGATCATATTTGCTCTATTTCTATTACTTGGTATAAGAACAAGTTATGCACAGGTACATAAGGAAACATCGATTTTAGAAGATTTGGTTAGAAGGACTCATCAGACATTGAGAGATGTTGCAACGAGGTCTGGTATTCCGTATCTGGATCATGGCCAGAAAAAGCGTATATTAGACAAGGGGATACATTACTTGCGATGCCATTTGATAGCCTAAAAAATTATCCGTAATCATTTGGAATACGATCTGCAGGTTGTTTTTGACAAAACGGATGTCTATCCTATTCAGTTTTTGCAAGGAATAATCGTTCTTAAACCAGTAGAAAAGGAGCGCTTGCAAAAATTAAGGGCATTTATTGATGAACAAAAGCGTATTAAGAAATGATCAAAGGAACTCAAATTCCTCTATAGAAGCAACAAGTTTTAAGAGGAATTTGATAATACTTGAGCAATATAAAGACTCACTTGGTTCTATCCTATTGAGATAAACGAAGTTTCTTAAGGAGCACTACTTCAACGCCAAAAGATCTATAGCATTTTTTGTAAAAAATAGTATAATTTTTGAAATTGATCGTCGATATAACTAGCCCTTTGGGCAAGTAAGCCAACGCTATAGTAAATTAATGCACTCTTTTGCTGAATTTCGTTAAAACACTTCTATTTAAAGAAAAATCAAGGCATGAATTTTCGACTACCAAAATAGCTTTTGATCTTACTCTCTATAGTTCTTTTGCTATTTTTGATAATATTTTTTTCTATTCTATGTTTTAAATGCATGAAGTAGTTCTAAGTCTTTAGGTCATTTTTCAATTCAATTTTTTTTACCCTTAGTATCTGTAGTCAGACTCATTCGGGATAATATGCTTGTCGTTTAAGGACTGTATTATCTTCTTTCTATATTTTTCTTGATTCGGTATGTTATTGAATGCTTCTATCTCCCCTGATCTTATATCCTATTATCCTTTTACTCCTTTCTTTTTTCAGAATAGCCCATATATAGAAAACATGGAAATGTTT
>NZ_JBWKUH010000011.1:0-180962 GCF_059420745.1 Sphingobacterium sp. GW821-FHT03E03
GCAGGCATAAAAACCGTAACCGGAAACAAACCGCGGAGACTGCAGAAAGATAATGCAAAAGCGAAGCCATCAAGGTCAGCAGAAATTCATCGTTTAGTTAGGGTTTGTTTAGGTTTAGTTTAGGTATTAGTTAGGTATAGTTTAGGTAAAAGCTAAACTATACCTAATGGATTGCTAACTTAAATCTAGATTATTCCTAAACTAAAATATAATCAATAAAGAACAATTAGTATTATAACCAAATAGCCTTAGCTTTAATTAAAAGAATATAACTGTTAACGCTATGGTTATCGATGATAATCTAAAAGGCAAACGCCGGCAACCAAAATTAAAATAGCACTGAAACGATCTGCAAATAACCTGGAGTTATCAATACAGATTGCAATTTCACCAATTTAAAATTTAAAAAATGGATTAGGAGCAGTTGTACAGAAAAAACAGCATTAAGCTGAACGGCATCGTTCAATCGACAAGAAAAGAGAAACAAATTACTTCCCTTCGTCTTTAAAGACCCAGAAACGCTGAAGCGTATAATTAAAGCCTAAAGAAACAAGCAACTCAACAAGTAGCTTTGAAAACAAAAAGTTAAAATGGTATACGTCCACCAGAAAGTGTATACCCGTAGATTTAAGTAAAATACTTCCACAAACCACAATCACAAACTTCCATAATTGACTACCGACAGAATTTTGCGTGCTACCAAAAGACCAATACCGATTGATCAAGAAATTTACGACAGCACCTAGACTGCCACTGATTGCATTAGAAAAAGGAGCGCTAATATGTAGCAATTTATAACAGGCAGAATATACCCCAAAATCAAACAATCCGCCTAAAAAGGCGGAAAGTTGTGCTTTTAAAAAAGTAATCACCTTTGAAGACATATTTATCCCACCTCCTCTTGCTGTTTTTTTAATTTGTCTTCCTTATCCTTTGCATCGCCTAGTTTCAACAAAAGACGTGTATCATTTGCATTAATAATAAAAAGTAAGATGCAAATGACGAATACACACCAATTAATAGAACCAGGCATCAAAACCTCTAATAACATCACTAAAGCGATAATGACACGTATTTCTGTTGGGCCAAGTATCCCCGCATCTATCGTATATTTATCCGTAATTCTATACCTAAGTTGTGATATAATCATTGCCCATCCATATAACGACACTAAAGTAAAGCCCAGATACTTATAGTCACCAGTCGTATAAAGCACATACCCTAATCCAATAAAGACTGTACTAATCCAATCCATTACGATATCCAACGCAAATCCATACCAACGGCGAGATTTATTCCGATAAAAAGCTATACGCCCATCTAATGAATCACCAAACCATTGAACAAAAAAACCGGGTATACCCAAAAGTAAATATCGGATATCCACATATTCCGCAAGTATAAAGCTCCCTAAAACCATTAACGAGCCAAAAAAACCGATCGCTGTAAGGCCATCCGAAGTAATCCAATTAGGAACCCTAGGCACAAGGTAGGTAATCAACTTTTGTTCGGGTTCACTCAGGATATTTGTTCTTTTTCGATCTTGAAAAAGCTTTTTATTTATTTTAAACTCACTCATTATCTGTGATTATAACCATTTATTTTCTTTATACCAAGCCAGTGCCTCCATTAAGCCCGCTTTCAAATTGTATTTAGGTTGGTATTGTATTTGGCTTTGAGCCAATGAAATATCACAGCCCCAATTTTCTGCTGTAAGTTCATTCAATCGCTCTGGATATAGTACAGGTATTGTTTTTGAATTTTTATATACACGTTCAAAGATTACCGCTACAGCTTTTACGACCCCCAATGGAATATGCATTCGGATCATTTTCTTTTGTGTGAACTCTTTGAAAAATTTTGCCATTTCATATCTGTCATAGACCTGACCATCACTCAGATTGTATACTCTTTTCCCTCCTTGATCGAAACGGCAAGCGTTTAAAATCGCTTGAACTAGATCCGTCACATAAATAAAGCTTAGCTTTTGAGGAGATCTTCCGACATAGGCATCCATCCCACCGTTCATTGTCTTGAAAAGAATAAAAATATCTTTCTCTCTGGGCCCATATACTGCTGTAGGCCGTAAAATTGTCACTGGTTGACCCTCAAACTCACTCAATACGAGTTCAGCCTTCCTTTTGCTTCGACCATAAGCTGTCACTGGGCAGTAGGGATTGTGTTCATCAATTAAATTGGATGCATAAGGGACAGGTCCTATTGCTGCAAGACTACTTACAAATACAAATCTGCGGATTGGGTTTTCCAATGAAAAACAAGCCGACGCCAAGTTTTTGGTATAACCAACATTGACCTTTTCCAAATCTTCTTCGCGTTTGGCACGCGTCATTGCCGCCGCATGTACGACATAGGTATAGTTTTCCGATTCTAATAAAGCTTTGATGGAAGCTTCATCAGTGAAATCAGGATAAACAAATTTATCCACAACAGAACGAATTTCTGAAACATCACTCGACTTTCTAACGGCAGCATGAACTTCCATTCCTGCTTCCTTCGCCGCCCTTGTCAAATGATAACCCACAAAACCACTCGCTCCAGTGATTAATATTTTTTCTATCATAATGATTTTTGATACAAACGATAACGTTTGTACAATTCTCCATTCATTTGTTCAATGGCATGGTTCATCATATAATTATGCTCCAACATCCATGAACATTCGGCCCCTTTTATATTAGAATCTTTTGATTCTCTAATAATTCGGCCATACAAACAGGCTTCAATACCAAGCTTGCGATAATCTTCTAATACGCCCAACATCAACACCCGAAGCAAATTGATCTTTTTCTTCCCAAACAACAGTTTGAAAATACCTGTAGGAAGCAAACGACCTTTCTTCATCTTAATGAGGATTTGGTTAATATCCGGAATACCAAGACCAAAACCAACGAGCTCACCATCTTTTTCAGCTACAATAGCAAAACGTGGATCAAGGATCATTTTCAGATCTTTAGCTGTATAGTTAAATTCATCTTCCGTCATCGGAACGAATCCTGAATTCTTATCCCAAGCTCTATTATAGATATCACGAACCTTCGCAGCTTCGTTTTTAAAATCTTTTACATTAAATTGGCGGAGCGTAATCCCCGACCTTTTTAAGCGTTCTTCCAACTTTTCCAAAAGTTTAACAGAACGCTTGTCTGCAGTCTTTTCCATGACCAAATAAGCTCTAAGGTCTACTTTATGACTGTATCCACCATTGGTAATCAAATCGATGTAATAGGGTGAATTATAAGGCATCATGGCAACAGGAGGCTTATCAAAACCTTCAACCAATAAACCAACAGTATCATTGGTTGATAAATTGATAGGCCCTACAATAGTATCCCCCCCTTTTGCTTTCACCCATTTCTCAGCAGTTTCAAACAAAGCATTGGCCACCTCCTGATCATCGATGCAATCAAAAAATCCCCATTGCCCTTCATTGACATGATTAAAGGCATTGTGGTTGTTGTTCCAAATCGCACAGATTCGACCAACGATCTTATCATCACGATAAGCTAAAAAAGGTTGTGCTTGGGAATGTTTATAGAAAGGATGCTTATCAGGAGAAAGCAGGTCTTCTTGTTCGAGAAATAAGGCAGGTACATAATTAGGATTTCCCTCATAGAGGCTATGAGGGAAATCTATAAACAGCCGTCTTTGTTTCTTTGTTTCAACGGGTACAATCTGAATCATACGATTAGATTTTATATTAATGTTTCAACTTCAGCTTGTTTGAATACTTTAACCATCTTCTCAATTGCTTCATCGATTTGGTCATAAGTATGTGTCGCCATCAATGAAAAACGAATCAAAGACTCCTCCGCAGGAACTGCTGGAGAAACAACTGGATTAACAAATACACCATCATCTTGGAGCATTTTAGTCACCCAGAAAGTTTTTTCATTGCTACGAATAAATATTGGCAAAATTGGGCTTTCCGTAGCACCTAGATCAAAGCCATGATCTAATAATTGTGCTTTGGCATAATCCGTATTTTTCCACAATTTTTCGATATGTTCAGGTTCATTTTGAATGATCTCTAACGCCTTCAGTGTAGAAGCAACAGATGCTGGCGTCATTGACGCACTAAACATTACCGAACGTGCATTGTGTTTTAAGAAATCAATCACATCAGCATCACCCGCAACGAATCCACCTAAAGAAGCTAATGATTTACTAAACGTACCCATGATCAGATCTACATCGTCATTAAGCCCAAAATGTGAGGCTGTACCAGCCCCTTTGTGCCCAATAACACCTAAGCTATGCGCATCGTCAACCATAACAGCAGCATCAAACTCATTAGCTATCGTAGTAAGTTCCGGTAAGTTAACAATATCACCTTCCATACTAAAAATACCGTCCGTACAAATTAATTTTGCACTTTCCTCAGGTAATCTAGATAATTTAGCACGCAAATCATCCATATTATTGTGACCGTATTTGATCACTTTTGCAAATGACAAACGGCTACCATCAATAATTGATGCATGATCACGCTCATCCAGCAAAATATAATCATTACGTCCCATCAGACAAGACAATGGTCCAAGATTTGACTGGAAACCTGTACTAAACAGAATCGCGGCCTCTTTACCCACATAAGCAGATAGTTTTTCTTCCAGTTCTACGTGAATATCCAACGTACCGTTTAAGAAACGCGATCCAGCACATCCAGTACCATACTTTTCCAAAGCATCTTGCGCTGCTTTTATAATACGTATATCAGTCGTTAACCCTAAATAAGAGTTAGAACCGAACATCAATACACGTCTACCATCGATTTTTACCTCGGTATCTTGCTTTGATTGAATAGGTCTAAAATAGGCATATAAGCCTTTAGCTTTTAACTCCTCTACAATCTTAAATTGCGATATTTTTTCGCCTAACTTTCCTTTACTCATGCGATAAAAAGGTATTTCTAAAACTATTTCTAACTTTTAGATGTTATTGTAACAAACAAAATTCTCGAATTGGACTTTTATATAAAAAACTCTGTCTTCGAATAAAATCTGCTCTACTCACAATGTAAGTTAAAATTCTACGTTGTATATATTCACAATAATTCCAAAAAACGTTGCAAACATACGAAAACATAATCTGACTTTCACTTAAATTTAGTCATATTTTTAACACATCGCCCAAAACAGTTAATTTTATTTTAATACTCCGCTAACATCTCCCCACACAATTCTACTATAAAATAAGACAATTTTAATAATTATATTTGCGAACTATAAATTATCCTATAATTAGTTACATTTAGGTTCATTGCACTAGCAATGGTATAGACTTACTAATATACAACAATATATGGCTTTATCTTCAGATATCAATATAAAAAATAAAAAAGCTTCTTTTGAGTATCATCTGCTGGACAAATACGTCGCTGGAATTCGACTACTAGGCACAGAAATAAAATCAATACGTGAGGGAAAAGCAAATATCAACGATAGTTTCTGCAGTTTCTTTAATGACGGTCTTTACATTCGTAACATGCATATTGCCGAATATTCCATGGGCTCATTTTATAACCATGAAGCAAAACGCGACCGTCAGCTTTTGCTGACAAAAAGAGAATTGAAAAAATTAAAAGAAAAAGGCGAGGAACGTGGTTTTACAATTGTTCCTTTGCGCATATTTATCAGCTCACGCGGCTTTGCAAAAGTTGAAATTGCTTTAGCACAAGGTAAAAAAGATTTTGATAAACGGGAAAATATAAAGGAAAGAGATGTCAAACGTGAACTCGATCGCGTCATGAAATTCTAACTCTATCATTGCGCCAAGACAAATGCTCCTGGCGTAATGCCTACCCTATTTTTAAACAGGCGAACGAAATAGTTGACATCGTTGAAGCCTGCCCCAAAACAGGATTCCTTTACATTTCGGGTCAAGAGCAAAAGCTGCTTTGCTTTACCAATACGTTGCTGAATCACATATTCCATTGGGCTCAACCCTAGCTCCCGTTTGAACATCCGGGTCAAACTCGCCTTGCTCATGTGAGCAGCTTTCTCCAGCAAATCTATGGATATCTTCTCAGTAATATTCCTACGGATAAACTCCTGTAAATGAACAAGTACTTTGTTGGGCGATTTCCCCACCTTCAATGCCATAAGAGACTGCGACTGCAGCAATCGAATCGTGAGCTCCTTAAATGTCAGATCTGCCAAAACATCCTTAAGCGGATTATCGCTTATTATAATCTGAAATAATTTATTAACCAGTTCGGCCAGCTCGTTGGAATTGTAAAGATGAAAAAGCTCAGGATCAATATGCCAGCGGTCCAACTGTTCCTTTGGATAAAATTCATTTAAATAATCCAATACAGCTTCTATTTTTTCCTTCCGGATGGTGAGGGCCGAACATTGCGTAGGTCGCTCCAGTGTAGCTTCCGGAAAGTCAATATGCATATCAACCATCGCTGGCAATACGATCATCTGCCCGGGTAGATAATCAAAAGCTTTCATATGTTCAAGGTGCATAATTTTCTTCCCCTGAATCATATTGATCATCACCAGGTCATCAAACCGCAGGGGTACATATTCCGACACACGGTATGTCTCATATATATTCAGTTCTAGGCTATCCAATGTAAACGCGCGTCGGTTTTCCACCAGCGTACTGAGTTCCCTTCCCTGAGAAAATGGTAATGTATGAATCAGTGTCCTATCACTCATATCGCATCAACTAAATATAATTGGAAATCAATCAAATATAACAAAAAAATCCAAGCATTTGTTTTGGGCTATCCCAGAATAATATCCTAAACTATACTGCAACAATGATGCTACCCTTTGCCTCAATAATGCTACGGTATTGCATAATTGCTGGCTAACTTTGATAAGAAGGGATTAAAAATAAGTAATAATAAATCATATGAGCGCAATTAAAAGACCATCGTTCAAAGAACGATACGACAATTACATCGGCGGCAAATTTGTAGCCCCAATCCAAGGAAAATATTTTGACAATATCTCGCCCGTAGATGGTAAAGTATATACCCAGGTAGCACATTCAACGAAAGAAGATCTCGATCTTGCGGTAGATACCGCGTCCAAAGCCTTTGAGACCTGGGGGAAAACATCAGCAACCGAACGCAGCATTATTCTCAATAAAATTGCAGACCGCATCGAGGCTAATCTGGAATATATTGCCGCAGTAGAAACCATAGATAACGGAAAAGCAGTACGTGAAACGCTAAATGCAGATATCCCGCTTGCTATTGATCATTTTAGATACTTTGCCGGAGTAATCCGCGCCGAAGAAGGATCGATAACTGAATTAGACAACAATACCGTTTCCTTAATTGTACACGAACCAATCGGCGTTATTGCACAGATCATTCCGTGGAATTTCCCAATTTTAATGGCGGTCTGGAAACTTGCTCCAGCACTTGCTGCCGGAAATACCGTTGTTTTAAAACCAGCAGAAAGCACACCGGCATCAATCCTTGTCTTGATGGAAATTATTGGCGATCTGATACCGGCGGGTGTGATAAATATTGTGAATGGGTTTGGCTCAGAACTAGGCCGGGCCTTGGTAACGAATCCTAAAGTAGCGAAGGCAGCCTTTACAGGATCAACCGCAACAGGGCGATTAGTCATGCAATATGCTACAGAAAATATTATACCGGTAACACTGGAATTGGGTGGAAAATCCCCCAACATATTCTTCAGTTCTGTCATGGATGCTGACGATGCATTCTTGGACAAAGCAATCGAAGGTGCCGTTTTATTTGCCCTCAATCAAGGCGAAATATGCACTTGTCCTTCACGGTTATTAGTGCAGGAGGATATCTATGATAAGTTTATTACCAGAGTCATCGATCGGGTCAATCAGATCAAAGTTGGTGACCCGTTGGATCCGACAACAATGATGGGGGCCCAAGCTTCCAAAATTCAAAAAGACAAAATTATGTCTTATATCACACTAGGCAAACAAGAAGGAGCCGAAGTGCTGACTGGGGGAGACGAAAATAATGTCGGCGCAGGTTTTGAAGAAGGTTACTACATCAAACCAACGCTATTCAAAGGAAATAATAAGATGCGGATCTTTCAAGAAGAGATTTTCGGCCCAGTCTTGGCTGTAACAACTTTCAAAGATGAACAAGAAGCTATTACTATTGCCAATGACACTATGTATGGTCTCGGCGCCGGTGTATGGACCAGAGATGCACATCAACTTTATCAAGTTCCACGCGCCATCCAGGCAGGCCGTGTTTGGGTTAATCAATATCACTCTTATCCAGCTGGCGCTCCATTCGGAGGATATAAACAATCCGGAATTGGTAGAGAAAATCACAAGATGATGCTTGCCCATTATCGTCAGGCAAAAAATATGTTAATTTCATACAGCAAGGAAAAGCTAGGGTTCTTTTAATACGCTGTAAATTAAAAACACAATGAAGAATGCTTTATTCTTCATTTATCAATCCTTTCAGCAATGGTCAACAGAATAGATAGTACAGACAAAGCCAAGGAGCTCATTCATACCCTTGAAGCAAAACACGGTGCATTGATGTTTTACCAGGCAGGAGGCTGCTGTGAAGGGACTCAGCCCCAATGTTTTGAAAAAGGGGGTTATTTTCCCCGCATGAATGACGCCATGATCGGATTGGTTGAAGGATACGAGTTTTGGGTAGACCGGGATCTGTTTGAGTATTGGAAACATGCCCATTTCACACTTGATGTACTGGAGGGCTTTGGTCCCGGTGGCTTTTCGTTGGAAACACCACTTGGAAAAACCTTTAAGGTACATTACCGGCTCTTTACAGACGAAGAATTGAAAGAACTTAGCCTAATCAAACGTAGTGAATAAACACAAAAACGGGTGGAATAATCCACCCGTTTTTCTAAATTTTTGTCATCTCTCCCCAGTCAAATTAGGTTGATTATTCAATATCCAAACCTTCTAAAACAGGAATTGGCTGTTTGTTTTCGTCCAAAGCAACAAAAGTAAACACCCCTTCGATCGCAAGTTCCCGTCCCTCTTTATACATATGCTCCAGGAATATTTCTACTTTCACCTTTAAGCTCGTACGCCCGACATTTTGGACACGCGCAATTGCCTCTATAATACTCCCGGAAGGAATTGCTTTATTAAAATCAATACGATCTGTCGATACTGTCACTAAAGTTTTGCGGCAGAATCTCGTTGCGGCCATAAAAGACACCTCGTCCATGATAGACATCGCCTTACCGCCGAATAAGGTATCGTGATGATTTGTCAAAAACGGGAATACTGTTGTACATACATGCGTTTCTGATAAATCAATACGTTCTTGTAAAGTCATTTATTGTTATTTTTAATGGATTCAAGAGAGCACAAATGTAAGGCTATCCAAAAACAGTTGAGTCATTTTTATCCAATATTTTCCTCGATATCAACCCCTATCCCCTTTAATAACAAAGAAGCGTTGAAGATCTTACACTCCCCTGTCTTCAGTTTATAGTCAAACAGCATCTGCCCTTCATCAACCTGGATATCGAAGTGATAATTTTTGATATCTTTTGGAAATTCCTGTTCCAAACTAGACAGTTGCAGATCGTGCGTTGCCACCATACCTTTACCATCCAAGCGAACCAACTGCTTAATAATCGCACGTGAGCCCAAATATTTGTCAACCGAGTTTGTTCCACGTAACATTTCATCAATCAGAAAAAAACTATCCGTATGTGAAGCTACAGTATCCAGTATAAATTTCATCCGATTGAGTTCGGCCTTGAAAGTGGAAGTACTTTCGTTCAGATTGTCTCTAATACGCATATAGGATATAAGTTTATAGATCGGTAGTTGAAATGATGAGGCGGCAACACTCGCTCCAGCATAAGCTAAAATTGCATTGACACCAATGGTACGTAAGAATGTGCTTTTGCCAGCCATATTGGATCCTGTTACCAATGCAACCCGATGATCGTTGCTGGTATAATCGTTGGCAACCACTAACTCATTCGGAATAAGCGGATGATAAATACCTTGTGCCTCAATTTTATCCTCCTCTGGATTGACCAAGATGACCGGATAGACATAAGTCGGATGATTTCTTTTCCAAATTGCGAGACTATTCACAGCTTCAACTTTTGCCAACGTATCAAATGAATTCAGGATTTCTTGTTCATACTTATTTTTCCAATCGATAATCGCCAATACCTGTCTAAAATCCCATAACAAAAAGAGATTCAGAAATAACCCAACAAACACATTATTTCGTGCATCCAGATTATTGATAAGAACTGCTAGTTTTTTAAATGCTTTTGAAATAGGTTCAGCATGCCCTCCCTGCTTTAATTCATTAGCCATTTCTTGTAAGGAAACGGATTTCCATACATGGTTTTCTATCGCTTGTATCGCATCGGCATAAGAACCCAGTATTCCACCAATTTTGTCTATCCTTGATGAAAATAAACCAACACTACCCGCTTTGGCGAAAGCCCAGAGAATATGAAACAAACCTAATAACGTTGCGACTGCCGCAAATTTGGAAATAAAAAAGCTTCCAACAAGCGCTAGCACAAATAAAATTGGACCAACTTTGACATACATACGCATGAAAGTATTTCCAAAACTAAAATTTCGGTCTTGAAAATAATTGGACAAAAAAGTCTTAATATCGAGTTTATGATTCAGATTTGCCAGCAGTTTCGCCTGAAAATCCCATATCCATTCCGATTCACTCTCCAATTCCTTTGACGCTTCCTGATTCCGTTGGATTTGCTCTTTATCCAGAGGTGCATTTAGCCAAGATGCCAGCAAATCAATCCCCTGTTTTGTTGTTGACCGATTCAATTGGGCAAATAAAGAATATGCGCCGAACACGTCCATATCTGAGCTATAAGGATGATTACCATCCTCAAAGTTCTCTCCATGGGCATACATATTTGCTTTTCCATCAATGATGTTTTGCTCATTGGACAAAACCGTCAGATAGGCTTCAAAATAGTTTTTCTGAAGTTCCAACTGACTTTGTCTGCGTACCAAATACGCAAATAGAAACAATAAGGCAAAGAAACAAAAGAAAACCAATGGAAGACTTTCCAACTGAAAAGTATAAAATAGCAAGGCTCCCCCACCAAGAATTACAAAGAGCCGGGTTAAACTCAGGGTATTCACCTGCTTATTTAATTTTAAGACCGTGGAGGCAATTTCTTGATGCTTTTGGTCGTATAATGTCGTTATTGGATTCATTCTTAAATAATTTTTTATTCCATCAGTTGGACGAAATGCATCCTATCCAAAATCATATCTGTAACAAACTACAACTTTTAAACTGAGAGCATTCACAGGAGTAAATAGAAAACAATATATTTTCATTTACTTTTTTTGTCAAAAAAGCGAATAATGGCTCGAAGCATCCTTAATTTTTTCGAGACAATGTAAATTACCAGGCCTGGTCACCCACCAAGGGTACAAAACGAAAAGTGTCTAATTCAATGCGGTCAAAATCATTTTCGCCTACACGAATTATTGTCATCATTTTCTGAGACTTCTCATCCCCCACAGGAATCACAAAAATCCCACCTATTTTTAACTGCTTCAACATGATTTCAGGCACGAATGGCGCCCCAGCAGTTACAATAATCTTATCGTAAGGGGCGTGTTTTTCAATACCTTTGGAGCCATCTCCCAAAAAGAAATTAGCCTTATATCCCATATAGGGTAATACCTGAATTGTTCGTTGATAAAGGTTCTCTTGGCGTTCTATCGTATATACATCGGCCCCAAGTTCGAGCAAAATACAAGTTTGATACCCTGATCCTGTTCCAATTTCCAGTACTTTATCTCCTTTTTTCACGTGGAGCAATTCGGATTGATAAGCGACAGTGTATGGTTGGGAGATCGTTTGTCCGTCACCGATTGGAAAAGCAATGTCTCGATAAGCCTGATTCCAAAAGGTTTCATCAAAAAAGAAATGACGTGGTACCTTCCCAATGGCTTCCAATACTTTTTGGTCTTCAATACCTCTTCCTTTTAGATGCTCAACCAATTTCTTGCGTGCACCTCTCTCCCGATAATTATCAATAAACTTATACGCCATGATGTTTCAAATTTACCTTTAAAAAGGGATATTTAGCCGAACTATTCACAAATCACTTAATATCAAAGCAATATACAATACTAAACGTAGACCACACAACAAATCACAATCAAATAAAAAAATCATATCTGTAACATTATCAAAAAGTTACAGAAATTTCATTACAAAAAGTTCAGATCAGTTAGCACATGATCCGACGCTACGAGAACATAAAAAACATGTCGTTAATAAGGGTCAACATCGACCTGAACACGAACGCCGCTATTGGTCTTATCAATCTCAAAATCCAATAAAACCGAACGAATCAACTCCTTTACCCTAGCGATACTAATATTTGTGCGTTCAATCTTCAACGTAATCGTCTGAATAAAATTATTTCGGACACGGGAGACCAGCGGTGGTTCGGGTCCCAATACCCTAGCTCCGAGCTGTGGTCGTAAAGCAGCTGCAAAACGATTCGCGGCATCATAGCATTTTTGAAAATCCGTATGCTTAATATCAATGCGAATAAGTCGGTAAAAAGGTGGGTAAAGGTAATTCTTACGCTCAGTAATTTCCGTCATAAACATCCCTTCATAATCATTGTTAACGACTTGCTCTAAGACTCTATGATTTGTCGTATAACTTTGAATAATCACTCGTCCACCTGCTTCCCGACGACCGGCTCGGCCTGCAACTTGGGAAAAGAGCGAGAAGGAACGCTCATAGGCACGAAAATCAGGAAAATTAATAATGGTATCCGCATTCACAACACCGATTAAACTAACACGTCCAAAATCCAGTCCTTTGGCCACCATTTGTGTCCCAATCAGCACATCAAACTCATGCTCATCGAAAGCCGTAATAATCTTATCAAAGCCATATTTTCCTTTTGTCGAATCCAGATCCAATCGGCCTATCCGGATCTCGGGCATCAGCAATTCAAGTTCTTCTTCCACCCGCTCTGTTCCAAAGCCCTTACTTTCAATATGTGGCATTCCACAAGCTGGACAGACCCGAAGCGGTGGCTCAACATGCCCACAGTAATGACAATGCATCATATTGGAACTTTTATGATAGGTCAAACTGACATCGCAATTCACGCATTTGGCAACAAAACCACAGGTATTACACTGGATCATGGTGGTGTGTCCGCGTCTATTCTGAAACAGAATAACCTGTTCCTTATTCTTAACAGCTTCTTCAATAGCTTTTAACAGTGTTCCGGAGAAATAGGAGAACATATTTTCCTTTCGTCCTTCTTCAGGAATATTGACTAGCTCAATACTCGGCAACTGCGCATTGCCATAACGCTCCAATAACTGCACAAAGCCATACTTCTTTGCTTTAGCATTATAATAACTTTCCAACGATGGTGTTGCGGATCCCAAAAGCACCTTAGTCTGATGTAAAAAGCCGAGATAAATGGCTGTATCCCGCGCATGGTAGCGCGGTGCAGGATCAAATTGTTTGTATGAGCTTTCATGTTCCTCATCGACAATAATAATTCCCAAATCCTGAAACGGAAGAAATACAGAAGAACGGGCACCAATAACAACTTGAAACTCATTTTTCATCACCTTATGCCATACCTCTGCACGTTCATTATCATTGAATTTCGAATGATAAACACCAAGCTTATCACCAAAGTGCAATTTTAATCGCGCAGTAATCTGTGCTGTCAATGCGATCTCAGGCAGAAGATACAAAGCTGATTTTCCTTCAGCTATTGCCTGTTCGATAAGTCGTATATAGAGCTGAGTTTTCCCTGAAGCAGTTACCCCATGCAAAAGTGTTACCTCTTTTTCCTCAAAAGACTGTTGGATCTCATTATAGGCACGCTGTTGATTTTCATTGAATTGAAAATTAGCATCTAGTTCTATATCCTCTCCCTGAAATCTCGATACGACCTTCTCCTTCACTTCAAATACACCTTTGTCGATCAATGCCGTGATAGCACCATTACCGCAACCTGAAGCTTCTGCCAACATCGGACGTGTAATCTCTTCAGTCTTTTTAACAAGTTGCATAAATGCCAAAACTGCATCTTGCTGTTTGGGAGCACGATTGAGACTATCCAATAATTCTCGTTTGGCATCCTCATTTCTAAAGTCAGGGGCAAAACGTAAGAATACTTTTGTTTTGGGTTTATATCTTTCTGTTATTTCCTCGGAGATAAGTACGACCCCTTTGTCAAACAATTGCTTCAATATCGGAAATACGGTTTTCTGGCCCAATAACTTCACGATATCATTGACTTTAAGTTCTCCCGCCACCTCCAGGGCCTCAATAATCAGGTATTCTTTATCCGAGAGTGTCGAACGATCAAATTCTTCTGTTATAGAAGAGATCACTTTGGTTTCACTTGCCAGTTTTAAAGCTGCTGGAAGTGCGGCCTGCATGACTTCACCCAAACTGCACATATAGTAATCTGCCAACCAATCCCACAACTTAAACTGGGCAAGGTTGACGATAGGTTTATCATCAATGATATCTAAAATATACTTTGCTTCGTATTTCAGTGGAGCTTCTTTGCTGATCGATTTCACGACCGCCGAATAAATCTTGTTTCGTCCAAATTGCACAATGACCCGAACCCCAATCTGTACCCGATCATTCCAGTCAGCCGGAATACGATAAGTATATGTTCGTGCTAGAGCTAACGGTAGAACCACATCAATAAACAAGGTATCTCTTTCACTAAAAATCGAAGACTGCGGATTGGACATAATTTCTTATTATGGGATAAAAATACAAAAAAAAGCGACAGAAAGAATACGTGAGTGACCTCTCTCAAAATAAAAGCCCTCCTAGATTTTTAATCGTTGGAAGGCTCTTTATCTAAAAAGCTAGCAAGCTTTATTCTATTAAACAGTAGGATTACGATTTATTTTTTAGTGCCGCTACAAATAAGGCTATCCAACCGATAATCAATGACAAGCCACCTAAAGGTGTTATGGGACCTAAGATAGCCGGATTTCCGAAACCAGTTATTTCCCTGATGCTAAGGATATATAAGGATCCTGAAAAAAACAAAATACCAACAATAAAAGCAATAAAGGACACCTTGATTGAGTAGGTTTTCGCACGCGAAAAAGTCGATAAAAATAACAATGCAAAGGTATGATAGAAATGATACTGATTTGCAGTTTTCCAAGTTTCGATATGATATGCACTTACCTTTCCTTCTAGACCGTGAGCGCCAAATGCACCTAATATTACAGCTAATGCTCCCAATAGCGAAGCGGCTAAAATGATTCTCTTATTCATTATTATAAAGTGAATGCTGAAAACGTGTTTCTCCGATAAATGTATTAAAAACCGAACAAAATAAGGAATATTTTGTTAAATTTATATTACAAAGCCCCATTATTGAGATGATTTTCTAGCGCTTCCCGCATATTTTTGTTAGGTTTGTTTTACTGATGAAACCATCATAAGTTTATTCAGGTTGATAGCTTCATTACTATAAAAAACAAATTGACTGAAACGTGTTCATCTATACCATTGAAGATGAGCACTCATAAATATATATTCTGATGAAAAAAACAATAATCATCACTATTCTATTGTTCATCGCTGTCATTGCGGCAACGATTTATCTTTTCGGAGATTTCAACAAAAATAATAAACAGGATTCCAAGGCCTTACAATACCTCCCTGAAAATACGCTGGCCATAACATCCTTTGCCAATAACGAGACCGTAGACACGATATTTAAGGATTACGAATTATTTAAAGCCATTATAGGACAGGGAAATTTTAGTAATCTCGAGCGATTAAAAACAGAGTTATTGCAAAGTGAACAATTGACACCTTTCGTCTCTGGGCAACAGATATTACTGTCTTTTCATCAAGAAAAAGATCAGATAACACCTCTTTATAGTGTACAAGTTGGGCAGAGCCTTGACAATAACGCGCTGGCAACCCTTATCGGGCAGATCGGAGACAATTATAAAGTTCAACCCTTTGATACACTGGGCCAACGATTCTTTGGACTCAATAAAGGAATAAAAGACAGTACGCTCTATTGCGCTTATTCCCATGAAATTATTTTTGCCAGCTATTCAAAACAGGTACTTGCGAAAATTTTCGATAAGAATGTAAAAAAAATAAACACAAAGCAAATTGAATTCTTCGTCAATCACAACAATAAGAATACACCGCTCAGTTTATATTTTTTCAATGAACAGTTAGCGCAGGTTGCCCGAATATTGATGAAATCCAAATTTGGCAATTACCTTAATTTAATTGATTCTCTCAAGGGACAAACTTCCTGGAATATGAATTTCAAACAGGATGCGCTTATCTTCAAGGGCGTAACTGATCTAACAGGAAGTAAAAACAGCTATTTACAATTGTTTGCCAATCAAACCGCTCAAGTGCAGGCATTAGGAAACTACTTACCAAAAAATGCAGCATCATATATTGATTTCAGTATTTCCGATCCACATAGCTTCCGTTCGGGGCTCAAAGAACTATTGATTCAGCAAAAAGAGTACGATCGCGTAAGCAAAAGCATTAAAAATCTTGAGGACGATACAAAGGTATCATTCGATAGTGTCATCGCCCCTCTTTTTAATGATGAATTTGCGTTGGCTGAATTAGACAATCAAGATGTACTTGGCCTGATCAGCATATCCGATTCGAGCTTATTTGCAAATAACTTCAAAAAATTCAGTTCATCTGTCGGTGACTCGATCTATCAATTTAAATATTCCCAGCTATTATATGCCTCCTTCGGAGAGCCGTTCAAAAGCTTTACAAGGCCATACTTTACCATCGTTGATGGTATAATGGTTGTCGCAAATCGAACAGGCATCCTGAGAGATTATCGTGAATCTTTCCGTGAAAAGCAATTTCTATCGGGAACAGCAATTTTCAAAAATCACGCCACTTTACAAAATAGCCGTAGCAATGTAACCTTCTATTTAGAACCCAAAGCTGGCAAAAGCAATATCTTAGATAATTTAAAATCTGATTATGCCAAGAATTTCAAAGATGAAGAGCAGTTTGGTTTTCAAAATTTCTACTCATGGTCCTATCAATTAAGTGGTAATCAAGGGACATTCTCGTCCAACTTATACGCTCTTTACAAAAGTGATACACGACTTGGAGGAAAACCTGAATGGACTGTTCAGCTCGAAAGCCGCATCATCAACAAACCATGGGTTTTGGATCAGGATGGCAAAAACAAATTTATAATGATCCAGGAGCAGGATCATACTGTCCATGCATTTTCACCAGACGGAAAAGAACTTTGGCAAAATTTGTTTCAAGGCGAGATTTTGGGTGAACCAATTCAATTGCAAGATCTCAGCATCATTATTGTCACCAAAAGCAGACTATATCGGATCAGGCCTGACGGAAAGAATATGAATGGTTTTTCTGTCGAATTACCTTATACGGCTAGCTATGGGGCCACAGTATCTAACTTCAATAAAGAACAACGTATCTATATTCCTGCAACAGATCGGATCTTAGCCTATGCGTTAGATGGCAAAAGAGTAGAGGGATTTGAAAATAATACGGTAGACAGCCGTATACTTTTTGATCTAAAAATAACCACACTGGGGCAAACCAATTACATTATAGCGGGTACAAGCACAGCTTCTGTTTATTTTTTCAATGAAAATGGTAAGATCATTCGCAAACAAAGCTTAGATACAGACGGCGAAAGCGTTCGGAATCCGATTGGTTTAGTAGCAGCCTCAGATGAAAAAAATTCGTTTGTCTATGTTGCCGATAATAAAGGCAGTATTTTCAAAGTTCCTTTTGAAGGTGAAGCAAAAAAAATTAAATTAGGCAGCTGGGGCAAAGATGCGTTCTTTAATTTTGAAGATATCAGTGGCGGTGCAGACAGAGACTTTATCATTTTGGCCAACAATAAATTGAATGCTTATAGCAGCAGAGACTCATCATCCTATTTCGAATATAAATTTATCGAAGATGCAAGCAACAGACCTTTATTCTTTAAGCGGATTGGAAAATCCGACGTCTTGGGAGTCGGTACAGACAATCGGATGATTTATCTTTTCGGCTCAGATGGTTTAGTACAGGATGGATTCCCTATCGAAGGATTTTCAAAATTCTATTATGGACCAATTAACTATGGCGACAATGCTAATTATTTGATTTGTATGAAAAAGGATTTTAAGGTTTACACCTACAAATTCTAAATAACTGAAAATCATTTTTTTAACTCCAAAACAAAACACAATAAGACGCGAAAGATGTTTATAAAAAATTTGTCTAATCTAAATTTTTTATAGTAGGTTTGCAGACTTAATATGACTATGCTAAAATCGGAAGAATTAAAAGAATTATTGGCTGAACCAAAGCACATTGTAATCACCACGCATTACAAACCTGACGGCGATGCATTGGGTTCATCGTTGGGATTGTATTTTTGGTTAACCGCAAAAGGACACCATGTCAATCTAATCGTACCATCAGATTTTCCTGCTTTTTTGGACTGGTTACCCGGTTTAGAAAATATACAGATTTATACGCAAAATATCAACCTACATAATCAACAGATTGAAGCTGCAGATTTATTATTCTGTTTGGACTTCAATGGGCTGGCTCGCATTCATGAGATGGGTGATCCTATTCGCCAAGCAAAAGGGATCAAATGCATGATCGATCATCATTTGGATCCAGAAGGGTTTGAAGATTATGCATTTTGGGATCCATCTGCTGCTGCGACTGCACAATTGATCTACCGCTTTTTGGTGAATGAGATGCAAGATGCGGACAACATTAGCGCTGATATGGCTACTTGTTTATATACTGGGATTATGACTGATACAGGATCTTTTCGTTTTCGTTCTACCACTTCAGAAATTCACCGTATCATCGCAACTCTCATTGATTGTGGCGCACAAAATTGGGCGATCCACGAAGAAATATACAATAGCTCTTCGGAAACTCGTCTCAAGTTCCTTGGGTTTTGCCTTCTCAACCGTCTTGAAGTTATTCATGAGTATAATACGGCAGTCATTCATGTCACCAAAGAAGACCTCAATCAATTTCAGGTCATCACTGGAGATACAGAAGGTTTGGTCAATTACGCACTTTCCATTAAAGGAATTAGATTAGCTGCGTTAATTATTGACAGAAATGAACAAATTAAACTATCTTTGCGATCGATTGGAGAAGTTCCTTGTAATGAAATCTGTAAATTGTATTTCAACGGGGGAGGTCATCTTAATGCATCAGGCGGAAATTCGAAAGATAGCCTAGCTGTTGTGATCGCCAAATTCAAATCGATTTTACCAAATTATAAAGAAATATTAACAAAATAAGATATCGTAACATACATTAGAAAATGAAGAAAGCAATTCTATTTTTCGCGGCTGCCGGTCTTTTGATGACGTCATGCCAAAAATTCAAAAAGGCTGAAGGTGGTCTTGAGTATAAAATCGTGGATGATAATGCAAAAGAGAAAGCAGTATCAGGCGATTTATTAGCAATTGACATTGTACAATCGACAGATAGAGACTCTGTAATGAGCAGCACTTACGAAATGGGTATTCCTCAGATCGTTCAATTATATCCAGATAGTGTTATTGCAAAAAATCCTGGAGACCCTACAGGTCTATTCAAATATGTTGGTGAAGGTGATAGCTTGGTATTCAAAATTAATTTGGATTCTATGGCTGCAAAAACACATCAACCTAAACCAGAATTTGCTGACAAGTTTTTAGTTTTCTCAATTAAAGTCAAAAAACACTTCAAAAAAGGAAAATTAACAGATCAACAATTAGGTGAACAAGTTCAAAAATACTTTGAAGAAGAATTGAACAAACACAAAGCTGCTGAGCCTGCAAAATTGGATAAATATATCAAAGATAAAAGCTTAAAAACAACAAAAACAGCTTCAGGACTTCAATACGTAATCACTAAACCTGGAACAGGAGCAAATGCTAAAGTAGGTGATTCTCTCCATGTTAATTATGTAGGTTCATTGACTACTGGAAAAGTATTTGATACGAACCTTCCGGATATCGCAAAGAAAGAAGGAATTTTCATGCCACAACGTCCTTACGAAGCATTGAAATTCCAATTAGGTGTTGATGGTGTTATCCCAGGATGGACTGAAGCATTCCAATTGTTTAACAAAGGCACTAAAGCAACTTTAGTAATCCCTTCTTCATTGGCTTATGGCGATCGTCCTCAAGGTAAAATTCCTCCATATGCACCATTGGTATTTGAAGTTGAGGTATTGGATATCAAACCAGGAAAAGTTCCAGCTCCAACACCAGCGGCAACAATGCCAGGTGTAGTTGCTCCAACTGCTACTGCCCCTACGGCAAAAGCTCCAGCAGCAAAAAAATAATTTGCCAGATAAATTCGGCTAAAAAACAAAAGAGCCGTTCCATGTTT
The DNA here is from genome assembly GCF_059420745.1 of Sphingobacterium sp. GW821-FHT03E03. NCBI lineage: Bacteria > Pseudomonadati > Bacteroidota > Sphingobacteriia > Sphingobacteriales > Sphingobacteriaceae > Sphingobacterium > Sphingobacterium sp. GW821-FHT03E03. The sequence goes on from NZ_JBWKUH010000011.1 coordinate 20,408, forward strand.
TGGAACGGCTCTTTTGTTTAAACATTGTTTTTTAAACCTTCACCTGTTGCTTTTTATCAGCCTGCTTTAATTTTCTTATCTTCCACCAAAGTACAGCAACTGCCAGCACAAAACTGATAATCATAATAATAGTCAATGCAATTAACGGTTTGTTGGTATGATAGTTTTCAGCATGCTGGATAAATAGCAATCTAAAAATCCGAAGATAATGTGTAGAAGGGATAACGTTAGCAATAGCCTGTACCCAGCCCGGCATTAGGCTCGAAGGCCAAGTAAAACCACTCAAGATAAAAGCTGGTGTCGCGACTACCATTAACACTTCTGTTGATTTCAGTTGGGACGGCAAAACCATACTCACAAGCACACCTATAAAACATACAGCCAACAGAAAGACCAAGGTACAAAGCACAAAACGGCCAAAGTCCGCTTGGAGTGGCATTCGATAGTACTTACCAAAAGCCCAATATAATACCAATATCCCGATAGACATCAAAACATAAGGTAATATCTTGACGAGAATAAGTCCAATCGGATTGGAAACTTTCTTGACAAGATCAGCGAACGTATTTCCCTCAAATTCTGAGGAAAAAGATAGGGCCAAGCCCAATAACAATACCTGCTGCAATACGGTAATGAGTACCCCCGGCAGCATAAAATAGAGATAATTTCCGCTTCGAATATTTTGTTTGACTATTGTTGTCTTAAAAGGTTCATACTGTTGGGCCGCCACCTTTGCCGGTACTCCACGCTTCATTTGCGATTGAATCTGTATACCAGCCTTGAGCGTCATCGCACAGACATTGACAGCCATTAAAGCTGTATTTGAGGTTAATGTATTCGCCCCATCAACAAACACGGTCACCTCCGGCAAACGGCTCTGTTGTACACCAGAAGCAAATCCCCTTGGGATATGAACAATTGTCGTTGCATCATATTGAATAGCAACATCCTTAGAATCAAACAAGGATGGCAATACCTTCGCAACCTGAATGCTCTCATTGTCCGAAAGCATATCTATAAATGAACTGCTTAAAGGGCTGTTATCTTCATCCACTACGATAACAGGCATTTCGGTAACCTTGCCCTGTTGATAAACATGCCCAACCAAAATACCATATAGTACAGGTGCTCCTAAAAAGAGCATCAGCAGTACCTTATTATTAAAAAAGAGCTTAAACTCCCGTTGGATTAATTCTAGAAATCTTTTCACATCCATTCACTTTAATTCGCATGGAGAACCACGAGCGTTTTTGTTAACAAATCTTTTGTTCCAGCGATATCCTCAGGTACGATCTTTAATTCAAATACAGCCTGCTGCGGATCAAAATCTGGGTAAGCCGATGCAATATTGGCATAGGAATTCAATGCTTTAACACTAACGATCTTAGCCGGCACCTTTTTATGGTTCAAATAAGGTATTTCAACCGTTACGGTAACACCTTTTTGTAATTTTCCGATCTGATTTTCAGGCAGTGTAAATCTAAAATAAGTAGAACGATCAAGGTATCCGTTAACAATTGGATAGCCAGCCATCGCCAGTTCACCAACTTTTAGATTGATTGTCTCCACGCTCATATCCTGTGGTGCAATCACGTATTTTTCCTGTGCAGCAACATTAACCTCAGACACAGCTCCAAGTGCTCTTTCTTTTTGCCCCAATGCCATCACTTGTTGTTCTTGTCGGGCACCAGCCCTAGCTTCGGCCATTTCTGCCTGTGCAGCAAGATATTGGTTTTTAGCACCTTGATACTTTGCATAAGTCTCATCATACTTTTGCTGAGGAATCAGACTATCCTGCAATAGCGCCTCAAGTCTACCAATTGATTTCTTTGCGAACTCATATTGCTCCTTCAGACCATCTACCTTTGCCTGCAGTTGAACCAGTTGCCCTTTGGTCGCGCCTTTGACAGCCATATTATATTGTGCATCAGCAGACTGTAGTGCCCCTTTCGCCTGTTCTTCCTTTGCGTCCACTTCAGGAATGCTCAAAATAGCCAAAGTATCACCAGCATGTACAAAATCCCCCTCTGCAACAAAGATCTTAGCAATTTTACCGGGCACTTTCGTAACCACAGTCACCTGTTCGCGCTCCGCTTTTCCCTCAATAGGCTTTTCTTTCACTTGATTTGTACAGGAAACAAAAATAGACAAGGCTAATATCCCATATAAATTTTTCATGTTACTCATGTATAGTTTGTAATAATTTTCCAGATGTGTGTAATAATTCAACTGCAGCATTTCGTTGTTGCAAAACGTTATTAAAATAGCCCAAATTGACCTTATACCAGTCGTTTTCGGCAGCCAACAATTCTGTCACATCAATCAATCCCGCCTGATATTGCTTTACGGCCATAGATAAGTTGTTTTCAGCAACCTTCAGTTGTTGTTCGCCTACTTTCAGCTTTTGATTTCCCGTACTATAGCTAACGCTATTTTTACGCAATAACAGATTTAGTTTTTCCTCCGTATCTTCCTTCTTTGTAGCATTAATGGTTTGATCAAGTTTGACCTGTTTAATCTTGTTATGATGCTCCCCTCCAGTATAAAGATCCCATTTTACTCCGAGTCCAACCAAGAGATTTGGACTTCCCTTGATTGAATTTAATGGAAGGTTCACCGTTCCCAATAACGGTTGGTCTTTGACACTCAATTTTGAATTGAATACATTTAAGTAGTTTGCCGATCCAAAGGCAAAAACCGCTGGAAGAGCGCCCCCTTTTTCCTTTTTGTAGAGGTATTCATAGGCTTTTGATGAAGCCTCCAATGCCTTAAGTTCTGATCGTTGCTCAACATCGTTGGGGATCTCCGACAAAAATATCGGTTTCAGTCCATAGTGAATCCCATTGACTTCCTGAAAAGGAACACCGGCTTCCTGTTGAATTTTTTGACAGAGGAGATCCCGATTTCCAGCTACCTCAACTTTTTTTTCTTCCAGTTCCAGCAGAGCCAATTTGAGTTTATCACGGTCATAAGGAATAGCCAAGCCATGTTGAATTGCTTTATTGACCTTTTCTTGTTCTTTTTTTAATCTTTTCTCCGAATCTACAATAAGCTTATCGACCTCTTCCAGGAGCATGAGCTGATCAAAGGAAGCAATAATATCTTTTGACAGCGTCTCACGGCTCGCAGATTCCAGATATTGCTGTGCAACGGCCTTCTCTTTTAAGGCCTTTATTCCATTAGGTATTTGTAATCCTGAAAAGATAATTTGTTTCACCGAAACACCCGCATATGCCGCCTGTCCATGCATGCTAAATCCAGTAGCCCCCTCAAAAAGCCCCAAATTCAAGAGTGGAACATTCACGGTAGGAATATCTACGCTACCGTTGCTATGCACATATCCGTATAATCCCAAGGCCGATACATGTGGTAGCCTGTTCGCTTTTACACCCTCTGCCTCCAATCGCGCTTTGTCAACTTCATATGCCTTTAGTTTTAATTCCTTATTTGTTTGAAAGGCTTTTTGAATAATATCTTTTACCGATGGGTCGACCAGCGACTGCGCATGCAGCTTATTTAAACACACAACTGACACAAAGGCAAACAACCCTATGCATAGTTTCTTATTCATCATATGATTCATTTATTCTTTAAAAAATAGGGCAACAACCGTTCTTCTGTTTAACAGCAAATAATAAAGTATGTTTTACCACATGCTATTTTTTCCAAGATAAGAAAAAAAGTATAGCCCATATATGACTCAAATTCTCCTTTTCGATTTTTCTAGCTCAATTATCAAGCAGTAAGAGAATCCGTTATTAATTTTCATTTTGTTAATTAATAAGTTATCTTTGGAGAACGAATTGAAATTTTGGTAATGAAGCCTACCTCTTTATTCGATTATAATAAAAAGAAGTTTTTACCCTAATCCGCTTTTGCCTCCACGCAGAAAACTATGTTGCTTACTGATACACATACACACATTTACTACCACGCCGGTACCAATAAACTGCAAGAACACCTACAACGTTGTTTAGACAACCATATAGAAAGACTCTTTTTACCAAACGTAAATAGTGCTTCTATCAAACCTGTATTCGATACGGTTGCAGCTTACCCGGAACACTGTTTTCCTATGCTAGGACTACACCCTTGCGATGTTAAGGAAAACTATGTAGACGAATTAAACAATATCCAAAAGAGCTTGGAGAACAACAAAGTCCATGCCATAGGTGAAATTGGTTTGGATCTTTATTGGGATAAAAGCACATTGGAAATTCAAAAAGATGCTTTTCGAACACAAGTGCAATGGGCTAAAGACCTTAATTTACCCATCGACATTCATTGCCGTGAAGCCTTCACTGAATTATTCGAGTTACTGGAAGAACTTCATGACGAAAAGTTGTTTGGCATACTTCATTGCTTCACCGGGACATTGGAGCAAGCCCACCATGCCATTGACTTAGGTTTTGCGCTTGGTATAGGTGGTGTTGTCACCTTTAAAAAGGCAGGATTGGACAACGTCGTCAAAGAGATCGATTTAAAACATATCGTATTGGAAACAGACGCTCCTTACCTTGCTCCTGTCCCCTACCGTGGCAAAGAAAACGAAAGCAGCTATCTAGTCTATATTGCACAAAAAGTAGCCGATCTACATGCGGTATCCATTGAACAGGTGGCAGAAATTACAACAGCAAATTCAAAACGTATTTTTGGTATATAATCTATAGAATCCCATGCACAATATCTTTATTATCTACACTGGCGGAACCATTGGAATGGTCAAAGACGAAACAGGCACTTTTGTACCCTTCGATTTTGAACTGATCAAGCGTAATCTTCCTGATTTAAGCCGTCTGGATTATAAATTGACCGTACACTCTTTCGAACCGATCATCGATTCTTCCAACATGAAGCCAGAGATCTGGATAGAAATGGCCCAGATCATAAAGGATAATTATGCCAACTACGATGGCTTTGTTATTTTACATGGTTCGGATACAATGGCATTCACAGCTTCTGTATTGAGTTTTATGTTAGAGGGACTTCAAAAACCAGTAATCCTTTCTGGTTCACAATTGCCTATTGGAGAAATCCGTACCGATGCGCGCGAGAATATGATGACGGCACTTGAAATTGCTTCCGCAAAACAAGATGGTGTTTCCATTATCCAGGAAGTATGTATCCTTTTTGATAACAAGTTATTCCGTGGAAATCGCTCTTTCAAATATAACTCAGCTAAATTTGAAGCATTTAGATCGCCAAATTACCCCGTACTCGTGGAGGCTGGCATCCACCTTAAATACAATACAGATGCTTTATTGAATAACATTGATAAAGAATTTATCCTACATACCAAGTTAGACAACCGAGTTGCTGTATTGAAACTTTTTCCTGGAATATCTGCACAGACAATCAAATCGGTTCTTGATTCGGATGTAAGATCTATTGTGATGGAAACTTTTGGATCGGGCAATACCACGACAGACAGCTGGTTTCTGGATTTATTAAAAGAAGCTATAGAACAGGGAAAGAATATCCTTAATATTTCGCAATGTAAGGTTGGCTCGGTTGAATTGGGGAGATATGAAACCTCACAAGGTCTGAAAGCCATTGGTGTACTCAATGGATATGACCTTACATTTGAAGCTGCTGTCACCAAGTTGATGTATCTTCAGGGCGAACTCGAAGATCAAAAAGAAGTTGCCTACTGGGCCGAAAAAGATATTCGCGGAGAATTGACTGTTAATGATTAGAAAAAAGGAATAAAAATCTTCATACTTTCACAAGCACCAACTGCTATGAAAATCAATTGAAGGTTCTTTCTGGCCAATAAGCCGAACGTAGCGGATTCATTGATACCTTAAAGAAAAAAATACGAATCAATAAAAACAGATAATTCAGGAATAAAATGCTGCGTAAAAATCAAGGAAAAAGGATCATAGACTGTGTAGATTAGCTTAGGCTGACAAACCCAGTATCTCTGATCCTTATCCTTTACACTATAATCCCTTATCTATTGCGACCAAGACTTCAGCCACCACAAAATTACTACCACCCACAAAAATTAAGTCGCCATCTTCATAGGCAGCTTTAGCAGCCACAAAAGCTTCCTGTACAGAGGAGTAGTCTCCCCCATACAAATCAAATACCACAGCCTCTTCACGGAGCAAATCCGAGGGCATTGCTCTTGGCATATCCGGCGCTGAGAAATAATAAACGGCATCTTTGGGTAGATAGGGTAACATGTGCGATAGATCTTTATCCCGCATAGCACCAATGACAAAGTGTAATTTGTTATAGCTGGTGCTGTTCAGATTTTTTATAACCTCATGAATTCCATCTTCATTGTGTCCCGTATCACAGATTATAAAAGGATCTTTGGATAACTGTTGCCAACGCCCCTGAATACCTGTAGTAAATTGCACCTTTTTCAAGGCTTCATGCACATGAAGGCGACTGATTTGAAATCCTTGTTTACGTAATTCGTCGACCGCCAAAAGAACACCAGCAAGGTTCTTCACCTGATATGACCCTTTAAGGTCTAGTTGATAAAGTTCTTCAGCACCATTTTCATCAATAGCTTCAATATGCAGGTAATCCTGGTCTACACTTAGCATCCTTGTTTGATATACCTGGGAAGCAAATCGGATAGGTGCCTGTTCTACATGTGCTTTATCCAAGAAAACAGATGCTGTTTCAGAAGCATATTCAGAAATCACCACTGGTGTATTTCTTTTAATAATACCTGCTTTCTCACCAGCAATCTCAGCTAATGTATTTCCAAGCATATTCATGTGGTCAAAACCGATGTTGGTGATTACAGACAGTAATGGCTGGATAATATTCGTACTGTCCAATCGTCCGCCGAGTCCTACTTCAATAACAGCTATATCGACTTTACTCTTCTCAAAATAATCAAAAGCCATCGCTACTGTAATTTCAAAAAAAGAAGGATTTACCTCTTCTATCAAAGCCTTGTGTGTTTGAACAAAATCCGTAACAAATTCCTGTTCACACATCATACCATCGACACGGATACGTTCTCTGAAATCCAGTAAATGTGGTGAAGTATAGAGCCCGGTCTTATAGCCTGCTTCGCTCAATATAGCCGCAAGCATATGGGAAGTAGATCCCTTTCCATTGGTACCAGCGATGTGTAAGGTGTTGAATTTTTGCTGCGGGTTGTCTAGCGCGTTGCAAAGTTTGATGGTATTGTCAAGGTCTTTTTTGAAGGCCGAGGCGCCATCCCTTGTAAACATAGGTAATCGAGTATATAGATACTCGATTACCTCCTTATAAGCATTCATCTGAATGATTTTTATCTTAATCTAAAATTGAATACAATCCGCCCTGTTTGGGTATCAGGGGCATTAGGCAATTGATTTAGTCGCGCCCCTCTAACGGCACGTTCACATTTCTCCAATAAAGAAGGATCTGTGATCGTCGTACCTTTTACACCAGCACGGGCATAGGTAATAACGCCCTGCTTATTCACTCTGAATTCCACAGCAACCTTTCCAGCTTGTTGGCCATTATCATCAATGCTTGGTCGTTGTGTAAAACTACGGTTTTCAATGGACAACATCATGTTGCCATTGCCTGATCCTCCTTCACCATAATTGCTGGCCAAAGGATCCCCTAATTTAGAACCTTGATTTCCGGGTGTTGTACCTGTACCATCACCAGCGCCCTTACCATTATTTTTATTTCCTTTGAAAAGCGCTTTTGCATTTGCCTGTGGCGCCACTGCTTTTGTTTCTTTGGTCGTTTCAGGCGCCTTTGACACCACTTTCTTTTCTGTTTTTGTCACAGCAGGTGCCTCTTCCAGATCCTGCGTGACAACTGCCTTTTCAGCAACTTGTTGTGTAGGCGTTGGCGTAGGTGTCTCCACAGGGTCTATACGATCTGGACGCTCATTATTTGCGTTGGGATCCACAGAAGGTTCCTCCACACTCATGTAATCATCCCCCATCCCTTCAGGAGAGGTACCATAGTTGACGATCATACCGCCCATACCATACTCATCCGGTGCTTGTGCTTTAAAAACCACAAAGAAACCAATCAACAGCAACGATGCCATGACCAATGTAGATATCCCCAAAGCTTTGGGGAAATTATTTTCTTCATGTTGAAGATGATATCTCATTGTATAAATCTCCTATATTAACATATGAGCAATAAACTTCGAAAAAGTTTAATTGTTCCTACTTATCTTTTTTTGGTTCCGTTGCCAAGACTACCTTCACTTTCAGACGATTGGCTACATCCATAACCGAAATGACATTTTGGATAGGAACAGTATTATCGACGTAAAGCATAATCGTCAATTCTTCTCCACTAGCCATTTGCGACTGGATAGCCGCCTCCAACCCCTCTACAGGGACCGGATTTTTATCAATGAAATAGCCCAATTCCTTTGTGATGGATATTGTAAGCGTCTTTTTCGCAACAGATTGCTCACCTGCACTCGACTTTGGCAACAATAGCTTGACCACTTGCGGATTCGAAACCGCCGATGCCAACAGGAAAAACAACATCAGGAAAAACATGATGTCGTTTAACGCTGAAGTATGGACTTCGGCAGATGGTTTATTTTTTCTACTTCGTAAGTTCATTATCTTCCTGGTTCATCCAATAAATCAATAAATTCTACTGCATCGGTTTCCATACGTAAAATCAATCGTTCAACCATCATATTTAAAATATGATAGCCTAAATAAGCCAAGATACCGACAGCAAGACCCGAAGCTGAAGACACCATTTTCACATATAGACCACCGGAAACGGATGCGATGTCAATACCACCCGCCAATTCTACCTCATGGAAAATCCGGATTACTCCAAAGATAGTACCAACGAAACCAAGCATTGGTGCTATACCCGCGATAATACCAAGGATATTGATGTTTTTCTCCAATTTGGCAACTTCCAATTTACCCACGTTTTCAATCGCACCTTCAATATCTTTGATTGGTCTGCCGACTCGTAATAGTCCCTTCTGCAACATACGTCCTAAGGCCGAGTTACTGGAACGACATACAGCCAACGCTGAGTCTAAATTTCCCGACAATACATTTGCTTTCACTTGAGACATCAAACTATTATCGTATTTGGCTGCTCTGCGAATAGTCAGATAGCGTTCAAAAAAGATAACCAATCCAATAAAGAACAGTAATAGGATTGGAACCATTATCCATCCCCCTTTGATCATCATATCGATCAAACTCATGTTTTCTGTACTAGCAGCAGCAGGTAACGGTTGTTGCGCAGCTTGATTAAACGTATCTACAGCAGCCCTTGCTGTATCTTGCACTAATGACATAATTATTAATAGTTTTATATAGTTTCTATAATGTTTCTACCCAAGCACCTTCAATTTTTTTCTCTACAGATTTTTGAGCGAGGTCGGCCTCCGCTTTTGTCATGTAGGTATTCAAGATGACTTTCTTTCTATTCTTTTTAAACTTCCCTTCCACAGCACGCGCGGTCTTATAACCTAGCGCCCGAAGACGTTTTGCCTCCTCCTCCGCCTGTGCCATTGTACGTGCAGAACCAATAACGAGCTGATACTTTGGTTGTGCAACAGGAATAGATTCCTTGATAACTGGATCTGCCTGCAAAACCGGAGCTTGTGCAGGTGTCTTCTTTCCGCCAGTCACGGCTGTACCTTTTAATGAATCAGGAGCTATTTTCGCTAGAGAATCCGCCTTCTTTAAACTGTCCGCCACTAATGTGTTGGATATTGTATCATTGATCGGTAAATTATTTTTCTGAACAATTGTATCACCAGCAGGTTTTAGGGCCGGTTGTGTCCCACCAAACAGCGAATTTTTCAGCCCCGGATTTGTATATAAAACACCCACTGCAATCATGACCAATACAATGGCCGCTGTTATCCAATACCAGATTGCATTTGAATTGCGCGGTTCCTCCTCATAGATATTGGGCGCATAAGCAGAATTTGCAGCAGCAATAGCACCAACTTCTTTTTCCGCGATTTTCTCATCTTCAGCAACTGCCTGATTATCGTTCTCATCTATCAGTGTTGAAACAGCTGCAGTATCTAAAAGTTCAGCTTCAACCTTGGCATCATCCTCCACAGTATTTTCCGCTATGCTATCCTCCTCCACGATCGGAGCGATAGGTTCGACCAATTCGGTTACGGATTCAATCGGTGTAAAATTGTCATCATTTTCTAAATCTAGCGGCTCTCGCTGTTCGTTTACAGTTTTCTCTTCGGCTTCAACATTGTTGTCAACAACAGCATTCGGCTCATTAACCAATTCTTCATTAGGTTCTGACACTAGGGCTTCCTCCGATTCAGCAAGTCCATGTTCATCCTCCCGTACCGGAATAACGGTTTCAATTTCAGGACCAACGAGATTGACAACAGGTTGAAAATTAAAGCCAGATAAATCTAAAGGCTTAAATACCAAACTTGAACCGTAGCTAATCAATAGACCGAGATCATCCAGCTTTACCTGACCAAATTGCCCTAAGTCATTTCTTAACGTGCCCACAGTATCATCCAGAATTTGCTGCGCCTGCCCCAAACTTAAGTTTTCCTGTTGTTGAATATAATGCACGATATTGAATCCATGTTGTGCAGAATAGTCCAGTTCGACATAGGATATAGGTGGCAAAAACACATTATTCTGTTTATCAAATTGAGCCGGAGAATGAATTCTTTTGAACACACCTATTCCGGGCACGTATACTTCCGCATAGCGTCTTAATAAACTATTGATGTTTTTGCCTAGATTCATTGTTCTATGATTTAAAATGCAAATTTATAATCTTAATTCGTTAAAACGAATAATTAAGACCACCAATTACATTGAATCCCAATCTTGGATAATACATGTAACGCTGATATTCCTTTCCAAAGATATTATTTGCTTTCACGAAAACACCAAATTGTTTTTTAATTCGGTATTCAGCACCAGCATTTAAATCCGCAAAGGAAGCAATCGTGACTTTTCTTCCAACAGGAGTTCCACTATTATCCGTAACACGGCTACCATCGGTGTTATAATCGTAAACATACGCATAGGTATTACCTTGGCTAGAAAGCTCTGCATCCACAAAGAATTTATCCGAGATATTGAAACGTGCATTGGCTTGCAACCTAAATTTAGGTAAGCCCCATGCCTCTTCTTCATCGCTCAGATTATAGTCATCAATAAATACTTTACCGCCTAGGTTAACCAATTGTGATAAGCGTACATTAATCTCCCCTTCCAATCCCATATGCTTAGCTTTATTGATCTGACCATCATAGACCACATCAAAAGCCCAAGGAATATAACCATCCTGGCCATTGCCAAATGCACTATTCTTAAACAAAGGTAGTCCTTCGATCTGCTTGTAAAATACCTTTACTTTATAGCCAAATGTCGCACCAGCATTCCCTTTTAAACCACCATATACATTCAATTTTTCAATGGAATTGGCGATTCTAACATTTGGCGCCAAATAAGGATTTTCCTTCGCAAAGTTGCGGAATGAACCCTGTCTCACATTTCCGTTAACACCGGCAAATAAAGAGATATATTCTGGAGCCAAAGAAAAATCGGCTTCCACCGATGGGAAAACATTGAAACGGGATTCGTCACCAAATTCCGAAGTCAGGTTGGCACCCAAAGTTACATTATAGTTATCTCCTTTAAATCGAATGTATGGATTGATCAAAAACAAATTATTTTTCACATTTGCAGTGTCATTTTCGTTTTTGACATCGTTCATGGTCACGCTCACATTGGCTCCAACATTGAAAGCACTCATGCGTTTATTCAAATATCCCGATAGGGCAAAGGAATTTTCCTTGGCTTTATAAGCATCCTTGAATAGGTAACCATCTACTTTAGCGGAGTAGCTCATTGACTGCTCATTCTTCGGATCAACATTACTCGCTAGCTCACCGTTTAAATAAATATCAGTAAATGTTTGTTTGTCTGGTGATGTATTCAATAATGTTGTCCCTGGTTGGTCAAATGTTTGACCGTAGAAATTCGTACCATATCTATTGTAACCGATTGTTCCTTTTACAGTCACGGCATCCAATACACGACGTCCAAAAATACCAACATCCTGTGTACTGAATTTCTGACCATCAATATTACCTTTTTGGCTTAAATGTTTCGCAAATAACCCAAAACGTGTATTTTCAAACTGCTCGGAAGCTAAATACGCCTCGCCTAAAATGGTATTATAATTACCTACACCAAATTTGACATAGTTACTGCTGTGTTCAAAAGGCTGTGCAAATGGTATCTCTTGCACATTCAGTTGTTTCAGACCTGTATTGATATCCAATTTTTTATCAATAATATTACCATAGTTTAATTTTGGCTGATATTCCCGTTTGTTGGTCATATCAGGACTACGACGGATTTTTACAGCATCTGCAAGAATCGGTTTGTAATCACGAACAACATCAAAAGAATCAATAGTGACCGGTTTTTCAGGATCGTTCTTCTTGCCTGTTTCTTGTGCAAAAGAATTCAATCCCACGCCCATCAAAAGCGCTGCTAAGGTATATTTCTTCACATTTCTATTTTGCAACTTCTTCATTGTATCCTATTTCTTTTTGTTGTTCAATTTATTTAGACGCTCTTTTGCTGCAGGCAAAATATCATCTTTCGCATCGTAATTATCCACAATTGATTCAAGTGTTGCTTTCGCCTGGAATGCATCGCCTTTACCAGCATAAGCATCTGCCATTGTGATAAAGCTTTTTGCCACCCAATATTCATAAGAAGAGAAATTGTCAGACAAGTCCATTGCTGTTTTTATACAAGCATCGTATTGTTTGTTTTCTAATTGAATGACAGCAACATTGTATTTCGCTTCAGCACCAAATACGGTACGGCTCTTCAAAGCCGCTAAGCTAAACTCTTTCATAGCTTCCGCTTTTTTGTTCTGCTTGACATAACATTTACCAGCATATAAAAACGCATTTGCAATCTCCTCTTCGGAAGATTTCTCGTAGTTTTTCACTGCGTTGGTATAGTTTAATGCTTCTTTATAATCACCGATTTCATAATAAGAAACCATCAGGTTATTGATCGCAAAACCATAATTAGACTTATATTCAGAAGTCAGCTCAAGTTTTTTCAACAACTGCGTAGCTTCATTATATTTCTTTTGTTTCAAGTAAAGGTTAGAGACCGAAATCAATGTACGCTCCGTATATGGTGAGGTCCAGTCGTTCAAGATAATGTTGTAATCATGCAACGCGTCTTCTGTATGACCTAATGCGGCATTACTTTCTGCACGTACGAAACGTGCATATTTCTCTTGATTTGGTTTAGGGAATTTATCGAAATACGCATTTACAGCTTCTACAGCGCCTTGGTAATTTCCACGAGAGAATAAGGTTGTTGCTGTTGAGAATGTGCGTGAATCTTGTTCCGATTTAGAAAGATCGCCCAAGTTGGTTCCGGTTGCATATTTGATATATCCCGTCGCATCCCCTTTATCCAGATAGATATTCTCGATCGAACGCATGGCCTGTCTCGCTTCGTCTGTAGATGCATATTGGTCAACAACACGTTGGAATGTTGCTAGAGCAGCATCATTATTATCCTGGTTATATTGAACCAAACCAATCGTTACCAAAGCACGTGGCACATAACTGCTTCGTGGATATTTTTCCACCATCGATTGAAGTCCAGAAATTGCTTGGTCACTTTCACCCATCAAGAAACGAGTATAAGGAATTTCAAAAGCAATATCATCCGCATAATTCGAATTCGGAAATTGTGCTATGACAGCATTCAACGTTGAAATTTTACCATTATTATCACCTTGCAATCCTTGGATAACACCACGTTGGAACAAGGCATAATCTTGGCTTGGTGCTTTTGAAGAAATTAGCTTATTATATTCCGTCAAAGCTCTACCATAGTTTTTTGAAGAGAAATAAGAGTCACCCAAACGCGCGATAGCATCATTACGGGTATTGATCTCTAAACCTTTTGAACCACCTGAGGCCAAGAAACGTTCAAAATAATTCGCTGCTGTATTGTAGTTTCCATTACGGAAAGCTGCGTAGGCTAAAGCATAATTTGCGTAACCGTATACATCTGTTTTATTCGCACCTGGCAAACGTAAGAACTTATTGAAGTTTGTTACTGCTTCACCATATTTACGCACCTCATACATCGCTTCAGCTTTCCAATAGGTAGCCAAGGCGTAAATTTCTTCATCATAACGTTGCTCTTCAGAACGTATAAACAAAGAAATTGCATTTTCAAAAGCACGCTCGTTATAAAACTCCAAACCTCTGTAATATGTTACTTTTTGGTAAGCAGCATTTGCTTCTTTACCGCGTTTGGGAATAGACTCCAAGATATCGACCGCCTCACGGTAATTTTTCGTACTTAACAAGACTTCCGCTAATAGGGTTTTTGCTTCCTCTTGACGTTTCGATTTTGGATAAGTTTTTAGATATTCCTGTGTAGAAGCCAGAGCAACTTGGTGGAACTCCAATTCATAAGAAAGCTTTGCGTAGTTGAATAAACCTTCTTCTTTCATGGCTGGATCAAAGTCCAGTTTTGATGCTCTGAAGAAGGCATTACGTGCAGACTGTTTGTTCCCTTTTTTCAAGAAGCTATCCCCCAAGGTAATCATAGCCGATTGGTAATAAGCATCAGGCTCGGTCATTTTCTCCAGCTCCGTAATCGCCTTATCGTAATCCTTTAATTTATAAGCGATATAACCGATCTGATAACTATCTTGGTTATTCTGAGTCTTGCCTTGATCTTGCGCCTGGAATTTATCGTAATAATCTTTTGATGTTTTTAGATCCCCTTTAATAAAGTAGGTTGCGGCGATAATACGAAACATCTCAGTCTCATTTTCCTGCTTGGTGCGCGATAAGATTGGCAACGCATAGTCCAATACATCATCGTAGCGTTTATCTAGGAAATACAGAGCCGTAATGTAGTAAGGATAACTGTTTTCAAATTGTTTGGAACCGTTCAAACGCTCAAATTCATTTAAAGCAGTTTTGTACTCTGCATCTAAATAACATAAATACGCATAGTAGTAGATTGATGCCTCCTGAAATTCAGTTTTCTGATCTTTCAATCCCTCAAATAATGGTTTTGCTGTCTTATAATCTTTTGTCATAAAAGAAGCATAACCTAGTTTAAAGCGATACTCTACATTCTCTTTACCAGCAAGGTTTTTACTATCGATCTTTGTAAACCATTCAATCGCTTTAACATAATCTTTTTTGGCATAATATGATTTACCGATCTGAAAATAAGCGGCTTTAGAATTGGCGCTAACAGGAAAATCTTGAATATATTTTAGGAAACGATTTTCAGCATTTGACTCCCCCAATTCCAAGGCGCAAACAGCTTGATAATACCGTACATTTTCCTTTAATAAAGATAGCTCCTCCGTCTCATCCAATTGTAGATTGGATTTCGTCCGTAAGGCTTCAACACGATCAAATTGCGCTGACGCTGAACCAAATTTCCCGCGTTCATACAATTCCATTCCAGTTTTGTAAGCCTTGTTGATTTGTTGCCATTCTGTCTGTTGCGCTAATGCTGGCGTCGCCATAACGGTTAGTGCAACTCCCACCTGGTAAATCTTCTTATACATAATATGTGAAACCTTAATATGTTATTTATCTGCAAATGTAAATGAATCTCCTTTCAAACTCAGATAAATTTGCCCTGAAATACAAATTTATCGCCTCTTCCGCGGCCATTTAAGGCTTTAAGATCAGTCAAAATTTATTGAAAATCAGTTCAAATCTCCGCAATCTTGGGAGATAGTTTTATTCATTTTACTAAATTATACTTTAATTGAGCTATTTTACACAAAAGTTATTAACATCTGTGAATAATCCAGTATTATAACGGAAATTTTGCACAAAAAATATGCCCGACCAAAAATAAAGTCAGGCATAATATTGTTGATTGAAGAATCATTCGATTTAGTTATTCTGTATCTATGACTCTACCTTATCTGCTCCGCTATTGAAATACCAATTAACCGCGTTGTCCAGCCAATAGGTACAATACTGCCATGCGGACAGCAACTCCATTTTCCACCTGATCTAAGATAATGGAATGCTCACTATCCGCTACATCCGAAGTAATTTCAACTCCGCGGTTGATTGGTCCAGGGTGCATAATTGTAATAGGTTTTTCCAAGGAATCCAAAATTTCCTTGTTTAACCCATATAGCATGGAGTATTCTCTTAGTGAGGGAAAATAGGCAATATCTTGTCGTTCCAATTGGATACGTAGCATATTTGCAACGTCGCACCAATTCAATGCTTTTCTCAAATCGTGCTCAACCTTTACACCTAAAGAAGTGATATGCTTTGGAATAAGGGTCGTCGGTCCACAGACCATGACTTCTGCACCCTGCTTTTGAAGACATAGAATATTAGATAGCGCAACCCTTGAATGCGTAATATCACCGATAATAGCAACTTTACGTCCAGCAACATCACCAAAGCGCTCGCGGATGGAAAAAGAGTCCAACAGCGCTTGCGTAGGATGCTCATGTGCTCCGTCGCCAGCATTCACAATTTGAGCATCTACATGTTTACTTAAAAACACCCCCGCCCCAGCGTAAGGATGACGCATCACGATCATATCAACCTTCATGGCGAGGATATTATTGACCGTATCGATCAATGTCTCGCCTTTACTCACAGATGAAGATGAAGCTGCGAAATTAACGATATCTGCAGATAGTCTTTTTTCAGCAAGTTCGAAAGAAAGCCGCGTACGCGTTGAATTTTCAAAAAACACATTGGCAATGGTGATATCGCGTAAAGAAGGTACCTTTTTGATTGGTCTATTTAATACTTCTTTGAAATTACTCGCGGTATCCAGAATCAATTGGATATCTTTCTCATTTAGATCTTTGATTCCCAATAAATGGCGAGTACTTAATTGTTCTACTGCAGATGACATTTTATAGTATATTCAAGTATTTACTAATCATTTTTTAATTGAACGGTTCATTTCCAAAGGCCAATTAGAACCTTCAGCTGTTTTTACGGAACTGGCTCCTAATCATTACCCGAAGTTTTTTTCTCTGTGACCAGGATAATGCTATCCTGATCGTCAGATTCTTTCCAGTTCACAATGACTTTCTGTGAATCTATAGAATCAACTTGTATTCCAATATAATCGGGTTGAATCGGAATCTGTCTAGAGAATCGACGATCCACCAAAACAAGCAGTTCAATTCTTCTTGCCCTTCCAAATGCCTGTACAGCATCCATCGCCGCCCGAATGGTACGTCCTGTCCACAAGACATCATCAATAAAAATGACATCTTTACCTTCTACAATAAAATTGATATTTGTGCTATTTGCTAACAACGGACCAGCATTACCTTTTGTACGGAAATCATCGCGGTAAAATGTAATATCCAGATCACCGACCAAGATCGGTTTTTCGATCATGCGTTCAAGTTCTTTGACAATACGTTTAGCTAAGAATGTTCCTCTTGGTTGAATACCTATGACGACAGCATTTGAAAAATCACCGTGATTCTCAATCAATTGACGACATAGTCTTTGAATGGTGATTTGAAATTTTGGTCCGTCTAATAAAATCGACTGTTTCATTATGGGAATGTTTGAGCAAAGCTACACTTTTTTTGACAAAAAACACGGCTTATACGCCAATTAATTTCAATTCTCTACAGCCCACTTCCACAACAGTGCTACCTCTTTCCACTCTTGACTTATTTGTTCGTTTTCTTTAACTACCCTATGGAGAAAAAGAACGTCCTCTCAGTCGTCATTAGCATATAGGCCCTATTGATAACACCCTCTTTTAATCGTTCTTTTTATTGCCTCGTGCAAAATAATACACAGGCAATCCAATCAATACCAATATAAAACCCGGCCAGGTATACTGTGGTTTATAGATAATGAGTAGTACACAAAATACTGTGCCAATCAGGAGATAGATAATCGGTGTAAAGGGGAATAAAAAGGTCTTATACGAACGTTCGATTTCAGGTTTTCGGACACGTTGAATAATAACTCCTAATACCGTAATCATATAGAATATCACAATAACGAAAGAGATCATATCCAACAGATTACCATATTGACCACTTAAACAAAGCAAAGAAGCCCATATACCCTGCAACCAAAGCGATCGAGCCGGCACATCAAATTTGTTGTTAGGAATAGCCTGTTTTAGGAATAGGCCATCTTTGGCCATCGTCTGAAAAACCCGCGCTCCTGACAGCGCAAGACCATTGACACAGCCAAAGGTTGATATCATCACTAAGATGGCCATCGCAATTGTACCGGTATGCCCCAGCATCTTTTCAGCTGCTGCAATAGCCACGCGATCATTTGTCGCAAAAGCGATCTCTTCGCGACTCAATGCAGAAAGATAAATGTAATTACAACAGATATACAAGATCATAACAAGACTGGTTCCGATGACAAGCGCACGAACCACATTACGCTGCGGGTTCACAATCTCGCCGGATACAAAAGTCACGTTTTCCCAGGCAACACTACTAAATACAGAGCCGACCATTGCTGCAGCCAATGCCCCCATTAAAGCACCACCCGAAATCCCCATCCAGCCCTCACCTTTCAAATTCTGAAAAGCGTCCCAGCTATAAGCCATATTTTCCGAAAAATGATTTTCCTTGATTAGAAACAAGCCTCCTATGACCAATAAAACCAATACAATAATCTTTGCAGAGGTAAAGAAAGACTGTACTGACTTACCACTTTTTATTCCACGGGTATTGATATACGTCAACAAGAGAATTACGCCCATAGCCAGCACCTGTATCCAGGTAATCTTAAACTCTCCACGTTGAAATATTGGCGCAGCATCATTCAATTGGGGAATTAAGTAAGCCGTAAACTTCCCGAAGGCAACGGCAACTGCTGCGATCGTGCCAGTCTGTATTACCGTAAATAAACTCCAACCATATAAAAAACCTATCGGTTTCCCGAAAACTTCCGTGAGATATGTATACTGCCCACCTGCTTTGGGATACATCGAAGAGAGCTCACCATAGCAAATCGCGGCCGCCACTGTAGCAACCGCCGTCAACAACCATACTATTGCCAACCAGTATCCTGAGCCCAATTGCCGCATCATATCACTCGACACAATAAAGATTCCACTTCCGATCATCGAGCCCATGACCAGCATAATCGCATCCCACAATTTCAGTTGACGTTTCATCATAATATCAGGTTGGTTTTATGCCGTTAAGCTAAGAAAAAATAATCAAAAAAAGAGCTGTCCTTTTTATATGCTTTTCAAAATTAAATTTTGAGCAACATACAAAAAGGACAGCTCCTTATATAAAATAGGGTTTGAACGATTATTCTACACCATATTGTTGTTTATACGATTTCTCCAGCTCCGTCACTTGTTGTAGCAACTGCTTTTCAGAAGTCGATGCCAAAATGCTCTTATAGGCACCCAAAGCACGTAGTGCTGTTCCAATATTGGAATATTCCAGTTCCGCTTTCGTTTGTGCAATATCCTGATACCAACGCATATTTTGTGTCATAAATTTCAGATTGCGATTGACAATCTCATTTGCACGTTTATTTTCACCGGTTTCATACAATACGTTAATGATTGGAATATAGCCCAAAATATCACGCATCAAGTACACACGTTTTGGCATTTTCTCATACGTCTCAACAGCTATTTTACGTGCTTCATCTTTACGACCTTCCATCATTAACTGCGTTGCCGTTCCCCCCATCACTGTATTGGTGATCATGGTGATCATGCGATAGGATTCAGGGTCTAAATAAGAAGCATTCGCCATGTTTCCCCATTGATATTTCGTGGTAATATCTTTGAATGCAGATTGTGTATCCACCAAGGTTCCCTCTGCTCCTGCAGGAGTCGCAATCGGCATCAAACGCAAGGCAAAACCTTCTTGTACCAGGTATTTATCCAATCCAAGGTAGTTGTCATTTGGAACCGTAGCGGCAAAATAAATCGGACGTCTCCAGTTATTATTGAGCAGCACATTCAGCATAGACAACTCCGCTCTAGTAATGTAATTTTTATTATACGTCCAACTCATCGTGTCCACAATAGATTCCTGCCATGCTTTTGGAACAACACTATTTTTTAACACCGCTTCTCTATCCACTTGAAGGCTAAAATTTTTAGTCGGCAAGAAGTTCTCAAATTTACCACCACGCAATTCCAATTTATTCTTTTGATCATCAGACAATAAGATCTGCATTACCAAATCAAGATCCACATGACCCGGCACTTTCATATCTTGATAATAGAGTATCTCACGAACACCTTTTTTGAACTTTTCGTTATCAATATTGATCGGTAAGCCATCTGCCTGATTTACCTTTTGTTTCATCTGACGCATATACCAATCAGAACTCAAAAGGCTTAGGTTCACTACCCGTACATCTGGGCGATAATTTTCAACTTCTTGTACATACCACAACGGATAGGTATCGTTATCACCGTAAGTAAACAAGATCGCATTGGGCGCACAGGAAGCTAGGTAGTTTTTCGCCAAATCACGTGCGGTTGTTTTCTCTGAACGATCATGATCATCCCAGTTTTGGAAGGCCAATAATAGAGGAGCACCCAACAAACAAGCAGCTGTCGCTATCCCTGCAGCCACCTTCCCATCGACCTTTTTGCCTAGGTAATCCGCAATGGCAAATACCCCCAGACCAATCCATATCGCAAAGGCATAGAATGAACCTGCATACGCATAATCACGTTCACGTGGCTGAAGCGGGCTTTGATTCAAGTACAATACAATCGCTAGACCAGTGAAGAAGAATAATAAGCCCACAATACCAGCATCTCGTTGTCTTTTACCAAAATGCCAGAATGCACCGATCAAACCAATAATCAAAGGCAAAAAATAATATTTATTGTTTGAAGGATCTGTTTTCAACGAATCCGGAATTGCATTTTGCCCACCATTATGCATTTGGTCAATAGGCTTAACCCCTGCTTGCCAATTACCTTCTGTAAATGTCCCTTGTCCTTGTTGATCATTCTGACGACCAGCGAAATTCCAAAGGAAATAACGGCCATACATGTGTCCGATCTGATAGCTAAAAAAGAATTTCAGATTATCCCCAAATGTTGGCGATTGTCCTTCAGGAATCTTTAGGTAATCGCGGTAATAATCTATATGATTTTGGTCTCTTGAGCTATAAACACGAGGAAATAACATCGTCTTATCGTATTTATAATTCATACCATTCTCTACTTTCGTGTATTTATCACTGTCTTTTCGATAAGTATAAGTTGCCTCAGCATCCACCACTTGAGCATCAAAGGTTGGCCCACTTAATAGTGGTTCACTAGTATATTGCTCCCGCCCCAAATAACTGACAAATGAAAACGCGTTATCTGGATCACTATTATTTAATGTTGGGTTTGCTTTGGCCCGCACCATGATCATCGCAAAGGAACTATAACCGAAGATAATAAATGCTGTACTGATCAAGATCAGGTTCAACATCGGTTTTACTTTTTTGATCGAGTACCAGACACCATAAACAAAAAGAGCAATAACCAATATAAAAAACAGATTAAATCCGGTACCGAAACCCATGCCTAGACTATTCACAAAGAATAAGTCAAGATATGCGGCAGCTTTGACTGTATATTGGATGATACCCCATAAAATCAGGGCCAGCACAACCACACCGATCAAGAATGCTTTGGTTGCTCCCGAAGAAGTTACTGTTTTCGAGCGTTTAAAATAAATTACCAAGGCTATAGCAGGGATCACAAGTAAGTTCAATAAGTGAACCCCAATTGATAGTCCCATCACATAGGCTATAAAGATCAACCAACGGTCAGAACCAACCTCGTCTGCATGGTTTTCCCATTTTAATATCCCCCAAAAGACAACAGCTGTACAAAGCGAAGACATCGCATACACCTCAGATTCAACTGCGGAAAACCAAAATGTATCCGTGAATGCATAAGCCAAAGCGCCGACAGCACCTGAACCAAATATTTTGATCAAGTCAGCTGAAGTATAGGACTCGCCGACTCCTTTTGCAACGACCTTCTTTGCTAGTGCTGTGATCGTCCAGAACAAAAATAAGATTGTCAGACCACTACATACAGCAGATCCCACATTCATCCAAAAAGCGATCCGTGTCACATCACCTCCAGCAAGATTCGAGAAGATGTTTTGAATCATTAAGAATAAAGGTGCCCCTGGCTGGTGCACAATTTGAAGTTTAAAGGCTGAGGCGATAAACTCACCGCAGTCCCACCAACTCGTCGATCGTTCGGCAGTCATGACATATGCTACCGTTGCAATGAGCGCACATATCCATCCTAAAAGATTGTTGATTTTAGTATAGTTCATAAAATGATAACTGTAAAAAGTATTATAATACGGCTCGAAAATAAGGATAAGTTAATAAGAAATGAACTTTATTCTGATTTTTTAACACATATGGATTGAAAAAATTTCATTATGCAATGCAATATTGGCTGGAAGGAAAGCGTGGCAATAGGTATCGATGAGCTTGATCAGACCAATACCTGTACAAAAAAGCAACAAGCATAAAGTAAATTTTAGGGCAAAACAAAAATTATTTATTTGAAAATCAAGCCCAATGCACTTTACAGTACATTTTTATTTGCAGAAATAAGAATAGTCCGTATATTTGCATCATCAAATGTGAACGACATCATCACGATAACGAACACTTTGAATTGTTTGTCCGATAGTATAAGGGTAGTACAACAGTTTTTGGTTCTGTTTGTCTTGGTTCGAATCCAGGTCGGACAACAAACAATAGAAAAGGCTTGCAATCGCAAGCCTTTTCTGCGTTATATGCAAGGCTTATTTTTTATAAAAGGTTTAGATTTTTTTTAATTTGAATTTTGATTTTTAAAACAAATCTCTATCTTTGCGTCGTCAAAAAGAAAAAGACTGAAACGTTTATTTCTGAAAGACATTGTCCGATAGTATAAGGGTAGTACAACAGTTTTTGGTTCTGTTTGTCTTGGTTCGAATCCAGGTCGGACAACTTTTAAAGTTAAGAGTATATGGATTGTGCAAACAATCCATTTTTTTTAATGTTTAACTTTAAAAAATATTAGGGAATAAAAATATTGAATAGACGACAATACAATAACCCAACATAAATATACAAAACCATGCCTTTGCAATTCAACACGGTTAAATTATTTGCAGGTTCTGGCACTACAGAACTAGCCGAAAAAATCGCACAATCTTACGGGAAACCTCTAGGAGACAAAACATTATCGCGTTTTAGCGACGGTGAGATTCAACCATTCTACAATGAATCTGTTCGTGGAGCCGATGTATTTATCATCCAATCTACCAACCAACCTACCGACAATCTTTTTGAATTATTGTTGATGACTGATGCTGCAAAGAGAGCCTCAGCGCACTACATCACTGCAGTTGTCCCTTATTTCGGTTTCGCAAGACAAGATCGAAAAGACAAACCAAGAGTTGCTATTGGCGCGAAAATGATTGCCAATCTTTTGACCGCGGCCGGAATTCACCGTATCATGACGATGGATTTACATGCTGCACAGATCCAAGGATTTTTCGATATTCCTGTTGATCACTTAGATGGCTCCATTATTTTTGTTCCTTACATCAAATCCTTAAAACTTCCAAACTTGACCATTGCTTCACCTGACATGGGTGGATCGTACAGAGCGCGTACTTTTGCTAAATTCTTCAATGCAGAAGTTATCATCTGTGACAAACGTCGTAAACGTGCAAATGAAATCGAGTCGATGTCTATCATAGGGGATGTAACGGGTCAAGATGTTGTATTGATCGACGATATCTGCGATACTGCAGGTACACTTTCGAAAGCTGCTGCTTTGATCATGGAGAATGGTGCAAGATCTGTAAGAGCGGTTTGTACACATGCGGTGTTATCAGGCAAAGCCTACGAAACGATTGAAAATTCGGTATTGTCAGAAATGATCGTGACAGACACCATTCAATTGGATCCGGAAAAAGCAAAACAATCAACAAAAATCAAAGTGTTGTCTACAGCTGATTTGTTCGCAAAAGCAATCACTAGCGTCAACCAACATACATCTATCTCAGATTTATTTGACGTTGAATAGTCTTTTTTAGTATAGCGTATTGAGATATTAGTATTTAGACTCTGGTATGGTAAGCCTTCGGCTGAAATACTGGAGTCTTTTTTAATATTGAGACGCTAGTATGGTAAGTCTACGGCTAGACAGTTTGTTTTTTATTCTTGTCCCGCACAAGAGTTATCCCTCCTCAAAATAAATATAAGAACCGTTTACCGCCTTATCCCCCAGATTTCTTTCAAGTCAGTAACTTACAAAATAGCATTAGGGATCTTAGTCCCTCAATATCAGTAGCTATTTTTTTGATAATACCAAAAATTAAACTATCTTTGCACCTCAAAATTTATAAAAAATTAAAAGATGAAATCAATTGCTATTAGCGGTTCTGTAAGACAGAACGTAGGGAAAAGAGATGCTAAAGAGTTACGTTACCAAGGTTTAGTACCAGCAGTACTTTACGGAGGTAAAGAACAAACTGCTCTTGCTGTATCCGCAGCTGATTTGAAACCAGTTCTTTACACTGCTGACGTTGTAATCGTAGAATTAAACGTTGACGGTCAAACAAAAAGAGCTATCGTTCAAGACGCACAATTCCACCCATTAACTGATGTAGTTACTCACGTTGACTTTTTAGAATTATTTGATGATAAAGAAGTATCATTAAATATTCCTATCAAATTAACAGGAACATCTCCAGGTGTTAAAATGGGGGGTAAATTAGTTCAAAAATTACGTAATTTACGCGTAAAAGCAGTACCTGCTAACTTACCACAAGAAATTGAAGTACCAATGGAATCTTTAGAAGTTGGTAAATCATACCGTGTGGCTCAAGTTCAATTGGAAAATGCAAAAGTATTGAACAACTCTGACGATACAATCGTTTCAGTTATCATGTCTCGTGCATTGCGTCAAGCTGAACAAGAAGCAGCGAAAGCAGCTAAAGGTGGTAAAAAATAATCTGAACAAGATTTTCCATACTACAGAAAGCACCGAAATTCGGTGCTTTTTTGTTTATTAAATTTTTATTTTTGCAACATGAATTATCTTATCGTTGGATTGGGCAATATCGGCAGTGAATACGCCGACACACGACATAACATTGGCTTTATGGTTGCAGACGAATTGGTCAAACAGGCTGGCGCAAGCTTTTCTTTATTGAAATTAGCATACTACAGTGAATTTAAACAGCGAGGTCACAATGTAACCGTCATCAAACCGACGACCTATATGAACCTCAGTGGCAAAGCGGTCAATTATTATATGCAACAATGTAAAGTGCCTATTCAAAACGTATTGGTGATCGTAGATGACCTTGCGATCCCATTTGGTTCTCTACGCATGAAGCCTAAAGGCAGCAGCGCTGGCCACAATGGGCTTAAATCCATCGAACAGCTTTGTGGTGGACAGGTATACCCGCGTCTACGCTTTGGCATCGGAGATAATTACCCCAAAGGTAGACAGGTTGACTATGTCCTAGGCCCTTTTGACAAAGATGAACAAGCAGAACTTCCGGCTTTAATCGATCATTCTGTCAAAATGATCCAAAGTTTTGTCAATATCGGCATCGAGCTGACGATGACAAATCTGAATACAAAATAAAAGGGACCGCAGTCCCTTTTATTTTGTATTCCCTACAGTGAACGATGCTTACTACCCGTTGTTACGAGCAGCTTCAGCACGTTTTCTTTCGGCATCAAGCTCAGTCTTGATTGTGTTCTTAATTTTATCGTTCAATGGATCAGTTTTTTTCTCGCCATCATTTGACTCAACTGCTTTCTTCTTTGTGGTAACAATAATTACACCATCCCCGCCCGCTGCTCCATATAAAGCTGTTGCACTTTTATCTTTAAGAATCGAAATCGACTCAATATCCGAGGTTTTCAAATCATTGATGCCCAATGACTGCACCTTACCGTCTACAATAAATAATGGCTTTTCCTTTCCTGATAAACCACGCAGTCGAACAGCATTTTTACCCACTATAAGTTCGGAAGTTACTGAATGCGCCACTCCTCTCCCAGTAAATGTAGCTGATTTGCCTTGGCTCCCATCTGTTTTGGATTTCCCTTCGAATGTTATCGTCTTAGCATCCTGCTTGTCTTCATCCTTTTTATAATAAAGAGCAGGAAGAGTCTCTCCTACTTTATTTTCAGATTTGATTTCCTTAGCAGCTTTACTGACCTTATCCGGATTTTCCCTTGCCCATTTTTTTGTGGTCACTTCAATAACACCATTTTTTCCTTCCTCGCCGTATTTTACATTTGCGGACACATCTTTAAGAACATGAATACTTTCGAAATTATTGGGATCCACCCCCTTCATATCCTCGGAACTTACCTTTACCCCATCAATTACATACAAAACATCGCTTGGCTTATTACCTCCAACTGTAATCCCAATCGTATTCCCTCTCAGTTCAGTCACTTTTTTACCAACATTAGCCCCTTCTTTTAATTTCAGCTCAATCACACCGTTTTTCCCAACATCCCCATATTTATTCACAGCAGCTGATCCTTCTAACACCGTCATTGACGCAATTGAGTTTGGATCAAAATCATTTACATTAAAGCCTGGATTTTGAAGAACACCGTCGACAAAATACCGCATTTTTGTGTGCGCGATATCTTGTTTTTGTTGCATCTCAACTGAACTGGCTAAAATTGCGCCTCCAGAGATATCTATCGCTAGTTTGGTTTTATATTTAATTAGGTTATTATCATTAGAAAACCAATATTTTGCTAGCTTTCTCTCAGGGTAAGCCAAAAATTCTGCTTTAGAAATGAGCTTATTGTCAATAAAGTACTTCAGATCTTTAGAAAAATCGATATCCGATCTGCTGATTTTTTTAAAATCGCTGGCTTGGTTAGCTTTTAC
Source organism: Sphingobacterium sp. GW821-FHT03E03 (assembly GCF_059420745.1). Classification (NCBI taxonomy): domain Bacteria; kingdom Pseudomonadati; phylum Bacteroidota; class Sphingobacteriia; order Sphingobacteriales; family Sphingobacteriaceae; genus Sphingobacterium; species Sphingobacterium sp. GW821-FHT03E03. The sequence continues at coordinate 47,323 of NZ_JBWKUH010000011.1, forward strand.
CCTAGGAAGGGTATCAATCTTAATCTCATTCGATCCAAAAGCTTCTTTCAATAACTTTCCTGCTTCGCCAACCATCTTCACTGACAACGTGGAATCACGCTGTTGATCCTCCAATTTAAGAAGCGTAGTTTCATTGGCCTTTTCAACAACTCCCTCTATACTTCCCTCCGCTCTGCTCACTGTGAATGCAGCACCCGTCAGTAAGAATATAGGTAAAAGGAAGGCGTATTTACTCAGTTCTATCTTGGATGACCTTTTCTTATTCATCATCATAATGCGACGTTTTAATAGTTTAAAATTAAATTGATTGCTCAACCCGATTGAAGTGCCCTTTTTGGACACATTCAACAGGCTATATTGGTACGTCTGTTTGTCAATTCCTTTATTGAGCACCTGTTGATCAGTCAGAAACTCCAAATTTTGGCGAATGGCCCTGCGCATGAACCAGACGAAAGGATTGTACCAACAACACACCAATATCATTTCAAACAATAAAATATCCAAACTGTGAAGGCCTTTCACATGAATATCCTCATGCTTAAAAATATCTTTCAGTTCAGCATCCACATGCTGCCCTTTATTGACATAAATTTTATTTAAAAACGAAAAAGGAACAATAGGAATAAATACATTGCGAAAAAAATATGTTTTCCATTGATCCGCAGTGGAATGAAAATGAATCCTCAATAAGCTCAATAACTGAAATAGAAACTTCAACAATAACAACACTGCTCCTAAAATAAAAACCATCTCCACCAATCCTGCCAATGTAAGCTTTTCCTGCACCTCCTGATCCTCAATATAAAATGAAATCTGCTCACCCACCAGCCCCATGTCCAATCCGCGTCGAACAAACAGTGATTTTAAATCCAAAAACGGATATATAAAAGCAAATAATCCACCTATTAAAAAGTAAGCTCTATTCAATGAGTAGAAGGTTAAGCCTTTCAATAGCCCAACATAACCCAAATAGATTATACTCAACAGCAGATTGACTTGAATGATATAGGTCAGCAGATTTTCCATCGTATTAAGATTTGTTATTTTTAATCATATCCATGATCTCCTTTAACTCATCAGCAGTCAGTTTTTCTTCTTTCACAAAAAATGAGACCATCTCTTTATATGAATTCTTGAAATAATCATCCACAAAAGAATTCATAAACTTGGCTTTATAATCCTGCTCACTGACCATAGGCTCATAACGTTTTGCATTAGCATAACGCACAGCTTTCACAAAGTCCTTACGCTCCAAATTCTTTACCGTCGAGGCCAATGTCGTGTAAGGCATTTTCTCCCCCTTGACATTATCCAAAATCTCTTTAATAAAACCTCCATTTAGGCTCCAGATAGATTGCATCGCTTGCTCTTCTTGTGCTGTTAACTTTTCCATGTCTTAATCTTTCTTTACTATTCTTTCACTAATCTACGAATAATTCGTAAACATCAAAAATATATTTTTATTTATCATGTAACCTATCTAAGCGGGTCATAGGCCAAATATTCTTTGTAACATTACAATCGGTATCATTTCTCGACGTATTTAAAATCAGTCCCATCGAATATAAGTTGACTGGCCGAAAATTTGCTATTCCTTATTTTTTATTTATAACTTTCATCTGTAGATCATATTCTTCCAGTACACAAATTCCATCTTGGTAGAAATGAAATCTTAAACAGCGGTAATTCAAAACAAATACAATAAGATAAATGGCCAAAAGCATCAAAGCGATCAAATGTCCCCATTGTGGCAGCATAAAAGTCAGCACAATACGCCCCGACTATTACAAATGTGACAGTTGTGGAACGGAGTTTTTCTTAGATAGCGACGATATCAATATCAATCACAATTACAACTATCCACGCAACAACCCGGATCAGTATAAACCAATACGTATCGTATTATTTGCTGTTGTAGGCTTTATTGCGCTCATGTTTTTAATCGGAGCCTTAAGTGCCATTTTTTCCAAAAAACCTGAACCGAATTATTCGACCTATAGTTCGTCCAACACTGCTGACAAAAAAGAAGAAGCCATTACGTTAGAATGGAATTATGCCTCAAACGAATTATTTTTGGATAAAAACAATATCCCCCACATTGTCGTGGTGGGCAATGTCCGGAATTCAAAAGCAAGATTTGACGAAGGCAAAGACAATAAAGTCTATATCGGGTTATTTGATCCCAAAACGGGCAAAAAGGAATGGATAAAACAATTGATGGATACTCCCGTCGAATTATCGAGTAGCGACGTTAAATTACAGGTATTTGAAGACCAAAACCTGTACATCATCGTCAAATCCAAGTATATCTATCAATTGGACAGAAATAGCCTAACCTACAAAAGTGTCCTTGAAAATTATGTCAAAGATGCACCGTCACTCAGCACTGGCATTGCCAAAGTTGAATTTAAATACGAAGATTATGGATCTGCCTATCAAATTATAAATAATGAAGGGCAAAATCTTGCCTATTACCCTCTAATCAATAAATCTATACCCGATAAGCAACTTTACGATGAAAGAAGGAAAAAACTTCCCAATCCGACAACAAAAACGGAGTTCACTTTTTCAAGTAAATCCAGCTATTACCCCGAGGAAAAAATTCAGTTAATCCAATACAGTTACCAATACCAATATGGATTTCCTAAAGATAGTCCACGCTTTTCCTGGGATAAAGATTATGGCGGATCAGGCATTTTTACCGACCGCGATCCCTACAAAAAGGTACTGATCAATCCATGGCAATTTAAAGGTGCACGTCTGATTAGTTTTAAAGATTTCACACCGGGAAGACTCTATTTTGAACCTGTCGTGGTTGCTCAGAATGACAAAACGCTTTTAATTGCATACAAACCAACACCAGCGGAAGACGATCCTCTGCAAATCCAACTATTGGATATTGCGACTGGTGCTATACAGAAAACAGTCAGCACAGAACTTAAATCTATTTATGGAAATGGCTCCCTGCTCAAAGATGGTTTTATTGTCAAAGGTTCAAGCGACTATTATTATTTTGATAATAGCGGAAAACAAATCAATAAATTCGAAGGGTATAATCCCAAATTCGACTCATTAAATTAAATATTATGGGACTATTCAATCTTTTTAACAACCAACTATCAGAGGTCATTGAGTGGAAAAATCAAGACCCCCGTGTATTATGGTATAAATTTCCTTCTGAAAGAAATGAAATTAAAAATTCCAGTAAACTTATTCTTGCTCCAGGGCAGGGCTGTATCCTTGTCTATGAGGGGAAAGGTGAAAGCCTACTCACAGAAGCAGGTACCTATAATTTAAAAACGGATAATCACCCTTTCTTTACAACCCTGGCAAGGTTGAGACAAAATTTTGAGTCTGAACACAAGCTGTATATTTACTTCTTTCGTACTGCAGCTATTGTCAATCAATCTTGGGGAACAGGAAATCCAATAAAATACATTGACCCACAATATAATCTTCCGGTGGAAATAGGCTTGAATGGTACTTTTTCTTACATCATTAAAGAACCAGTACATTTCTATAAAAACATCGTTGCCAATCAAAACACAGTCAGCACAGCGGCGATTCAGGATGTTATCAACAATCGGATTCCGCAACAGATTGTCGCGCAGATTGCCCAGAAGAAATTGGGTTATAATGAAATCGATAGCCAACTCCCTGTTTTGTCTATTGACATAAAAGCGGCTGTCGAACAGGATTTTAAAGATCTCGGATTAGAAATTACAGATTTTAAAATATTAGGAACCCAGTTTGATGCGAACACACAACGTAGAATTGGTGAAATTGCAGATTTGACAACGCAAAATCAGGCCGCACAACAAGCGGGGTTGAGCTATGTAGAATTGGAAAAATTGCGTGCGCTTCGGGATGCAGCTAAAAATGAAGGTGGACTGGCCGGCATTGGTGCACAACTTGGTGTCGGCATGGAGCTGGGTAAGCAATTTGATCTTCAAAAAGAAGAGATCAGAGACAATATACAAGAAGAAGGTGATTTTGTAGAAAAACTGCAAAAACTGCAATTACTGCTACGTGAAAATATCATCACACAGGACGAATTCGACACACTCAAAAAACAGATTCTCAACAAAATATAACCCATTATGAAATACATCTTTGGTATATTATTCACCTTGGTTATCCTATTTGTGGCCACCTATTTTCTCTTGGGGCTCTGGGGTATCCATTTCCTGGATGCTGAAAATTTCAGCAAGATCCTATGGACAACAGGTATTCTTACCCTTACATCTATTATTTTGGTATGCTTCGTTATCCTACCTTTTTTTGGTTCGGGCAAAAACGGGAAATATGAGGATAAAGGCAAAGTCGCCCAGCGAAAAATAGATTAACGTTTTAGGTATAATAAGATAGTGTTAAATTTGAATAAACTATTTGCTTATTTGAGTAAATAGTTATTCAATATTATCCAAAATGACGCAATGATGTCATTTAAATTCCAAAAGAACTTTCAGTTTTAAATATCAAATAGTTAAATTTGTGAGATTAGCATACAAAATCAGATATAAGATAACATATAAACATGTCAGATAAAGCATCTATAAATTTAGACGGTACTTCTTATGACCTTCCGGTTATTGTCGGTACTGAAAATGAAAAAGCAGTTGATATTTCAAAATTAAGAGATCTAAGCGGATTTATTACGTTAGACCCAGGATACAAAAATACGGGTGCAACAAAAAGTGCGATTACTTTCCTTGACGGTGAAACAGGTATATTGAGATATAGAGGATATCCAATTGAGCAATTGGCTGAGAAATCTACGTTCTTAGAAGTTGCTTATTTGTTGATCTACGGAGAGCTTCCGAAAAAAGAGGTATTGGAAAAATTCAGAGCTGACATTAAAAAGCAAATGATGATCCACGAAGATATGAAGAATTTCTTCGCTGGATTCCCATCCAAATCTCACCCAATGGGCCAACTTTCTTGTTTAGTGGGCGCATTATCTGCATTTTACCCTGAATCTTTAAATCCAAACTTAACTGAAGAAGAAGAAGATCAAACGATCATCAATCTTTTGGCTAAAATGCCTACTATCGTTTCGTGGATTCAAAAGAAATCTTTAGGTCATCCAGTCGTTTACCCTAAAAACAACTTGGGTTACATTGACAACTTCTTGAATATGCTATTCGGCGAAGTTAATGACGAAAAAACATTCGATCCTGTTGTCATCGATGCTATGCACAAATTGCTTATTTTACATGCTGACCACGAACAAAACTGTTCGACATCAACAGTTCGTATCGTAGGCTCATCCAATGCTAACCTTTATGCTTCTGTTGCCTCAGGTATCAATGCACTATGGGGTCCTTTACATGGTGGTGCCAATCAAGCAGTAATCGAAATGTTGGAAGCTATCAAAAATGATGGTGGAGATGCAGAAAAATACCTTGCAAAAGCAAAAGATAAAAATGATCCATTCCGTTTAATGGGATTCGGTCACCGTGTATACAAAAACTTCGATCCACGTGCTAAAATCATCAAAAAAGCATGTGACGATATTTTAGAAAAATTGGGTGTTCAAGACCCAGTATTGGATATTGCTAAGAAACTAGAAGCAGCAGCATTGAATGATCAATACTTTATCGACAGAAAACTTTATCCAAACGTCGATTTCTATTCAGGTATCATTTATCGTGCTTTAGGATTTAAAGCGGATATGTTTACTGTATTATTTGCTTTGGGCCGTCTTCCAGGATGGATCGCACAATGGAAAGAAATGCGTGAAAACAAAGAGCCTATCGGCCGTCCAAGACAAGTATATGTTGGACATACAGAACGTAATTACGTTGAGTTCTCAAATCGTTAATTCGATTTATCTCCATAAAAAAAGCATCCCCAGGGATGCTTTTTTTGTGGAGATAAGGTTATATTACCTTATCAAAAAAGCACTATTTTACAGCACGTTATATAATAACAAAGTGTATTATATTTATGAAAACATCATCAGTCAGACACTTACACACTCAAAATCTTAATACTCAAATCTGAATACTAATATCCCCAATATGTCACGATAATCTACTTGTTAAGTATATTTTAATTTTTCCCTATCGAAATTCCCTGTTTTTCGTTAAGTTTGCGTATTCATTGGACGCTTATTAAAAATCATTATAAATAAGACTTGTTAGATACAATACTACATATCTTGGTTCCCATTGCTATTTTTACCTTTATAGCAGCATTTACCTTATTTGCAGTATATGCCGAACGTAAGATTGCCGGGTTTGTCCAAGATCGTCTCGGACCAATGGAAACCGGAAAATATGGTAGTCTCCAGACCATAGCCGATATCCTTAAATTGCTTCAAAAGGAATTAATCACCCCTTCTTTAGCCGATAAAATTCTCTTTAGAATTGCCCCAGTTATTATTTTCGTAGCAGTCTTTACTGGGTTTGCAGTTATTCCTTGGGCCAAAGATTTTATCCCGGCCAATACACACACTGGATTATTCTTTATCATGGCTATTATCTCCATTGATGCATTGGGGATCCTGATGGCTGGTTGGGGATCGAACAACAAATATTCACTGCTTGGATCCATGCGTGCAATTGCCCAAATGGTATCTTATGAAATACCGGTCGGGCTCTCACTGATCACGGTAGTAATGTTAACACAGACCTTAAACGTCAATGAAATTGCTATTGGTCAAGGTATTCTGACTAACGGAAGTATCAAGTTTTTAGGTTTTTGGGAAGTCAATGAGATTGGTGGATTCTTCGCTTGGAATATTTTCCAAGCCCCACATTTAATTGTGACCTACATCATATTTTTTATCGCAACACTTGCCGAATGTAACCGAGCTCCCTTTGATATTCCAGAAGCGGAATCCGAATTGGTTGGTGGTTTTCATACGGAATATGGAGGGATACAATTTGCCTTTATTTTCCTTGCTGAGTATGCCATGATGTTTTTGGTCTCAATGTTGGGCGTAGTCCTGTTCCTGGGTGGCTGGAATACACCGCTTCCAAATATTGGCGCAATACGATTAGCAGATTGGACAACAGGCCTGGCCTGGGGAATCTTTTGGACCTTGGCCAAATCATTATTCATTGTGGGGATACAAATGTGGATTCGGTGGACTTTACCGCGGTTGCGTGCCGATCAATTGATGAGCTTATGTTGGAAGGTATTGACACCCTTAGCTTTTATTTGCATGGCTATTTCTGCCATTTGGAGAATTTTAATTATAGCATAAGATATGATATTTAAGACGGCTTCCCACGCATTTCGTACGGCAATCAAAGGACTATCTTTGACTGTCAAGCACTTGTTTGGCGCTCGACGTTCGCGTCAGGAATTAAATATCAAAAACGACAACTACTTCGACCGTCAGGAGGGTATTGTCACGGTACAATATCCTGCCGAAAAAATGCCAATCCCCGAAGTCGCTCGTTATCAATTGCAAGTGGATATTGATGATTGCATCGTTTGTGACCTTTGTGCCAAAGCATGTCCCGTAGATTGTATTGAAATTGAGGCGATCAAATCACCGGAAGCGATCGGAAAGACTTCAGACGGCAGCGTCAAACGCTTATATCCTGCCAAGTTCAATATTGATATGGCCAAATGTATGTATTGTGGCCTATGTACCGTTGTCTGCCCTACCGAATGCATTGTCATGACCAATGAATACGATCGTAGCTCGCAAAAATTAACTGATCTGATCTACGGATTTTCGGATATGACCGACGAACAAGTTGCGCAACGAAAAGCAGAATGGACACAATTTCAAGCTGAAAAGGAGGCAGCAAAGCAAAAATAAAAACATGGAAACTATTTTATTTTATGCATTTGCCACTTTGGCAATCGGATCTGCCCTTTTACTGGTAAATCTTAAAAATATAGCCCGCGCCCTATTTCTATTTTTCATTGTACTCTTTGCTATGGCTGGCCTATACCTATTTGCGTTGGCAGATTTTGTAGCCATTACACAAATCATGGTTTATGTAGGTGGTGTACTGATCCTCATGCTATTTGCCTTTATGCTTTCCAACAAAGAACTATTGAAAGATCTTCAAGACAGCAGTGGCTCATTTCTGAGCATGCCCAGGTGGCAAGCAGTGATATTGGCTGTAGGTTTTCTAGTACTCATGATCTTTGGTATTGCAGAATGGCATCAGTCCATTCCTACTTGGATCCAACAAGCCAAAGAAAATAATACTGAGATTATTCCAACAGATAATAATATCCAACAGATTGGATTACGGTTTATGACCTTTTATGTGTTACCATTTGAAGTCATATCAGTCTTTTTGATGATGGCGTTAATTGGAGCATCACATTTATCCAGAAAGGAGCACAACAGATGATTACATTAACGCATTTTTTGGTTGTCAGTGCTTGCATCTTCTGTATCGGACTTTATACCGTTCTTTCCAAGAGAAATGCCATTATGATTTTGGTAGGCATCGAATTGATGATTAATGCGGCTATTCTAAACTTTGTAGCGTTTGGTAAATACGATAAAGTCAGTTATGGCGGACAGATTTTCGCCCTATTTGCTATTGTTCTTGCTGCTGCTGCGGTTGCGGTTGGCTTAGCATTGGTTTTAAATGTCTATAGACACTATAAAACAATCAATCCGGATGAAATCAATGAATTAAAAGATAAGTAAAAATTGGATCAACTTGCCCACATACCACCCATATACACGGCACTGTTTACAGTCGTTGCGCCATTTATTGCATTTCTATATCAGGCAATAGCAGGCAAGCGCGATCAGTCAGGGATTATCTCCTTGACCGGCATTATCTTTAGTTTTATATTTGGTGGACTTACCTGGTTAGCAATCTGGAATAATCCTATCGTGTCTGCCCAAATAAACTGGTTTACCATCGGTGCATCTACTTTTAAAGTAGGCATTCTATTGAACAATCTGAACGTGCTCATGCTGTTTCTGGTTCCGACAGTTGCCCTTCCTGTGCATATCTATTCGAGAGCGTATATGAAAGGGGATTCGGGAATCCATCGCTATTGGATGTATCTTAGTCTCTTCTGTTTTGCTATGTTGGGGCTAGTCGTTATGGATAGCCTGTTGCTCATGTATATCTTTTGGGAATTGGTAGGATTTGCCTCTTATCTGCTTATTGGTTTCTGGTTCACCCGCGAAACGGCTGTACAGGCCAACAAGAAAGCATTTATAGAAAACCGCATCGGAGACCTCGGTTTTCTGATCGGACTAGCCATTATATTTACACAGTTCAAAACCCTCAATCTGGTCGATCTTTTTGGCGAAGGAGGACTCATCTATCAATCCACGATCGCAAGTGGACAATGGGTTTCTCCGGTCAACAGCATGGATCAAATTTGGTTAACGATAGCCGGGCTCGCATTTTTCCTTGCGGCAATGGCCAAATCAGCTCAATTTCCTTTACATGTATGGTTACCTGATGCGATGGAAGGACCAACATCAGTATCTTCACTCATCCATGCTGCCACTATGGTCGCGGCGGGTGTGTTTTTACTCGCTACAGTATTTCCGTTATTCAACGAAAATGCATTGTTGTTTATTGCTATCATAGGTACGATTACAGCGGCATCCGGTGCCTACTTTGCATTAGGTCAATACGATATTAAACGTATCCTAGCCTTTTCGACTATTTCACAATTGGGTTTTATGATGGTGGGAATTGGGATAGGAACATGGGATGCCGCACTATTCCATTTGGTCACACACGCCTTCTTTAAATGTCTCTTGTTCCTTTCCGCCGGAGCCATTATCCATGAGATGGCACACCTCAAAACACACAGCCATCTTGATTTCGACCCACAAGACCTAAGGAACATGGGGGGACTGAAAAAATATATGCCGAAAACTTTTATCCTGATGAGCGTAGCATCACTGGCACTAGCTGGATTTCCACTAACATCAGGTTATCTTTCCAAAGATAGTATTATCATATCTTCCTTTGAATGGGCTTTGTCAAAAGGCGACTTATACCTCATTATCCCAATAAGTCTTATTACAGTCAGTATTCTGACCGCGTTTTACATTGGTCGCTTAATCTTTAAAGCTTTTTTCGGTGATTTCCGAATGCTCGCACAAGTCAAGGACAAATTGCATGGAACAGCCCTGCATGAAGCACCAAACACCATGTTGATCCCTATGTTTATATTGGGTATCTGCTGTCTATTCCCGTTATTTTCTCTTAATCCAGTATCCTATCATGACTCCTGGTTGATGGATGGTCTATTATTGGATGAATATACGTTTGCTCCAAGCCATAGTGCCCACTTGATTATTCCATTAATCTTATTGATCGGTTCGGTCATCAGCTGGACAATCGGCTGGAAATGGTATGTACAAAACAAATATCCACTCAATGCATCTAGCTTTGCACTGAAAGCATCGTTCAATCAAGGTTATATCAATGAACTATACCAATGGATATTTGTTAGTGGCACACTAAAACTGGCTCAGTTCTGTTATTGGTTTGATCGTTTTGTTGTAGATGCCCTAATCGCTTTTGTTCAGTTTATCGTCTTATCGCTCTCTCAGTTGAGTGTGTGGATAGACAAATATATTGTAGACGGCTTTGTCAATGCTGTTGCTTCTGTAGCTTACTGGACTGGTAACCAAGTTCGCTTGGTACAGAACGGCAAATTACAGACGACATTGTATTCCGTTTTTCTATTCGTTTTACTTGGTTTAATTTATCTTATATTTTTTTAGGAAATGCCTATTTTATCCTTACTGATATTTTTACCGCTTCTGGCGACGGCGTTTATCCTCGCCCTACCAACACGATATAAATCGAGTTACAAATATATTGCCTTAGCGTTTACAGCAGTGCAATTTGTACTTGCGGGTATATGCTATGCAAAATTTGACGCGAGCCAAACAGGCATCCAAGACCTGGCAGGATACCAGTTCGTTGAACAACTTCCCTGGATTCGCCTGGACCTCGGCTCCATCGGAAAATTAGAGATAGACTATCTCATCGGAATAGACGGTATTTCCATGCCATTATTACTATTGAGTGCTTTTGTGATGTTGATGGCGATCGGTGCTTCTTGGAATATACAGAAAAGCCCCAAAGGATATTTCGCCCTACTTATGGTCCTCAACATGGCTGTAATGGGTATTTTCTGTGCTTTGGATTTCTTCCTGTTCTATTTATTCTATGAGGTCATGCTTTTGCCGCTCTACTTCCTGATTGGTATCTGGGGCGGGGCACGCCGTGAATATGCTGCCATAAAATTCTTTCTCTATACGCTCTTTGGTTCGGTATTTATGCTATTGATCATTGTAGGCTTATATTTTTCGGTTATCAACCCCGAAACTGGGGCACATACCTTCAATATGATCTACATGATGAATCCACAGAATTATTTAGGGGACTCAATCTTCGCTTGGGATGGTTATCAGGAAATATTGGGTATTTCGGCCAGATTAGTTGGTTTTGTGGTGCTTTTTTTCGCTTTTGCAATCAAAGTACCCATTGTACCATTACACACCTGGCTACCTGACGCACACGTCGAGGCCCCCACACCGGTATCCATTATTTTAGCAGGTATCCTGTTGAAAATCGGTGGCTATGGTATTATCCGTATCTGCTATAGCATTTTCCCGGACATGGCCGCCCTGTCCAATTGGTGGCTTGGTCTGATCGGCGTCATCTCCATTATCTATGGGGCATTAAACGCCTTAACTCAAAAAGATTTAAAACGGATGATCGCCTATTCATCGGTCTCCCACATGGGCTTTGTATTGCTTGGTATAGCCTCATTGACAGCCGAAGGAGTTTCTGGTGCGATGTTCCAGATGATCTCCCACGGTTTTCTATCCGCAGCACTTTTCTTTCTTGTTGGCGTGGTTTATGACCGAGTACATGATCGAAATATCTATAGCTTCAGAGGTTTAGCCCAGCTCATGCCCAAGTATACCGGTTATGTTGCCGTTGCTTTCTTTGCTTCATTGGGACTTCCTGGCTTCTCCGCATTTATCGGTGAAGCATTTGTTATCATCGGTTCGTTCAATGCGGCGAGTGTCGGTACAGGGCTCCCTCGCTGGATGGCCCTAGCAGGTTCAATTGGTATTCTCTTGAGTGCAGCTTATTTGCTATGGACACTTCAACGGATGTTTTTTGGAGAGATCAGACTCAAAGGTGGCGAATCTTGGGCCAATGCATTGACCGATGTCAACAGCCGCGAACAGCTGATTCTATTTCCAACCTTGGCGCTTGCCCTTTTACTTGGTATTATGCCATCCTTGGTATTTAGCAATCTAAATGCAAGTGTATTGAATCTCGTCAGCTTTATCCAACAATTTATTTAATCCAGCATGCTCGCATTCAGTCCATATATCAGTTCATTTATTGATCAAATTATCGTTAGTATTCCCTATTTCAAACCGGAATTAACGCTGATCATTACTTTTATAGGTAGTATTATCGCGAGTCTTTTCGTAGATAAATACTGGGACAAAGCATCTTTTACGATTACAATAGCTGGATTATTGTTGAGTGGTTGTTATCTATTGGGACAAGGATTAAGCCATGTGGATATGGTTGGATTCTTCGACATGATCCACATTGATACATTCGCAACATCGGCACGTGTGATTATCCTGCTGTCGACCCTACTGATTACGATCTTTATTCAACAACGTCATCAGCATGATCGCCCTTTGGGAGATCTGTATGCTGTTGTATTGACCGCAACCTTGGGATTGAATCTCTTAACCATGTCGAGCAACTGGCTGATGATCTTCATCGCAGTAGAAACAGTATCGATCAGCTCGTACATTATGGTCGGTTATTTTTCATCCAATAAAGTACAATCCGAAGCAGCGATGAAATACGTACTCTTTGGATCTATATGTGCAGCCGTTATGCTCTATGGCCTATCGCTGCTTTACGGTTTCACGGGAAACTTAAATTTTGATGCGCCAAGTCATATTGCGGGTCTGATGGAGGCCCCGAAGCTAATGATCAGTATTGCCCTCTTATTTTTACTGACCGGTATTGGTTTTAAACTAAGTTTTTTCCCATTTCATGTTTGGAGTCCTGACGTTTATCAGGGGGCACCGACCGTGATTACCACGTACCTAGCGACTGTACCTAAAATTGCCGTTGTAGTCCTGCTATCTAAGTTACTTGCAGCCTGGCTTGCAGTATCCTTTTATTTCAGTGATTTCTTGGCTTATGTTATCATCATTATAGCTATTGCGACCATGTTGATTGGTAATCTGGCGGCCCTGCGTCAACAGGATGCCAAGCGCATGATGGCCTATTCTTCTATTGGCCACACGGGCATATTGTTGATGGCAGTACTGGTCTATCAAAACAATGAGTCAAACGTTTTGCTGTTCTATTTATCAATTTATGCATTGATGAATATCGCTGTTTTTATTTTTATCAACAGCTTAGAGGTCAGTCTAGGCAACACCTCAATAGACTCTTATAAAGGATTAGGTAAACAATCACCTATATTATTCACCTCATTTTCGATCGTCTTAATCGCATTGATAGGTTTGCCGCCTACTGCTGGATTTGTCGGAAAGCTACTCATATTTTCAAAAGTATTCGAGCAGTATCAGAACTTCCAATCCTTCGGTTTACTTGCTTTATTAATTGTAGGGGCACTAACATCCGTAATTTCACTTTTCTATTACTTTAAGATTCCGTTGAATGCCTTCTTAAGAGACAATCTAGATCATTATTTAGTCAAGTCCAATCCTTTACTCCTCGGTATTGGTCTATTTTGTACGATTGCAGTGATCTTGTTTGGATTATTCCCAGACGTCTTACTGTCTATATTTTAAAAAAACATTTTAATTCTTTTCTCAATAGTTGGTTTTTCCAATTCATTTTACTGTTTTTATACAACACCTGAAGTTAAGGATAACTCCATAATATATTTTATATTTGTAACATGATTAGTGCAATAGCAAATCCCATTTTTCAACGTGCTATCCAGGATTACCACGTATACGATCAGATTGATCATCCAATCCAGAATCCGTATGACAAACAATCCCTAGAACATCTACTGTACCTAAAGTGCTGGATTGATACCGTACAATGGCACATGGAAGATGTTGTACGTAATCCTGCCATTGATCCCAAGGACGGTTTATACTGGAAGCGACGCATCGATGAGTCTAATCAGTATCGTACAGATACAGTAGAATATATAGACAGCTACTTTTTACAGAAATACCAAACTATCGAAGCATTGCCTTCAGCAAAAATCAATACGGAAAGTCCAGCTTGGGCCATTGATAGACTGTCCATTCTGGCGCTAAAGATTTATCATATGGAGCAGGAGACACTTCGTTCAGATGCTTCTGAAGCCCATATCTCTGCTTGTCAGCAAAAATTGAACATCTTGCTGGAACAACGTACAGATCTTTCACAAAGTATCGACGAATTGTTGACAGCGATTGAATCAGGTGAAAAATACATGAAGGTCTATAAACAGATGAAAATGTATAACGATCCTGAACTGAACCCTGTACTTTATACATCCGGAAAATAAAGACATGTCTTTGCCGCAGCGAATCATAGTAACCCGGTTTTCGGCCATGGGCGATGTTGCCATGGTGGCCTCTGTGTTGAAAGAATTTTGTCAACAATATCCTACGGTAGAGATTATCATGGTCAGCCGTCCTTTTTTTTCACCATTCTTTGATGGCATAAAAAATATCAAGTTTCATGCAATTGAACCTAAGACAACCCATAAAGGCCTTTTTGGATTAATCAGATTAAAAAATGAGCTGGCTCAATATGGTACAGATGCTGTAGCTGATCTACATTTCAATTTACGCTCGCGTGTATTGGATGTATTATTTTCTCTTTCTGGAATAAAGGTCAAACAACTGGACAAAGGTCGTGCAGAAAAGAAAGCCCTGACGCGCAAAGAAAATAAGGTTAAGCATCAATTGAAGCTAACTGTAGAGCGCTATGCAGATGTATTCCGTGCTTTAGGTTTTCACTTTGAACTGAGTCACAAATTGGCTTCTAATTTGCAAGATGTCCCCAAAACGGCATTTAGCATGTTTGGCAATTTCGAACGAAAAAAAATTGGTATTGCGGCTTTTGCGCAACACCGATATAAAATTCTTTCGATGGTAAAGATGAGGCAGATCATAGATCACCTGGCACATCATGGATATGACATATTGCTTTTTGGAGGAGGTCAGGAAGAGTTTCAAATCGCGCAAAACTGGACCGAAAGTTTTCCAAACACCTACAATACCATTGGAAAATTTACGTTGAGAGAAGAACTGGATATCATATCAAATCTGGATCTGATGATCAGCATGGATTCCTCCGGGTTGCACATGGCTTCTTTGATGGGAGTAAGATGCCTATCACTATGGGGCGCAACTCACCCATACGCGGGATTTACGGGTTACGGGCAACAATATGAGGACTGTATCCAAGTGGAACATCCCAACCGTCCAAGCGCTGTCTACGGCAACAAACCTTGCGATTGCGATGGTACAGAAGCGATTGATTTAATTACAGCAGAAATGGTGATCGAAAAAATAACAGCGATAAGATGAGGTTAGGATTTGATGCAAAGCGTTTTTTCAACAACGCGTCAGGCTTGGGCAATTACAGCAGAGATCTGATACGCATTTTATCAACGTTTGCTCCGCAAAATGACTATATCCTCTATACGCCTAGTACCTCTGTCGAAAGGTATGCTAAGCTCGTCGACCCTGAGCAGATTAAGACGCCAAAAGGATATATTAATCAAAATTTCCCAAACCTCTGGCGCACAAAAAGAATAGTATCGGATTTGAAAAAAGACCAGATCAATATTTTTCACGGTCTTTCCGGAGAAATCCCTGTTGACTTGGCTCCGGCGAAAATTAAATCTATTGTTAGCATGCACGATTTAATTTTTATGCGATACCCTTCACTTTATCGTCCGATAGATCGGTGGATCTATAAAAAGAAATTTGCGCATGCCTGTCGCCGGGCAGACAAAATTGTCGCCATCAGTAAACAGACCAAAAATGATATTGTCGAGTTTTTCAATATCCCTCAAGAAAAAATAGACATCATCTATCAAGGTTGTCACGAGGCATTTAAGATAACAAAAACAGCCGATGAAAAGCAACAGCTCAAGAAAAGCTTAGGTCTTCCCGATGAATTCCTATTGAATGTGGGAACGATAGAAGAACGTAAAAACGCATTATCAATTGTGAAAGCGATTGAGCATATCGATATTCCCTTGGTTATTGTGGGCAGAAGCACGAAATACCAGCTTCAGCTGCAAGAGTTTATCCATAAACATCAGATGGAAAACAGAGTATACTTTCTTAGCGGCTTGAATATGTGGGAGCTGTCAGTACTCTATTCCTCAGCCCTTGCATTTATTTATCCATCTATTTATGAAGGGTTTGGTATCCCTATTATTGAAGCCCTATATTCAGGTACACCTGTAATTACTACAGATTCGGGCGTTTTTCCAGAGGCGGGTGGCCCAGCTTCGTTGTACGTACAACCGCACGATATTGATCAGATTCAGCATGCAATTGAATTTATTTTAAGCGACAGCAATTTACAGCAAGAAATGTCTGTAAAAGGATTAGCCTACGCACAGCAGTTTAACGATGATAACCTCGCTGCGCAATGGGAAAAACAATATTTAACACTTTAGTTCTCCGATTTCACAACAGTTACTACTTTCTGTAGTTTTTTCCAGTGTTGTGACCGATCTCCATAAATCAATAATTTACCAAGCTTGTATTTAAATTTCATTATCCCCTTGTAGTCATCCGGCACAATGCGATAAGAGACTGTTGGGTCTTCATTGATGACATCATTGACGGCCCTCGTATAAACTGTTGGTCCGGTCATGCCATGCACGTCATGTGGGTATTTATTTTGCTGAATATTTTCAACAATATACTTTATTGTTCGCTCCAGAAAAGGATGTCCCTTTTCAAATACCAACGCCCATTGCGCAAAAAGATTTTGGTGATTCTTTTCGCGTGTGATGACGGCATGGTCATCTTCTTGTAGGTATTTATCTAGATTAACGAGAATATCACTATCCAGATCCAGGTATACTCCACCATAGACATATAAGACGGCATAGCGAAAAAAATCAGCTTTTGCCGCTCCGATCTGCAATCTACTATATGCCTTATACACTTCTTTATCAAATGATTCCTTTATAAATGCATCTACGCGTTGGTCGTCATAAAACTCATAGCTGTAGCTCTTATTCTTACGTCTAAAGCGCTTGATATATAATTTCGTTAACCAAGGGATTTGGTTCGTCTTAAATGTCTGATAGATTACTTTTGGTATAGCCATTCCCTTATTTCAAAAGTTTCTTATAAAGTTCCCAATATTCACCTGCCGCCTTATCCCATGAAAACTGGGCAGCCCAAGATTTAATTTCAGGAGTACGATCCTCACCGTGGATAATACCAATCAGGCTGGATTTCCCAAATTCGATCAAATATTCTGGGTCTGTGGATTCTAAAAAGAATGCTTCAGGACCACCGATTTCAGGGAGACAGGTATAGGTAGATAGCAGTACCTTTTTACCAAAGGACATGGCTTCAATAACAGGTAACCCAAAACCCTCCGCGATAGAAGGAAAAGCAAATAAAGAACAATCTTTTAAGTAATTATATTTCTCTTCTTCCGTTATTGGCCCAGTGAGCCGCAGGCGTTCCGCAACCCCGAGTTCAGCGGCTAAATCAAGAATATACTGATTATAATCCGGCTCCGCGATAATTCCACTGATTATCAATTCCAAATCATTTCCCACCAATAAATAAAGCAACGTATGAAAATTTTTCTTACGGTTTATGGTACCAATAGAATAAATGAAGGGTTTATGTACACTATTGTGTGCTATATCTAACTGATCCAAATAGTACTGATCAATATTATTCCCATTATAAATTACATGAAGTGGTTTTCCCTTTAAATTACAATAATCTTCAAGGTCTTTCTTTACATAATGGGATATCGCAACAATAACATCTGCTTTATCCAAATTATTCTGCAAGCTTTTCAAGTACTTTTTTTCCTTTTCGACCGACTTTTTTTCCTTTAAGAAGTTCAGGTCATGGATCGTAGAAAGGACCTTGATTTTATTATTTCGTGGAAAATATGAACTAAGTTGGAACGTAGAATGCCAAAGATCACTATTGGAAAATCGCGGCATCCAGAACTTCTGCAGCGATTTTTGCTGGTAATAGTTTGCCTTGGAGCCAAAATCTTCATTGGCAGGGTTATTTGTATAAAATACCATTGCATAAGGATCGGCCGTCTTATTCAATAAAGCATTTCCTAGTTGTTTACAAAAGTGATATAAGCCCGTATGAGGATATTTCATCCGTTCGGCATCAAATATGATCTGTTTTTTCTTCATTCGCTATCGTTAAACAAAGATAGGCTGTTCGGTTTGTTTTTCATATTTTTTATCCCCAAATCAGCATTGAAATTTCCAGGATGGGATTTGCCTATTGAATCATTTTATGGATTTTCGGATAGAAACGTTGCATTCAAAAACTCTTCTTCCTGTGCTATGGTATGGTTCGCGGCAAAGTATGCCAATCCTTCCTGACGGATGGTATGATAGTAAAGTTCATCCAAAAAGAGACGATTGACCGCTGAAGCAAATTCTTTCCCAGATTCGGTCACGATACAACCGTTTTGCTTTTTATTAAATAAACCATCTATTCCACGCGGGTTAGTAACCACAGGCAGCCCATAGGACAATGCTTCAACAACCTTGATTTTTATTCCAGTACCGCTGATCATCGGACATATCGCTACTTTGACATCTCGATACTGCGCATCCAAATCGTCTACCATTCCTAATTTAATAATCTGTTTTGTATCTGGAAAGTGCCCACATATTTTACCAATGACAACAATCTTTATATTAGGGTCGATATACGGTAGAGCGTTCTTCAGGAACCAATCCGCTCCTCTAACATTATGTGGATTATCACTGGCGATATAGATAAGTTTAGCCGAGGTACTGTCTTCTTGTCCTTCTAAAACATTTTGTTTAAATGAGATGGGAAGCTGCTGTATTGAACAACTTGTAAATTGCTCAAAAATATATTTTTCCTCAACCGAATAGGTCCATATCTCATCAAATTGATTGAGAATTTTGAGTTCGTTCTTGAAGATCCCCGATATTCTGGAATGATTTCCTTTATGGCAGGTGGCGTATTGGCCGGTTATAAAATCGTGCGTGTCAATAATCGCCTTTTTGCAATTTTTCAGCTCGTTGATCAGATTTCCCCAATGGACATAGCTGATTATCGCAAAATCATATATCTCATCCTTTGTGATCGACCTGAAATTCTTTTTCAGGTACCAGGTTGTAAAATCTATTTTATGCCTAAAGTAGTTGAACAATACCTCGGGTATTTTATATTTGAATAAGTACTGAAGAAAAGTCGATCGAGGAACTTTACGGTCAATTATTTTAAGGTTGATTGCAGGGTAAGCAATCCTAAATTTTTCAATAGAGGCATCATCCCAATTCCCCCAGAGGCGCTCAGTCACATAGTCTACTGTAAATTCTTGGTTCTTGTGATTAAAATAATCAAGCATCTGAGTGAATCGAGTGATATTACCCGCTCGCCCCTGATAAGGATTATCTGGTACAAAGTAAAGGATCCTTTTTTTGTTGGACATTTTTGTTTAAGATCTATGAATGTAAAGTCATTTTAGCTATCGAAATAGATTACCCGCTTTCAACTAATGACAGGATTGTTATCATTAATAACGGCAATAACAACAAAAATGTGACATTGAAATAAAACAATTCTTCTACAGTTCGACTTTGGTAAAACACAGTAATAAAATATTTAAATATTACACTAGCCAATAGTGACTAAGGGACACCTATTTAAAATTCCTATATCCATTATATATAATTCCTTTAAATATTTACTATTTTTATGAGCGATTTTTTTCGAAATAATCTTTGTAAAGATATTAAAACTCCACGCCTTATCCCACTAAATAGATCATTGGAAATGCATAAATTAAAAAAATGGGCACTTACGATTTCTTCATTAATCAAATATCCCGTTATCAAACGAAAAATAAAAGCAATTGATTCCGAAATACTCTTTATTTTCCCCGTGATGGATATTGGAGGTGCTGAAAGAGTGCATATAGAGATTATGAAAACCATTAGAGATAAGCATCCAACATGCATTATAACAAATTATTCAAAAAATAATGACTTGAGGTCAGAATTCGAAGCTGTTGCGCATATTATTGAACTGGAACGGTGGGGATGGAAAGCAAAATTTCGTAGAAAAATGGCGAAAGAACTAGCTAAGAAAATCAATTCCAACCCAAATAGTGTGGTATTTGGTTCAAATAATTACTTTTTTTATGACCTTCTTCCTTCTTTAGATGACAACATTTTAAAGATAGATCTTTCACATGCATTTGTTGGTGAAAATACAGCGTCTTTTGACAATTATTCACTGCCCTATATTAGTAAGATAGACAAAAGGATAATCTTGGGCGAAAATCAAAGAAAAAAACAGATCCAATTTTATATAGAAAAAAATATAGACTCCGCATTTCAATCAAGGATCAAGATCATTAAGAATAAGATAGAAAAGCCAATCGCTATTTCAGAAAAAGATTATTCGAAAGATCTTACTGTTTTATTTATCGCGAGGAATTCTTATGAAAAGAGACCAGAGCTCTTAATTGAGATTGCAAATATCTGCTATAATCTGAAATTACCTTTTAACTTTAAGATGATTGGCGATTTTGAGAATTTTAAGGCAAAAATTTCACAAAATACAGCGATCATTGGAAGAATTTCGGACAGAAAACAACTAAACGAGCACTATAAATCTGCACATCTGATTGCCATAACGTCTCTTTTTGAAGGATTTCCAATGGTCTTACTTGAAGGTATGTCTCTAGGTGTTGTTCCTATTAGCACTAATGTAGGCGAAATATCTTGTTTTATTAGTGAGCAAAGTGAAAATGGTTTTATTATAGAAAATACAATGGACGATAGCGACATTATCAATGCATTTATTGATAAACTAAAATATATTAATGATAATCGCTCTCTATTAAATCGCCTTAGTAAGAATGCCATGAAATTGGTAGATGAGGAATTTAGTGAAACTATGTTCAACAAACAGTACAGAGAGTTATTAATTAAATAAAATGTTAGAAAAAGCAGATATCAAAACAGTCCCTACTATAACGGTATTTATGCCTGCCTATAACGCAGGAAAATATATTAAGGAATCCATCTCCAGTATTTTAAATCAGACGTATACCAACTTTGAGCTTTTAATTATAAATGATGGGTCAATAGATAATACGCTTGAAATCATAAGCGATTTTAAAGACAGGAGGATTCGAGTAATTAACAATGATCAAAATATGGGATTGCTGTATACGCGAAATCTGGCACTAGTAGAGGTAAATACTGAATTTATTGCTATTATGGACAGTGATGATGTTGCAATGCCAGAACGATTAGCAATACAATTAAAAGAGCTATCTGACAATCCGAATATTGCATTAATAGGATCACAAGCATCCATGATCGACGAAAATGGGAAAATTATCCAAGAAAAAATGTATCCTGTAATAGATGAAGAGCTCTTAAAGGCTTCTATTCCCTTTTATAATGCATTTGTCCATTCTTCAGTAATGATAAGAAGTAATGTTTTGAGAGATTTAGGTGGATATAAAGAAGATTATGCTGAAGATTATGATCTATTTCTAAGAGCCGCTACTCAATATCGAATAAAGAATCTACCGGACATTCTTATTCATTACCGAAATCATGTTTCAGGTATATCAAAGGAGCAAGTTAATCAAATGGATGGTAATATTGAGAAAATTAAAGCAAAATATCTTTCTCTTTTACAACTGCCTTCCGAAAAAAAATACCAGAAAATGCTAACACCGCCGTTTATATGGGATAATATTGAAATTAATGAATACAAAAAATTCTATATTCAATTGTTTGATCGTATTACTGACTCTAATAAACGTCCACTTTCGGTTCAAAAATTTATATTTGAAAAATGGCATGATGTGATCATGAAAAATGGAGGAAAGGATACGCTCATTTTATTTTTTACCAAACCATTCTTTAATTGGAATTATTCAACAGTTAAGCAGTTAAGAAGAGCTTTCAAAAATTCCATTAAAAATATACTAGAAAAATAGAAATGAAGATTGTTAAATTTTTAGGAGGCTTGGGTAATCAGCTATTTCAGTATGCTTTCTTTTTGGCATTGCAACAAAAGTTTAAGCATGTAAAAGCCGATTTAATAGATTTTGAAGATTATCATTTACACAATGGATTCGAATTAGAGCGTGTATTTAATATCATCCTTCCAGAGCTAAGCACATTCGAAACAAATATTTATACCAGAAACAATAACAAATGGCTATGGCGAAAATTAAGGCGATTATATAATACAAAACATATCTATATTGAGGAAACGATTCCGTTTTCTTATATGAAAGAAATTTTTGATGATAACAAAAGCCGCTATTATTGGGGATACTGGCAACATATTGACTATATTAATCAAGTAGTTCCAATTCTTCGCCAACAGCTTAAATTCCCCACCTTGGAGGGCGCTGAAAACATACGTATACAACATTTAATTCAACAACAGAACGCAATTTCATTACACGTCCGAAGAGGAGATTACCTTCAGGAGCCACTATTTAAAGATATCTGTACAGAAGAATACTATCAAAAGAGCATACAGTATATGCTTGAAACAAATGAATCACCATTATTTATAGTATTTTCCAATGATATAGGCTGGTGTAAAA
Source organism: Sphingobacterium sp. GW821-FHT03E03 (assembly GCF_059420745.1). Lineage (NCBI taxonomy): Bacteria > Pseudomonadati > Bacteroidota > Sphingobacteriia > Sphingobacteriales > Sphingobacteriaceae > Sphingobacterium > Sphingobacterium sp. GW821-FHT03E03. Next base: position 70,128 of record NZ_JBWKUH010000011.1, read on the forward strand.
CGCAGTTTAAAAATTTGAATGCGATTTTTGTTGAACACAATAGTGGAATTAATAGTTTTAGAGATCTACAATTAATGTCGCAGTGTAAACATCATATTATTGCCAATAGCAGCTTTAGCTGGTGGGGTGCCTGGCTAAATGATAGTCCGGACAAGATTGTTGTCTCCCCACGAAAATGGATAAATGACCCCACGGTGGATACTTCAGGCATAGTTTTACCGACATTTATTACTTTTTAACTTCTTTTAATTACTATTGATGCAATCTTTAGCTAATAATCCACACTATGATGTAGTCATCTGCGTCGGCCCACAGCACATCGAAATTGCGAAGGTCGTGATCAATCAGGTTAAGCGATTTTTTCAGGCACAACAGATCTATGTCATAACAAACGCCTCTCATTTCGAAAAGTTTCAGGTTTTAAGTCTATCCAACTTAGTTCTTGTTAACGAAAATGAATTATTTGACCAATTCAATTTTCAATCCGTAGCTGACTTTCTAAAACAAAGAATAAATAATGGAGATCGAGCCGGATGGTACTTCCAGCAGTTCTTAAAAATGGAGATTTCCAAAATTATCCAAAGTGACTATTATCTGATATGGGATGCAGACACCATCCCATTAAAACCAATCGATTTCTTTGATAAAGAAGAAAGAGCACTTATCCACAAAAGTGAAGAAAATCACAATCCTTATTTTGAAACATTGGAACATATTCTTGGCCTGAAAAAAACAGTCAACTACTCATTTATATCTGAACATTTTATGGTTCAAACAAAGCTGATGCAAAAACTGTTACTTGAACTCAGCACAAATGCGGGGAATCAGGCCTGGTCGTATTATATCCTTGAAAATATAGCTACAAAAGATATTGCACTTTCGGGATTCTCGGAATATGAAACTTACGGTAATTTCCTTAATTCAACCTTCCCCGACGATTTTCGCTTACGAAACTCTCCTTCGGAATTATTAAATACAACTAGAAATGGCAGCATGATTTTGGGCACTCTACCAAATACAAAAGACCTCAATTTTTTAGAGGTCTTAGGTTTACATTATGTGACATTCGAAATCTGGCAAGATATTAACCCCAAAAAGATTAAAGCCAACAAAAGACGTATTGCCTTATTTTTTTTCTTGGAAAAAATTCCATTGATAAGATCTCTGAATAAATTAATTATAAAAAACTTTAGGAAAATTTATTCATTACCTCAACCACTCTATTAATATCCTCTTCTGTATGGCCATAGGAAATAGGAAGGCTAAGTATTGTTCGATGAATTTCTTTTGAGATTGGATAGCTTGCCTCGGATAAAATCCCCTCCATCGCCTTCTGTTGATGTGGAGCTATAGGATAGTGGATTTCTGTTCCGATACCATTATCAAAGAGATATTTTTTCAATCTATCTCGTTCAGGATGTCGTATCGCGAAGATATGGTAAACATCCTGCATATCTGCTCGTACAGTCGGAAGTATAAAATCAGACTTTAATGCACGTAGATAAATTGCAGCTAATTTCTGTTTATGTGCGGTAATTTTATCCAAATACTTCAATTTTACGGACAAGAAAGCTGCCTGCAATTCATCTAGCCTTGAGTTATACCCGACCTCGTCGAAAACATATTTAGCAGAAGAACCATAATTCCGTAAGGTACGAATAGATTTATTTAATTCCTGCTCTTTACAGGTGATAGCTCCCGCATCCCCCAAGGCACCTAAATTCTTTGTCGGATAAAAGCTGAATGCGCCAAAATTGCCAAATGAACCTGCCTTTTGGCCTTTATAAATAGCACCATGTGCTTGTGCACAATCCTCGATAATTTTTAAATCATGTTGATCCGCAAGCTGTAGAATTGGATCCATATCACACATTTTTCCATAAAGATGGACAACAAGGATCGCTCTCGTTCGCGCTGTAATAGCCACCTCAATTCTTCCAGGATCAATATTATAGGTATTCATATCTGGCTCTACCAGGACAGGTTTTAGACCAACCTGCATAATCGCGAGTATCGATGCAATGTAGGTATTAGCAGGAACAATCACTTCATCGCCCGGATTAAAACCAAAATAACGTAACGACAAAACCAGCGCATCCAAGCCCGATGCTACTCCGATACAATGCTCAACACCACAATAGCTCGCAAATGATTGCTCAAATTGTCCAACTTCTTTTCCCAAAATATACCAGCCTCCATGCAATACCCGCTGGAAAACGTTGGTATATTCATCCATAAATTCCTTATTGACTTGCTGTAAGCTCTCGTAAGCGATCATGTGTAAAATATGGTTCGTAGATATAATCTGTTAACTCAAAATATTCGGAGGCAAGGACCATAAGAATGGCATCTTCGGTAAAGTCAAACATCTGATGCCAGTCCTTGGGTTCCAAAATCAGACATTGATCTGGCGAATGCAGTTCAAAAATGCATTCATTAACCCCATCCTGGTTATAGATCGCACAACTTCCTTTTAAGCAAATTGCCGCCTGTATCGTTTGATGATGTCGATGTCCCCCACGGGTAGAGCCATCCACCCCATAGATATAAAATATCCGTTTCACATCGAAAGGAATTACTTTTTCGATCACCGTTAGATGCCCCCGATCATCGGTGAATGTTTTGAGATCAATTTGGTAAGCCATTATCTTAAAAAGTAGGATTGGTGATAATACTGTTGAAATTTTCCGAATACATATAACTTAAACATGCGGCGAAGTGAGGTTCTAATACGCGGAATTTCATCTGTTTCATGAAATTTAAGAGAATGCGATAGCAATCTGATCTCTCGACCAGAATCTTTCAAAACTCTTATATAGGGTTTGTATAAAAACTCTATATCATTATCGCTAATTGCGTAGCCACCAGCTAGTGTAAAAGAATTCTTTTCTGCATATTTTAAAGCTTGGAAATGATAGAATATAATGGGAAAGAAATGCTTACTAGCCAACTCCTTACCCCAAACTTGCCCTATTTTACAATCAAAATCATATTGTTGAACATTCCATGGGGCGACACCACCCCCTAAATGCTCCAAAACATGTACGCCCGTAAACATTGTCGTCCATAGATCCAAGTATTTTTGATCTCCAAAACGGCCCGGCTCTCTGCGATTATAACACCATTCTATACAAGCTGCACGCCACCATTCCAGGACTGCCATACCTTCAGGTGAATTTTTAAAGTAGACAAACTGAACACAGTAGGTTCCACCCGATTCACTATCTTCATACATTGGAGTATATCGGTGTGGTGTGATAATTACAGACGCACCTTTAGCCTCCTCTATTAAAACGTTAGGATCAGCATAGAAAAATAAATCAGCATCCAGATAAGTACAATTGGATAAACCAAACTTTTGAATGCTATGTAAAATAATTGAAGGTGTACAGGTCCAGCAATATTCGCCTGCTGTACGAGTAGGTTTTATAGCCAATAATTGCTCGTCTTCAAAATCTGATAAGGAAATAATAGTTGCTTTGGGAAGTTGCAATCTTCTCAGCGTATCATAACATTCATCATCAAATGCAAAAATATACAGATGAAAGTCCCGCGCGCACTTTTCAAGCGAACGGTACATGGCCAGTCCCCTTGACAGATACAGTGAATTAAATAGGGTGCAAAAATTATTCATATATTATGTACTTTTTTCAAAACTTCATTTATTATTATTTGTATTTATATTCAATACTTGCTGTCTCTTGTCTCAAACACAATGAAATGCAGAACAAAAGCGTTAATAGTATAGAATCAAAAATTTTAATCATGGACAACAGTAAGAAACTCTATATCATCCGACACGCCAAAGCCGAAACCATTCCCGGGATTAACGACTTTGATCGCGCATTAACATCTGAGGGCATACAACATGCGAAACAGGTAGCAGAGAAGCTGGCGACCAAAGTCACACTCAATGAAAACAGTCTTGTCATCAGTTCACCCGCCAATAGGGCCTTACAGACCGCCCATGTTTTTTTAGAGGTAATGGGCTCGCCCCAATTTGATATCCAGCTAGAAGAATCCATATATGAATGCACCTACAAACATTTACTGTCAGTCATCAATACCATCCCCGATCACATCGATCATGTATTACTCTTTGGACACAATCCGACATTAACTGACATGGTTGAATACCTGACACGGAAGTCGGCCTACCTGCGTACTTCATCATTTGCAGAGATTAAACTCGATACCGGTTTTACCTTTCAAATGCTCAGTGGTAATTGCGCGGATCTTTTACAGATCATTGATTAAAATTCTATTCAAAGAACAAATAAGCTCCAAAGGATAATCGTCTTATCTCTTCACTATGTTCAGCGAAGTTGATAAGACGTTTCAATAATGACATCCTTTTGTGGAAATAGTCCCAATACTTTTTTAGAAATTTTTATTTTTTTTAATCGGCCGTAATCGTTGTATTAATAGCTCCAAACTGGGCATCGCAGCTATTCAGATAATTAAAGAATGGAAAAGACCAAAGTGATTTCAGCAGAAGTGGTCTTCCGCTGTGAATGTATTAACCATAAGGTAAAAGATAATAGTTCGGACTACCTGCTGTTTCTAATATCTTTCATCGGGATCGTCCTATAAACTCCATCCATAGCATAGAAAAAACCAAGCGTATTACCCGAAACATTTCCTTCCACATTTGCAGGAACCGCAGACAATAGGCCCTTCCATTCCGTCTCTTGAAAGAGGTTGTAAAGGAATCGAGCATAGCGTGGTGAGACAGAAAGCTTAAACACCATCAGACTATCCTTTTTTGACATCTCGTAATTATAGGTACGTCCAAGCAATGTATTGAGTACATTGGGAGCACCCAAGCGGTAACTATAACTAAAAGGCAACCGGAAGGTAGAGATATCTTCATTTGAAAAATCTTTCTGGGGTACAATCAACCATTTATTGGAAGTTTTCATACCAAATAGATGTTTGCTTACCTTGACTTCCCAATTGTTATTTAAGCTGCTCTTTTCAACGGGTAAAAAAGCTTTTTCAATAGGTACAGTCGGCACTAATTGGTCCTCTGCTTCATACACCTTACCGTTCAATGTTATCCGTAACTGAAAGATATTTCCGACAGTATCCTTCAGATTAAATAGCTTACCCATATAGAGACCTTCTCCCAATTCTTCGAATTCGATTGTATTTGGTCCGTTAGCGATCTGGACAGTAGCACCTGTAACCCCGACAGTCATCCCATTTGAATGCAATCCATCTAATTTTTTCAATTGGATATACTGCTCTTTATACATCGTATTAATCCCACCTTCAACTATCATATCATAGGACTGTCCTGTATCCACAAGTGACTTCTCGCAAGAAAGTAGCAGGCAACAACCTATAAAAATCAAAAACACTCTCATATTAAAATCTCATTGCGTAACTGATTGATGGTACCCGTCCAGAGAACGAGTTTTTTTTGATAGCCAAGTTCCCATTGCCATCTTCCGAGAAACTATAATAAAGCGGATTCCGCTGATCAAAAACATTGTATAAGCCAAAATTCAATGTATGCCGTGTGCCCCGTTGCCGTTGTTTTCTAGTTTCCAGATCTACTGAGCAATTCAGATCCAATCGACTAAATGTGGGCATACGCTGAGAATTACGCCTGGAATAAACCGGTACATAAATTCCTTCATATTCCATAAATCCAATTGGATAAGTCAAAGGTCTACCGGTATGAATTGTATAGAAAACACTAAAATGAACACTGCGTCCCAAGTCATAAGACAAATTACTCTTAAGCACGTGAGGGATATCAAAGTTAGCTACATATTCCCTCCCTTTGTTGATTCCATTTATCTTGCGGAAAGACCTGGACCAACTATAGAGTACACTAGCTGACAGATCTCCAAAGCGCTGATTGATTGATAATTCCAATCCATAAGCCCGACCATTTCCTTGTCGCAACTGCGTTTCGATAAAAGGATTGAGAATGAGCTGTGCATGGTCAATCAACTCGACCTGATTTCCCATTTTCTTCCAATAGCCCTCTAGCCCAATATTGCCTTTATACATTAATCTATTGACCCGAAAAGAAAGTACATCTGCATACTGGGGTTTTATATTTGGCCCCGCGGGTACCCATGCTTCCAAAGAGGAAAATGCGAGCTCATCATTTTGCAAGAGTTGCAAGTATTGATAACTCCGACTATAGCCCAACCGTAATGCATAATCTGCCCCCAATTTATATTGTAGCGAGAGGCGAGGTTCCAAACCATAATACGATTTCTTTTTTTCGGCATCATTTGCCAATGGTTTGGACTGACCAACACCGAGTAGATAATAACGTCCAAAAGACGTATTAAAGAAAGCATTTACCCTAGTTCCGATGATAACGCGAAACGCAGAATCTACTTTCCAGTTGAAAGAAATATAACCCGCATAATCATAGGCCTGCGCCCTAAAGATATTATCTTCGTTATTGCCATTTATAGGAGATATCTCCCCTGGTTTAAAACGATGCAGTGTCCCCTGAAGTCCAAAATCCAAGGTCCGATCTAAACCCATAAAATAGGTGAAATCCGATTTCAAACTGAAATCACGTATTCGAGTCAGCCAGATTTGATTATCCGGAGATTCCGGTTTACTGATATCCAACTTATTATGGTAATCGCTGAATATCGCGGAGAGGTTCAGAAACAATCGCGAACTATGCACATGGTTCCAACGTAAGGTTGAAGTCCAATTGCCCCAGCGATTTGTATTTTTATTCGGTGAGGTAACTTTGTCCTGGCCATAATACCCAGATAAATAGATACGATTTCTATTGTCAAGTGTATAGTTCAATTTAATATTATAGTCACTATAGATACCTTTTACGTTAAACAGGCGGTAATCCGTGTTCAATACATTGGATAGGCTGGTCCGTGCAGTAGCAATAAAGGCACCTTTACCTTTTTTAATAAACGGTCCCTCTGCTCCCAGTCGTGTAACAAGCAAACTGGCTCCGCCAAAAACATGGAAATTATTAGCATCACCATCCCTCGTGCTCATATCCATAATAGAGGAAAGACGTCCACCTAAATTTGCAGGAAGTGCATCTTTATACACTTGCGTATTTTTTAAGATATCTGAATTAAAAACAGAGGTTAAACCAAATAAATGTGAAGGATTATAGACCACCGCCTCATCAAGAAGAATTAAGTTCTGATCCTTGCCACTCCCGCGGACAAATAAATTACTTCCTCCTTCCGTCAATCCGTTGATACCGTTTTGCATTTGTAAAACCTTCATAATATCGGCTTCACCTTTATAAAATGCATTTCTGCGCGCTCGGGGCCAGTTGATTTTGTCAGTAAAATGACCTGTATATTGGACTATCAATGAAGAATCTATATCCACCACAACTTCATTTAGGCTCAAATCAGCAGGTGCAAGCTTTATAAGTACGTAGCCATCCTCCAATTGGGAGCTCAAGCGAATTGCTCGAGTCTTATACCCCAAATAGCTGACAAAACAACTGTAATCTCCCTGTGGGAGCGTAAGTGAATAAAATCCATATTTATTGCTCAAGTTACTTTTATTCTTCTCAGGGATCATTAAAGTCGCACCGATCAAACTTTCTCCGCTCAAACTATCAACAACGCGTCCTTTGATGGTAAAACCCTTATCCTCCCTATAGAAAATCAATGCCCGATTGATCATCGTAAAACCGATTTTCGAATCCTTCAGCAAATAATGTAGAATATCTTCCAGACTGGACTTATTGAAATTTGTGCCATAGATGATATTTCTATTGAAGATCTGCTCATCATAAGACATTGACAGGCTATAATTCCGATGAATTTCTGTCAAAATCTGAATAATCTCTTTATTTTTGGTATCAATGGACACCCTGATATCAGATAAATTGTTTTGAGCCAGCGATTTCGATCCAGTCAAAATAATCAGCCCGAAAAAAACGAGAAAACGATACAGAAAAATACCCTTCATATCAATAATCCCCAATCGCTATTCGTAGATACTATATCCTTTTTTACTCGCTTTCCATTTCACATTTAAAGTCTTGGAAAGAATCTGCACAATTTCATTGAGCGATTGTCCATCAAAATACATGCTCAATTTCCGTGATTTCAGATCCTCACCGACCACAACGATATTCGACTGAAAACGCTTTCCAAGATCCAAACAGATATTATCTAAGCGTTCATTGGAATAGCTGAGTTTCTGCGCAACTTTATCATCATTGTCCGGAGGGCTAAGATCTATCTTTGACAGAGAGGCTGTCTCATGTTTAAAAAATCCTTTTTCATTCTTTCGCAGAATCAGTTCTTTTGCAGAAGGTCCTTTTCCACTGCTCAAGGCCACAATCCCCTCTTTCACCAACACTTCTACATCTTTGGCGATCAAATTGATTTCAAAGGCAGTCCCTATATCGCGTACATAATTATTGGCTAGATCAACTACGAAGGGCGATGTACGCTCATGCTTCACATCAAAAAAAGCTTTTCCTTTTTTTAGTTCAACAAAACGTTGCTGGTCGAACGTACGCTTATTGAATACAGCTTCAGCACCCGCATGTAGTACCATGACAGAACTATCGGGCAATACGATACGTTCCTGCGTGGCTGCTCCATACAATCTGACTTCATAGCCCATCCAACGGTCGAAGTTCAGGTAGCTAGCAAACCCAACCAATAGTAACACTGCTGCTGCAACGAGTTTTGTCCAGGGTTTCCAGATCGTTTTTATTGCAGGAGGTTTCTGTTCTTCTTTATCCGCAGTTTTTTCATCCAACTGATGTTTAAATCTTTCCCATTGACTATTGGTATCTACATTTTTATACTGCTCCAGCACAATAAGGTCACTGGATATCATTCTGACTTCATCGTATAGCTTACGGTTTTCCAGATCCTCAGAAAACCAACGTTCAAGCAACAGCCTTTCCTCTGCGGAAATAACCCCATCCAATTCTTTCTGGATCAGGTTATAAGGAATAAATCTTGAAGTATTGTTTTCTTCCATATCTATAAGATAATAAACTGAACAAAAAGTCCTAATGAAAAAAATAAAAAGCCAATTAAGAGCAATAGATAAGTTCTTTGTTTGGCCAATGCGACCCGAATTTTATCATAGGCGATGGTCAAATGATTTTTAACGGTTTTAATGGAAATCCCCAATTGATCTGCAATTTCCTGCTGCTTCATCTTATCATACTTACTCATCAGAACGATTTTTCGACACTGTGGCGGCAGACTCTCCAGTATACTTTCGATCATCAGCAGTTTAGACTCATATCTCGCAGCTAGGTCAGCTTGATCATTATCCTCCGCCAGATCCAGATCTTTGATATAATCATTATTTCGATCCAGCAGACGCTGATTCTTTTTGAGGTGGGTAAGGGAAAGATTGATGACACTGCGTGATAGATAAGCTCCAAGTGATTGATTAATTGCTAGCTTATCCGCATTTTCCCATAACATCATAAACACATCGTTTGTCAACTCTTCGGCGATCGCTTCATTTCTCACGTACCGAAAAGACAATGTATACAATTTACGGAAATAGGCTTTATAAATAGTTTCAAAAGCATCTCTGTCTTTATGAACTATCTTTTTGAGCAGGTCAACGTCGTTTGACATAGGACTTCGGTAAAGCTAATAATAATCGCATGTAAAAGTAATGAATTTCATCAAATTAACCTGTTCTTATTGAAATGAAAAAATAAAGTTATTCCCCCCCAGAAATAAGGTATTCTCCAAGACAAAACACCAAATAACAATCAGATTTCTTCTTCTGAATATCTCTTCTTAAACGAAGAAACAGAAAGCTATGCTACAACAATTATCTTTCCTCCATTTTCACTACCTTCGTCTTATGGCGAATCAACTTCAGTTTGAAAACTCCCCTTATCTTAAGCAACATGCACACAATCCCGTGGATTGGATGCCATGGGGAGCCGAAGCCTTAAAAAAGGCAAAAGACGAAAATAAACTTATCATTGTTAGCATAGGTTATTCGGCCTGCCATTGGTGTCATGTGATGGAACGAGAAAGCTTTGAAAACTCGGCTATTGCTCAGACCATGAACAAATTCTTCGTCTCCATAAAAATCGACCGGGAAGAACGCCCAGATATTGATCAAGTCTATATGCTCGCTGTTCAGCTGATGACCAACGCTGGTGGATGGCCTTTGAACTGTATATGTCTACCTGATGGCCGTCCGATTTATGGCGGTACCTATTTCAAACCGCACGACTGGCAGAATATCCTGTTGCAAATTGCTCAAATGTGGGAAGAGAAACCAGAAGTCGCTTTGGATTATGCTAATAAATTAACCAGTGGCATCCAACGGGCTGAGAAACTTCCCATCCACCCCATTCCCGAACAATACACACACAAGGATCTCGAAGAAATAATCAGTCCATGGAGCGAAACCTTCGATAAGAAAGAAGGTGGTTATACAAGAGCTCCTAAATTTCCGCTCCCCAACAACTGGTCTTTCTTTTTAAAATATGCTGTACTCACTGGCGATCAAGCCACATTGGATCATGTGCATTTTACCCTGAAAAAAATTGGTTCAGGTGGAATCTATGACCAGATTGGTGGTGGTTTTGCCCGTTATTCAGTAGACCACTACTGGCATATCCCTCATTTTGAAAAAATGTTGTACGATAATGGCCAATTACTTTCCCTTTATGCCGAAGCTTATCAACTGAATAAAGATCCATTTTATAAAAGAATAATCGAAGAAACGATTTCTTGGACTGAGCGGGAAATGCTTGCCCCCAATCATGGTTTCTACAGCGCACTTGATGCGGATAGCGAAGGTATTGAAGGAAAATACTACTCTTTTTCAAAAGCCGAATTCGATGAAGTGCTGGGCAAAGACGCCGAGCTATTTAGTCAATATTTTAATATTACCGAAGAAGGCAACTGGAAGGAAGAACATACGAATGTCCCCATTTGCGCCATTAATGCAGACCAGCTAGCGACAAAGGTCAATATGTCAGCTGACGAATGGGCAGATTTTTTAGAAACTACCAAGCGGAAACTATTTGATTATCGCGAACAACGTATTCGACCGGGACTCGATCATAAACAATTGACAACCTGGAATGCCCTCTTATTGAAAGGGCTAATAGATGCCTACCGCAGTCTTGGCACGAAGCATTTTTTGGATCTCGCGCTAAATAATGCCGCGTTTATTTGTGCAGAGCTAATTCGGGACGACAATTATTTATTGCATCAACCACAGGATGAAAATCGTGCAATAGCAGGGTTTCTAGATGATTACGCTTTTACCATAGAGGCCTTTATAGCACTGTATGAAGCTACATTTGACCAAAAATGGTTGACCATAGCCCAACAACTGGCAGACAGGGCTATTGCATTATTTTATGATGTGGAGCAAAAAACATTTTACTATACCTCGGCTGAAGCTGAAGAACTGATCGCCCGAAAAAGTGAGATTATGGACAATGTGATACCCTCCTCTACCTCCACAATGGTTCGTCAATTGAAACGCTTAGGATTACTTTTTGATAATGAAAATTATACCGCGATAGCCGATCAATTGCTGGCTAATGTATTTCCGCAAATCAAGACTTACGGTTCCGCCTATTCAAATTGGGCAATATTATTGCTAGAAGAAATATATGGGATCAATGAAATCGCGTTGACAGGCGAGGATGCTCTAGCTTTTCGCGAGGAACTGGATCAACATTATATCCCCAACAAAATTGTGCTCGGCGGCATGGAAGAAAATCTTCCATTATTAGAGAACAGAATTGGAAAGGAAACAAAAGCATATCTTTGCAAAAATAAGACATGTAGTCTTCCACAAGATTCCATTACAGCGTTAATAAATTATATTTAATAAACGGTAGCCTTAGGCTCCCAAAAATCAAAATCAGATGGCTATAAAAGCAAACGACGTCGTAGCATTGACGTACAGACTTCACACAGTAGAAAACGGTGAAAAAGTTTTCGTTGAAGAAACAACTGCAGAACAACCTTTAGACTTCTTATATGGTGTAGGTATGATGTTGCCTAAATTTGAAGAAAACATCGCTGACTTAAACGTGGGTGACAAAATTTCTTTCGAATTGGTTCCAGAAGATGCTTACGGTGAAAAAGACGAAAGAGCATTCGCGCAATTGCCTGTAGATATGTTCAAAGAAACAGGTTTACCTCCAGTAGGTGAAGTATTGCCTTTGCAAGATAACCAAGGAAACCAATTCCGTGCTGTAGTTGCTGAAGTAACTCCAGAAATTGTTATTGCAGATCTAAACCACCCAATGGCTGGTAAAACGTTGAATTTCGATATCGAAATCTTAACTGTACGCCCTGCTACTGAAGAAGAATTGTCCCACGGACATTCTCATGGTGTAGATGGCACGCAAGGTCACTAATCAGATCTCAAAATATAAACAAGAAAAGGGCGTCAATCGACACCCTTTTCTTGTTTATAATTCTCTTCAGAATCCGTATATTTCTTCCAAAGCATCCATTATGGTCACATTTGCCGAAAAAGTAATTACATTCAACAAACAGCTCGACTATCACGGGGATCTTCCTGTCGATTTCAATGTCATCAACCCCTACCTCGACAACCCCGAGACACTAATCGTCATGCAGCAATTTTACAATAAGTACTATAATGACAATCTCCAACGTAAATTTATCATCGGAATCAACCCCAGCAGACATGGTGCAGGCGTAACCGGCGTTCCTTTTACCGACACCAAAAGGCTATACAGTGCCTGTGGTATAAAAATGCAATCTGCCCATACACATGAAATCTCCTCGGTCTTTATGTATGATATGATTGAAGCTTATGGCGGTCCTGAAGTTTTCTATAGCCAATTTTACATCAACTCCCCTTTCCCGCTAGCCATCGTTAGACATACAAAACCTGACAATTGGATTAATGCAAACTATTACGACGATAAGCAGCTTTTTGAAATGGTCAGACCATTTATGGTTGAATCCCTAAAACAACATATCAACATGGGACTCGAAACGGAGGAAGTCTTTGTCCTCGGAAAGAAAAATGCAACCTTTTTAGCCAAAATCAACAAAGAGGAGAAACTATTTGGCAAGATGACCATCCTGGATCATCCCCGTTATATCCAACAATATAAATCAAAAGACAAACAACTGTATATTGACAACTATATCCGTCTGTTAAGTGGCTTATAAAATGTGGATAAGCATGTTAATTCACTGAACATCAATTCTATTTATGTTGATAAGTAATCTAACTTATTAAAGAACTATTTGGTCTATTTCTCCATTTACCAATTATAAATGCGTGGAGTAGCTCCAATAGTGTCTCATTGGTGTTACTTTTCAGAATGGAGTCCGTGTTTTATCGACTATTAACTCTCTTTCGAAGATGATTCGGGGCATCTTTAGGCCTTATTCGTACTTACGAGCAGATAAGAGCGTTTTCTGACAGCCATGCTACCGCCTTGTCTCCGTGTATAACTCGGACTCACCACGGACTCATGTCGCTCTCACCATGGATACACCCTTACCATGATACGGAGATGCATCGGAGGAGATGCGAAAGGGCATCGAAGCAGGGGGCTTGCGTCCATGCCATATCCGCTATAAATCTTTACTTGAAAGGTTTATCAAAAAATCAACTGCAAATTTCATAATGCTCATTTACCAGCCATTATCATTTTTATAAAGCCCCATACTTACCAATTTCCATTTTCTTAAAAAGAAACAATTATTTGTTTTTCAGAATTTTAAATACTTAAATTCAATCTATGGCTATACTAGAAAACGGTAGTTTGAAAGGCTTGGTTGGGAACCTTGTCTTTCGAAAATCAAATGAAAAAACAATTGTGCAAACTGGCCCAGGACATAAAACAAAACAAACGAAGGCAACAAAAGCCGCCGCGATAGATTTTGGACACGTTAGTACCGCAGGATCCCGTATCAGACATATAATGGGCGAAATACACCTGAATATGCACGACAGTACCATGCACAACCGACTCATCAATCACTTAAAAAGAGTGACCCGGGCAAACAGAGCTCTTGTGGGCGAAAAGACAGTCCGTGGTGGAAAAATTGATCGTCTCATCAATTTCCAGTTCGTCGAAAAATGCCACATACACGATTTCATGCATTTCGACCCAGAAATAAAATTGTTGGACACAAAGCAAATCGCCATACAGTTTCCAAAGTTTGATATGCAAAAAGATATTCATCGCCCGAGATACTGCAATCTCATGAAAATAAATTTGATGATCGCCATATTCAATTTTGACAAGCAGCAATATATTCGCTGGCATAAACACCAGATTCCATTAAACTTACAGGCATCTTCAAAAGATGTTGAATTGGAAGAATTACTATTTGATGTCAACTATCAAGATGCTGAGACAGTACTTATTGGAATGAATATCGAATACTATGAAAGATTTAGCGACAATTATACTCTGCTAAATAATAAAGATTTGCATCCCGCCGCAATTGTCGGTGCATTTATTATTGATCCCTAAATGATCGATCATTCGTATATAATCACTTTAAATGATGTTTCCTTTCTGGTATCGATAATACAACAAAAGGCCTGAATTAAATTCCGGCCTTTTATCATTAATGCGATGCCTAAGCGATCTAATTTACTGCTTTATTCTTGGTAATGTCATCGTAGATTACCTTAATTTTACCGCCCTCGATTAGCAGCCCCCGGCTACGTCCTTTCAGTCGGTTGGACTCGTTACTGACATTCACACCGTACACTTTTCCTTCATAAAAACTACTTACTTCAGGGAAAATGGTATGCCCAACAAAAATATGCTTAGCACCATATATTTTCATCATACTATTCAAATCCTCTTCACCCAACGGATGGTATTTTTCCTCCTTTACCACCATACCACGGTACCATAATGGGCCTTCGCTGCCAAAGAGAAATGATGCCGCCTCCGACTGCTGCCGCTCTTCCTTAGTATGAAACAGATAACGGCGAACAGAATCGTTGACTGCAGGAATAGTCCATTTTGGATCCAGCATTGCCGTACTCAGCCCCGCATGTACAAAAAGATAATCACCTATTTGCTCCATCGTATTCTTGCTCTGCAGCCATCGACCCAATTCTGTTTCGGATGACCAAAAATCACGGTAACTTTTACCAATGGAATCTGCTAATACCTTATATTTATCCTGCGTATATTTATAATTTCCACGCATCAACATTTCCTCATGATTGCCAAGCAAAAAATGAACCTGTCCTCCAGCCTTAACGGCTTCATGTTCCAATTTATAGATCAGCCAAAAAATCGGCAGGACATCTTTTCCCCGATCAAATACATCTCCTATAATGACAAGTTGATTTTTTCCAAAAGTCCATTCATAATTTGTACCGATCACCTTTTGCGCTTTTAGAATAGCATAAAAAGAGGCAAAGTCACCGTGCGGATCGGAAAGCACCATAATCTTGTCAGTAGGACGATAAACCCCTTTGGGAACTGTTATCGGGTGACGTGAAACCTCAAAATGATATTGACCATCTTCTGTGGACACCGAGAAAGGCTCTTTAAGCGAATTATCGATCTGTATCTTTCCATCAACTACGCGTACAGATTTGGTAGCTCCCGCTTCGTAGAATAAATATGGGCCATCATGTTGCCCCAGTAGTTGTTGGGTCTGTGCGCGCAACTGCTGAAAACCAAACAATATAAAAAGTAAAAAGTACCGTGTACTGATCCAAACTGGATCAGTACATAGGTGTTTAAGATTATATTTCCGATTGTTTTGCATTGTGACGTATTTTAATAACCTGTATTTTGAACAATATTTGGATTTACGTCTATTTCCCTTCTCGGAATAGCCATCTGCGTTTTGAAGTATGTTCGGTCAAATGACTTTGTCTCTGGTCGCAATAAGGGCGAAACGTGCGCCTTACCTTTACGTTCTATCCGCAGGTTATTGCGCATTGCATCAAATAAACGATGACCCTCACCAACGAGCTCACGACGACGTTCTTCCATCACACGGTTCAGGTCCACCGTTCCACTTACCGACTTTGCCGGATTGGCGCGTTTGACAATGGCATTTAAATAATTAAGCGCATTGCTATTATCACCCAATTTCACCGCTGCCTCAGCCGCAATCAAATATGCTTCCGATAAGCGAAGCACGGGAATATCAGCAAACTCTGGATTTTCGTTCTCCGCCATGTTGCCCGGATATTTATTCAAATAGTAATAATCGACCTGCTTGCTGGTATATTTAGTAATCACTTTTTGACGCACATCATTCGGATCATCTTTAAGCAAATTCATATAATCATCTGAAAGAATAATGTCATTGTACCCCAGGCGCCACAACAGGTTGCCAGTCCCCTCTTTTGAGTCACTGGCCTCTACTTTGGTATTTGACAACTGAAACAATATTTCGCTTGTAAAGTCCTTCGACCACACCGTCGCATACTCCTCGTTTTTCCACAATTGGTATTGCCCTTTTTTTGAACTTGCCGCTGCTTCGGCATTTTTGATCAACGCGGCAGCCATTGAAAAGGCCTTTGCATTTTCTCCAGTATAGAGATAAGCCCGCGCCAATACTTGCTCTGCAGCGAATCTATTCAGCTTACCATCATTTCTTGCTGTGCTCAATAGACTATCTGCCCCTTCAAGATCTGTAATAATCTGGGCATATACCTCCTTAACTGTATTTCGTGCAGGCTTACTTGTAGACACATGCTTCTCCGTCTCGATAGGCACCCCTAAAGAAGCGCCTTGATTTACCGCGTACGGTGCACCAAATACTTTGACCAAGTCGAAATGGGCTATCGCACGCATGGTTAATGCCTGGCCCTTGATGTCCTTGAGCACATCGGTCATTTGATCAACTGGCACACCATTTACATAGGCCAATACTCCGTTTGCATTACGGATCACACGGTAAGGTTGATACCAAAGTGAGGATGGTGTATTATCCTTATTAAAGTCAAAAAGATAATAACCTGCTGCACGCTTTGTGTCACCATTGGCGAGCATATCCTCGCCAGTGACATCAGCGTAGTACGTCATGCGCGCGCCGTAATATTCATAACCACGCATAATATCGTAAATACCATTTAATGCGTAACTCGCCTCATTTGCCGATTTAATGGCCTCCGAACTTTCAGTCGAGGTGCTTGGCTGTGCTGTCTCCAGCCATTTGTTGCCACAGCCTGTCAGCAATGTACAGGACAATAACGCTATTGATACTATATTCTTCATCTCTATTTTATTTTTTCCCATCATACTGGTGGGATGATTACCATGATTAAATTTTAAAATTCCCTTCATCTGAAAAATGAAATTATAATCATGAACGAATCAGTGCTTGCTCCTTAAAATTTAACATCCAAACCGAAGGTTACCGTCTTCAATTTAGGGGATTCGAAATATACCACTCCATTTACAGGTACCTCAGGGTCGTAGTTTTTATAGGCCGCAAAGGTCAGTAAGTTCATACCAGAACAGAAAGCTCGGATATTATTCACTTTTAGTCTACGGGAGATATGCTGCGGAATAGAAACCCCGAAAGTCAGGTTTTTCAAACGGATATGGTCAGTAGAATGCACACGGCGTGTATTGGCCACACTGCTCATGTCATATTTATTTCCGACCATAAACATCTCAATATCGGTTTCATCGCCTGGCTTTTGCCATCTCCGCTCGTAATATTTTGGAATATTGTCATAACCTGTTTTACCACCCAATTCCGTTTTCTGCGCACCACTGTCATAGGAATTTCCACCTAGGGAATAAGTCCAGGTGAAATTCAGATCCAGGAATTTATAACGGAATGTGTTGGTAAAACCACCCACAAGTTTTGGATCTGCACTCTTATACAATATCCGCGTTGCAGCAGTATAATCTTCGGTGGTTTCTCTAGAACCTGGTTGAGCAGGATCATTGATGTAATATTGTGGGACACCAGTTTCTTTGTTGATCCCTGCAAATTCAATTAAATAATAGCTATACCATGGTTGACCGATGCGGTGAATCTGTGTTCCATCCCGCAGTTCCAAACTACCATCAGATAAGGCAATCGTCTTATTACGGTTCATTCCAAAGTTTAAGCTCGATGTCCATTTAAATGCACCATTTCGTAGAATATCTGCATTCAAGTCGAGCTCAATACCCGAATTGCGAATCGTTCCAATATTGCTCAGATAGGATGAGAATCCCGTTGTATAAGATGTAGGAACATCGTTCAACAAATCCGATGACTGACGTTGGTACCATTCAAAGGTAAGCCCCAGTCTTTCAAACAAACGTAAATCTAAACCTATATTGAGGTTATTCTGTTTTTCCCATTTCAGACCCGGATTTCCAATCTGGATCTCCCTTATGCCAGGGTTATTCCTATACGGAAATCCAAAACCTGTCAAATCCATATAGGTATAGTAGCTGGATGGCAAAGTACCATTGGTACCATATGAAACACGGATTTTACCATCACTGATTACATCATTTAAAGATGCCATAAAGTCTTCTTTTGTAAACTTCCAAGCTCCGGACAACGACCAGAATGTTCCCCAGCGGTTGCTGCGGTGGATACGCGAGCTACCATCCATACGAATACTACCTCCTAAAAAGTACTTGTCATCAAAATTATAATTAGCGCGCGACAGGTAAGAAAGCAAACGCCATTCACTATTGGATCCCGAAGCATCAATCAAAACCGAACCATTGGACAATACCGTTTTATCCACGGTCGGAAAATTGTCCTTGGCACCGCTCAATCCTTCTTTACGATAAGTATTCACTTCATAGCCTCCCAATATATCCAAATGATGCTTCTCCGCCAATGTTTTGGTATAGGTTAGGCTATTGCGCCATACCATTTGTTTATAATCCGAAAAACTTGTGGTCAAGGAACCATTCGTTTTTTCGCCATCCGAGGTACGGGGATCCGACCAAGAGTTATAGCGGGTTGTTGTATGATCCAGACTAAAGGTTGTATTAAATACTAGACCATCAATGAATTTGTAGTTTGCAAAAACCGTATTGAATGAGCGGTCACCTTTTTCCCGTCGGAAATTGTATAAGGAAGAAGCCTTGGGATTACGTGGGCCATTGGAAAAGAAATCCAGGAAGAAAGATCCATCTTCGTTATAAACCGGCTCTGATGCCGTAATTTTATGCCGTGAAGAATAGATTGGCGAGGTATAACCTCCCCCTTCAGAATTGACGTCCTGTGTAATATTGGAATACAGGATATTGGCTCCCAATTCCATCTTTTCACTCATTTTGTACTTGACGTTCAACCTCCCAGTGAGGCGCTCGAAGCCCGATTGATAGGATAATCCCGTTTGGTTGGTATATCCCATGGATGTATAATAGGAAAGTTTGCTATCTCCACCCGAAGCAGATATATCTGCATTTCTGAAAGGTGAGTTGCGACGAAACAGTTCCTTTTTCCAATCTACCCAGCCGCTTGTCGGCTTAGGTGCATATTTATCAATATTTGCCTGCGCATAATCTTCAATCTGGGTCTCATCCGTTATCTTATCCAGGTAGCGAGCTCTATTGCGCAGGCCCTCCAAAAGCATCTCACGTCGTTGTGGCCCATCCATCACTTCACGAAAATCTGTTGCCTGACTTGATAATCCATAGTCTCCCTTCACTGAAAACACAGGTTTACCTGCTTTACCGGACTTGGTGGTAATTAAGATCACACCACCTGCAGCACGTGAACCGTAAAGGGAAGCTGCCGCCGCATCTTTGATGACGGTAATTTGCTCGATATCGGAGCTATTTATGGTCGACATCACATCCAATCCAGCATTATTCGACTCACTTGAAGCAATATTTTCGGACATCACAGGTACACCATCGATAACGAACAAAGGTTTGTTGGAGGCATTAATGGAACCCATACCACGGATACGGATATCGGTCGCTCCTCCAGGTTGTCCCGATAGGGAGTTCACCTGAACACCAGGTGCATTGCCCTGCAGCATGGTCGAAAAGTTGACTGCCGGAACATCCGCCATCCGGTCGGTACGAATCGTAGAAGCCGATCCCGTATAATCTGCCTTCTTAAAAGTTCCATAGCCCGTGACTACTACTTCCTCCAGATTGGATTGGCTAAACTGCAGACTTACGTTGTGTGTTTCCCCATTGACTTCAACCTCCTTGCGGTCGTAACCTAAAAAACTGAAAACTAGCGTCGCTCCGCGGTTGGCAGCAATCGAATAATTTCCGTTTTGATCTGTACCTACAGTCGCTTTTGTACCCTTTAAGGTAACACTTACACCTGAAAGGGCCTTACCCTGCTGATCGGTGACCTGACCATGAATGTTCTTTTGCAACTCAAGCGTGTTGTCTTTCGCTGTGCCATGCGAGCGATCAATCGCCAAATCAGTCTTTCCAGCCTTAACAACGATTGATTTCCCCTCCTTAAAATAGGTTAAACCATGTGGAGTAAGGAGCTCTGTCAAAGCACGATCCAAAGGAACGTTATTGAAATCAACCGTAATAGCAGGCGTATTATTTACGATTTCTGATTTGCACAGAACAGTATATCCGGTCTGCTTTTTGATTTCACGAAATACGTTGACGATCGAACTATTCTTCTTTTTAATATTTACTGTCTGGGCAAAACTTCCAGCATGGAGCTGCCCCAGTGTAAATAAAAGAAGCATAATAATCATTTTCATAATAATGAGGTATTTATACTTTTTCATTACATTTGATTGGTTTGTTAGTTTAATAAACAGTTAAGCGCGTTTTCATAAAATTTCGGACCAAAATGTGCTGGGGAAGTACCACCTTCCTCAGCTTTTTGATTTAACGAAATAGGATATAGGTTGTTTTTGGCTCTTATTTCATCAATCGGACCCTCCTTCCTTCGATTTGAACCTTAATTTTATCATCGGTCATCTTTATGATTTTTAACACTTTATCAAAATTATCAAGTCGTGAGACTGAGCCCCATAGTTTCATCTTGGCTAAACTCGGGTCGATATCAATCTCAATGTCATACCAGCGTGCTACCTGAGCGAGCGCTGTTCCCAAAGGCTCGTTATTGAACATAAATTCGTCATTCTTCCAAGCAATACTTTCATCCACGGGTATCTGTTGTACAGAAAGTTCTTCCCCTTGTACCGAAGCCTGCTCCCCCGGCTGAAGTAGCCTTGTCTTTCCTGCCGGAACGGAGACTTTTACTTTACCCTCCAGCAGAGAAACTTTGGACTCCTTCTCTTTTGGAAAAGAATAGACATTGAAATGAGTTCCCAACACTTCGACTTTTTCCTTTGCTGTAACGACGATGAATGGCTTTCCAGCTGCTTTGGCTACTTCAAAATAAGCTTCCCCATCCAGTTCTACCACACGTTGTTCATCCGTAAATTTATTTGGGTAGCGCAGGCGTGTATCAGCATTGAGCCAAACCTTGGTCCCATCTGCAAGGGCGATCTGATATTGTCCACCACGGGGAGTTGACAAGATCATCATGCGTTTTTCATCTTTTGCAGTCGCCAAGGCGACTGAACCATCTGTATAGGTTATCTCATCGCCCATCACGATCCCCATCTGCTGTTGATCAAGTCCGATACCGGTACCATCCGCAAGCTGAAGAGTGGCTCTATTTCCACCGGGAAGAAGATTTTCCGCCAATTTAACAGCATCAACAGGAGTAGCAGAATCCGACGTATTTATCCCATCTCGTTTATTTATTTGCCATATTCC
The DNA here is from genome assembly GCF_059420745.1 of Sphingobacterium sp. GW821-FHT03E03. Taxonomy (NCBI): domain Bacteria; kingdom Pseudomonadati; phylum Bacteroidota; class Sphingobacteriia; order Sphingobacteriales; family Sphingobacteriaceae; genus Sphingobacterium; species Sphingobacterium sp. GW821-FHT03E03. The sequence continues at coordinate 91,789 of NZ_JBWKUH010000011.1, forward strand.
CAAGCCAACAACAGCAATAAAACAAGCCGCGGCAGCATACCAACCATACTGCCTCCATCGGTGTTTGGGCTGTTGATCTGCCTGGGCCTCGATTTTATCCATAATATTCGACAGAATCCTTTGTTCTTGCGTCTGATCTGACGTCGAAAATTCCTCGTAAGCTTGTAATTCTTTCCGCAAATTTGCCGGATCTTCCAATTTCTTAGCCAAGTCCTGTAATTCTGGATATTTTTCAAACAGCATGCTTAATTCGGCATGCTTATCAGGGAGAATTTCCCCTTTTAGGTAAGCTTGAAGTAATTGAATAATATAATCTGTCGTATACATGGTGTTCTTTTCATTTCCTTGTTGACGATAGAAACACGAAGCATAAGATTATCTTACAGATAAAAAATACAAAAAGAATTAAAAGGCTGTGTATCAGGAAAATATTTTCAAAAAAAAAAAAAAAACATTAAACCTTATATTGCGGAAGCAATAGATGCTGTTAGACATTGATTTCCTGTTTTCTACTTGCTGTCTGTTACTTACTGACAAAGGATAGGAATGCAATAAGTGTTAAAGCATCCTTTGCCCCCAAAAGCCCTCTAATAGTATTCACTGCGCGGGAGCGGTTCGTGTATACAGCGGCTGGACTCATTTGCAGTTGGTCTGCAATTTCTTCTACAGTCTTATCTTCCAGATAAGTTAGATTAAAGACTTCTTTTTGTTTTTCAGGCAATTTTTCAACTTCATTGAAGATGGCATGTACCAGTTCTGCATGAATCATCTTTGAAAAAGCATCGTGGTCATCCGTAAGTAGATCCTCATAATTGGATAAAGGTTCTTGAATACCTTTTGTACGTTTGTCCCGAATAGCATTGAGGCTGGCATGTTTTGCCGTAATATAAATAAAAGCTCTCAGACTTTCCATCGAATGAAAATCGCATCGACGGGACCATACCTTAACAAAAACATCCGCTACAATCTCTTCCGCGACATCGACCTCTTTCAGATATCGAAGAATAAAGAAAAGCAGCTGTTTGTAGTACTTATGATAAATAGCCACAAACCCTGTCTGGTTGTCTTCCTTCAAACTGTCTATCAACTGTGAATCTGTCATGAGGTAGCGGAAAGTGAACTATTAGGTTAGCCTTAATATCAGGGCTAAATTAGAAAACACTTTTTAGATTATCAAACAGTTAACAATAATTTAAAATGGAACAACAGGCTGTTTAGAGTTTTGTCGCCCGCAACATTTCTCTTTTTCCCGGAGCCCCCGGAGCCTTCTCAATAGAGAAACCCAGTGATTTCATACTGCGTTTGAGATTACCGGTAATGGCATAAGTAACAAAAACACTACCTGGTCTAAGGAATTGCGCGACATGCGCCAATGCCACATCGCTCCACATTTCGGGCTGATGTATGGCTGCAAAAGCATCAAAATACACCACATCGAATCTTTTTTCGGATTGGAAATCCATCAATAAGGTATGGGCAATGGTGAGTTGTAAGCGTTCGTGAATTTGCACCTGTTGCTGCAATGCGGCTTCATAATTATTCAGATAAGCCGACCAGACAGCTGCATCCACGTTCTCATTATACCCTGTCTCAGCGATAGTCGTTAGAGGCAATGGGAAACCTTCAATTCCGACATAGTCTACCTGATAAGACTTGTCCCCAATGTGTTCAGCTGTTTGCAGAAAGTTCAATCCTGTACCAAATCCCACTTCCAAAATAGCAACCTCCGAAGCTCCCGTTTGTTGTACGAAATGATCCAAACCGGTTTTGATAAATACATGTTTACTTTCCTGAACAGCGCCATGCTTAGAATGGTAGCATTCACCTATCTCCGCATTGTACAATGTTTTGGAACCATCTGCGGTTGTTACAAAATCCATCTTAGTCATTATATTTTTGATAAAGTAAATATCCCATACGCATCGCCCGATCCAACACGCTGTACACCAGATCGCCACAAAAACAGCATAAGCCTGTGACACAAGCTGCGCTCACATTCTCAGGTTCTCCCAGTCACAGTGATGGTCTTCTGTATGTATATCCGCTCAAAGATAAAAAGCTGGGTCGAATAAATCCCGATTAATCTTTATCCAAGTGTTAAAATGAAAATAATCGATAAAAAGATTATTTTAGCGTCATAAACGCTAAACAATCACAGAACCTAATGGAATACTCTGCAAAAACTTTTATACAGAACTATGGCAGCATCCTGCTCCTCCTTCTTGGCATCGGTATCGGAAGTTTAATTGGGGTCTTTTTTCCACATTTTGTGAACAACCTGAAGCCAATTGGGGATATCTTCCTAAATCTGCTCTTTGTCAGCGTCATACCGCTGGTCTTTTTTGCCATAGCTTCGTCTGTAGCTAATATTGAAGGGGACAGCGTATTGGGCCGTATTATCGGCATGATGTCACTCGTATTTGTAATCGGCATTTTGGTTGCAGGTATAACAAGTGTTATTTTCCTCTACCTATTTCCTGTTAGTTCCGACCTCCCTATTGAACAAGCGAAGGAAATCATTGACACCGCCTCACAGGACTCTTGGGGTGAAAAGATGGTCCGGTTCCTGACTGTTAGTGAATTTTCCAGTCTATTGTCCCGGCAAAATATGCTGGCCTTTGTAATATTTTCATTTTTAGTGGGGATCGCGACACGTAAATCAGGTTCCTCAGCAGATATGTTCCGAAAATTTATCAACTCCGGCAATGCCGTCATGGGCAATTTATTGGTCATGGTAATGCAGTTGGCACCCATCGGATTGGGGGCTTATTTTGCCTATCAGGTTGGAACACTCGGCCCACAGCTCTTCGGCTTTTACGCCAAACCTATTGGTCTGTACTATATCTTCGGCCTACTCTATTTCTTTACAATATTTAGTTTATTTGCGTTTCTCGCTTTCGGCATCAAAGGAGTCAAACGCTACTGGCAAAACAATATTCTCCCCTCATTGACTGCACTGAGTAGCTGCAGCAGCCTCGCCACCATGCCGGCCAACTTACTGGCTGCAAAACAAATCGGCATCCCCGATACTGTCGCAAGCGTGGTCATCCCTTTGGGCACAACGCTGCATAAACATGGTTCAGCTATTGCTTGTATTTTTAAAATTTATATCGCTTTGCTGTTGAGCGGAAAGGATTTTTTTGACCCAACCAACCTGGTTATGGCTGTAGGGATCACCTTATTGGTCAGCATCGTGGCTGGCGGCATTCCTAATGGCGGATATATCGGCGAAATGCTGATCATATCAGTTTATCAGATGCCCACAGAAGTCATTCCATCCATTATGATTATTGCGACATTGGTAGATCCACTAGCCACAATGCTCAATGCGACCGGCGATACCGTTGCTGCTATGTTGACCACGCGGCTAATCGGACAAAAGCTCTCAGACCCGATCGCAGAAAAAACGGTTAGCAGTGGTTAAAACCGATATGCAAAAAATAGCTGTCCATACTGATGCCGGTGAAACACCGACTTAAGTTCCTTGGAATTAAAAATATAATTAATACCATAATTGACCTTGTGATTGGACCAACTGAAACCTATGCGATGACTTAGCATCCAAGGTTCGATCTGATATAATCCGCCTATAGGATCATCTTTCCCCAACCCTCCTTGTATCGTTGAATTATAAAAGATCCAGGCCAAACTAGGTTGATAAACAAAGTACCATTCTTTGTCATCATTACTTCTAGCCTCTGTCAAATGCCCATGTGTAAAGGTCGATGCATGGTACGATTTAAGTTTACCTGCACGGATTGGAATTCCAACCTCCATATTAGTATTGTTCATCCCCAGAGTGCCTCTAGCCATTATCCCGAGATCGAATGCTCCTGCTTGATCCCGATAAATTCCTTTCAGATATTTCGCCTGTAGATCTACACCAAAGGCATTGCGCAATGCGGTATCCCAGCCCGTAGCCTCATACATTCCAAACAGATGATGGATAAACTTCTGTGCATCTTCGCCATAAGACCGGGAACCAATCTGCCCCAATTCGACTTTAAGTTCAACCACCTGATCGGCTTTCAAAAAACGAGTACCCGATGCGCTCAAATAAAGGTATCCGGCGAAAGGTCTGTCGTATTTCTTATTCTGTCTACGATAATCTATAATACTAATACCATTGTAGATGCGCTGTCCGACTTCGAAATCCAATACGGTCTTCGAAATCTCTGAAGCCCCTCCTGTTGGTAGTGCAATACGGTAATTGACATTGATACCGTTGGTATAATATCGGTCCTGGCCAATCAATAGATAGACATCATTGTCATTCTGAATGGAAAGTTCCTGATTGCGCAACCTTACCTGCCCAAAAACCAAAAAAAACGGAAGTATAATCCCATATAAGAGCAGTAAAGACCGCAAAGCAACACTCATATTAACAGGCAATTGTAAATTCATGCGATATAAACTGCGACAAAATATTAAATCTCCTTTTAAATTATTCAAAAGCATCCAAATATACCTCATTTTTTAAGGCAAAACAATCTATTTAGAACAAATATAAATAATATCGAAAAGTTGCATTATTCCTTTCTTCGCAAATCTATTTGTAACTTTGCATTCGATTAAGTGTCAGCTTTTGTCAAAATGAATGCTTATAAGGGATTCATTGCTATCGATACACAAGCTTTTACTGGGAACATGAAGATCACCAAAGGTTGGCACAATAGCATAAACAAATCATACGAATGAAACCGTCATCAGTTTTAGTTCATCGTTCGAACAATTGCTCATGATAGTTTCATTACCGATAAAAACAAATAATACTAATGAAAAAAAGTTCCATCATTCTAATCGCTATTATTGCAGTGGCTATTGCCATGATACTTGTCATCTATACGGATTCAAGTACCTACTCGACATTTACCGAGGCAAAAGAAAAGAAAACAGAACTATATGTGGTCGGCCAGCTCAACAAAGATAAAGTACTTCACTATGACCCGAAAACAGATGCCAATAAATTCAGCTTTTTCATGTACGACAATGAAGGTACAGAATGTGAGGTTGTATTCAGAGGCGCAAAACCTCAGGACATTGAGCGTTCAGAACAAATTGTATTGACGGGCAAAATGGACGGGAATGTGTTTAGAGCGAGTAAAATATTGATGAAGTGTCCATCGAAATACAACGATAAATCGGTCGTGACTGAAATCAATGCCACAGCTTTCAATAATTAATTTGTAAAATCAATTTTTCAATGGACGTTAATTACGTTGGTGAGCACCTGCTACCTGGGCAGATCGGACAATTCTTTATTGTTCTTTCCTTTGGTGCCGCACTTTTATCTTGTATCGCTTATTTTTTCGCGACTAAAAACCCTGAAGAGACTTCATGGAAAAAGATCGCCCGCATTGGATTCTGGGTGAATGCAGTCTCCGTCGTAGCAGTCGGGGCAACTTTATTTTATATTATTTACAACCACTTTTTTGAATATAATTACGCGTTTGCACACTCTTCGAGAGACTTACCTACATATTATATCATTTCCAGTTTTTGGGAAGGGCAGGAAGGTAGTTTCTGGCTCTGGATGTTCTGGCAAACAGTACTAGGAGCAATATTGCTATTCAAAGCCAAAAGCTGGGAAACTTCCGTGATGACTTTTGTGATGCTTTGTCAAGCCTTTTTAGCCTCGATGATCATTGGGGTTGAATTATTAGGCTTACGCATTGGAAGCTCCCCATTCATCCTCTTACGTGATGCGATGGATTTCCCTATACTAAAGCAAGCAAACTATTTGTCTCTAATTAAAGACGGCAACGGCTTAAATCCACTTTTACAAAATTATTGGATGGTGATTCACCCACCGACCTTATTCCTTGGTTTTGCATCCATGATTGTTCCTTTTGCTTATGCCACTGGAGCCCTATGGACCAAACGCTATAAGGAATGGATCAGTGCTGCGCTTCCATGGGCTCTATTTGCGGTTATGATTCTTGGAGCTGGGATTATTATGGGTTCATTCTGGGCATACGAAGCACTTAACTTTGGGGGCTTCTGGGCTTGGGATCCGGTGGAAAATGCGTCTATTATTCCTTGGTTCACCCTGATCGCCGCAGTACATGTGATGATCGCCTATAAAAATTCGGGACATTCTTATTTCACAGCAACATTTCTGGCTATGATCAGCTTTGTGCTGGTGATCTATGCCTCCTACCTAACGCGTAGTGGCGTCTTAGGCGAGACTTCGGTACACTCGTTCACCGATTTAGGTATGAGTGGGCAGTTAATTTTTTTCAATGTAGCATTTTTAGTAATTATGGTTGTCTTTCTTGTCATTAAGAAGAAAGAGATGCCGATTACCGAAAAAGACGAAGAGATTTATTCGAGAGAGTTCTGGTTGTTTATTGGTGCTTTGGTCCTCACTGTTGCCTGTGCACAGATCATCGCCTCCACATCTATTCCTGTATTTAACAAAATCTTCGGCACCAAGGTGGCGCCACCTTTAGAACCAATTCAACATTATAATAAATGGCAATCTGGATTCGCCGTTATTGTCATGATCATGACCGGGTTTACCCAGTTTTTAAAATACAAACGCAGCGATAGCCGTAAATTCTTGGCTTCTACTGTAGCATCTCTTGCTGTAGCCATTATCCTAACAGCAATTATTTCATATTTTACCAAAACATATACCAACCTGATCTATATCCTGATCACCTTTGCCAGTATTTTCTGTATTCTGGCGAATGTCCGGGTATTGGGTGATGCAGTCAAAGGTAAATGGAAATTAGCGGGTTCCTCGGTCGCTCATATTGGTTTTGGACTGTTACTTATCGGAGCTATGGTTGCCGCAGCAACAAATGAGGTTATCTCTGTCAACAATACGGGCTATATCGCTGTATCTGGCTTTGACAAAGTCGAAAAGCCGGGAGAGAACCTATTCTTAACCGAAGGAGAACCTGTACAAATGGGCGAATATAAAATCACCTATATCGGTGATAGCATTGCTGCGCCAAATACCTATTACAAAATCAAATACGAACGCGTTGATGAGGAAACAGGTAAAGTGAAAGAACAATTTGTACTACAACCTTTCGCACAAAACAATGCCAAAATGGGTGGTTTGATCGGTACTCCAGCAACCAAACATTACATTACGCATGACGTATATACGTTGATTACAGCTGCGGCAGCGGAGAGTCAGGCACAACACTCGAAAACAGCGAACGAAGAGAAAACAGGCTTTGAGGATTACGAAGAACCTGCGACCTATCAAGTCAATATCGGTGACACCTTACGTTACCGCAATGGGTACTATGTGATTGAAGGGCTCAATAAAGAGGCTCAACTGGAGAAAATCCCAAAAGGTCCTAACGACGTCATGGTGGGTTTAAAAATAAAAGTGGTTGCAGCGGATAACAAACAATACGAAGTACAGCCCATTTACTTGATTAAGGATGGTGGAATCTATGATTTTAATAAAGATGTCACTGATCAAGGCCTTAAATTTAGGTTTACAGGTATCAAACCGGACAAAGACAAGTTGGAAATCATGGTCTATCAAAAACCATTGCCTGAGAAAAAATGGGTGGTCTTCAAGGCAATCAAATTTCCATACATCAACTTCTTTTGGTGTGGAACGATTATCATGACGATCGGTTTTATCATGTCCATTGTCAGAAGAAATAAAGAAGAGAAACGAAAATTAGCGAAATAATGAACATTGTCATTTTAGGAAGCGGAAATGCCGCAACACATTTTGGACAAGCGTTTCAAGCGCTAGGACATCGGATCGTTCAGATCTATAGCAAAACAAAGGCCAATGCGGATGCATTGGCCTTTGCGCTTCATTGTCCCAGCACAGATCAGCTCAGCCAACTGCAGCGCGATGCAGATCTCTATCTTATCGCTGTGTCAGACCAGGCTATTCCTACCCTTGCAGAAACGATACCACAGGATATCAATGGGATTGTAGTACATTGTTCCGGAGCAACGGATCTAGATGTCCTGAAACGATTTAAGAATGCTGGTGTTATCTATCCACCACAATCGCTATCCAAAAGCAAAACTATTGATTTTTCAGCAATTCCATTTTGTGCTGAAGGCAACAATGAAGGCAATACAGCGATTTTACTCCAACTTGCAGGTACCTTTTCACCCCAGAGTATCTATTGCAATTCAAAGCAACGGCTGGCGATCCATCTGTCTTCGGTCATGGTCAATAACTTTTCGAATATCCTTTATCAGTTTGCTTATGAACTATTGGAAGAACATAATCTTTCTTTTGACCTGGTCAGGCCGATCATTTTAGAAACGGCAGAAAAAGTTCAAAATCATGTTCCAATAACAGCTCAGACAGGTCCAGCGATCCGGGGCGATGAAGCGACACAGCAAAAACATTTGAAATTTATTAGTAATAAACCGGATTTACAGCAAATCTATCAACTTTTATCGCAACAGATTACTAAAAGAAAATAGTTTGTTAGAAACAGTTATAAACTTATCAAAACTTATTCTAGCATAGTAAATATATCCATTTACTTGGGGAACTTTAGTACATTTGCTCTGTCCAACAGCGCATTTTGGAATGCTAATTGAGCAGTAATATATTCAATTGGACTAAACATTAAAATAGCGAATTAAAACTAAACAATCGTATTTTCTATGGAAGTTAGAAAACTCATTATTTCAATAATGATTGTGATTAATTTAATCATTGTATCATTTGGCTTAATATTTACATCAAGCTGGTTTTGGTTATTGATCTTTCCATTCCCATTATTATTGATCGCCTTATACCATAGTTTCCAAACCAAACATGCGATTTTGCGAAACTACCCTCTTGTTGGATACTTTCGTTATATCTTCGAATCGATCCGTCCTGAGTTGAGACAATACTTTTGGGAATCGGATATGGATGGTCGTCCATTCAATAGAAGACAGCGTTCCATTGTTTATCAGCGGGCAAAAAATCAACGCGAGACCGTAGCATTTGGTATGCAAACCGATCCACAAGCGGTCGGTAACGAATGGGCAGCACATTCCGTTTTTCCCTGTCATATCGAAAATCACGATTTACGTACGACAGTTGGAAACGAATCCTGTAAAAAACCTTATAGTTTAAGTGTTTTCAATATCTCAGCGATGAGTTACGGTGCTTTGAGCAAAACAGCTATCACTGCATTAAACAAAGGCGCCGCCTTACAAAATTTCGCGCACAATACTGGAGAAGGTGGTATCAGTGACTATCACAATAACGGTGGTGATCTGATCTGGCAGGTTGGTACAGGTTATTTCGGATGTCGTAATTCGGAAGGCAAGTTTGACGCTGAGCTATTCCGGGAAAAATCAAACCGTGAAAACGTGAAGATGATCGAGCTTAAGCTTTCACAGGGCGCGAAACCTGGTCATGGGGGTATCTTACCAGCTGCTAAAAATACACCTGAGGTCGCGGCAATACGCCACGTTATCCCTAGTACGGACGTCATGTCGCCGCCAGCGCACAGTGCTTTCTCTTCACCAACAGAAATGATGCGTTTCATCCAGCACATGCGGGAACTATCTGGAGGAAAACCAATCGGATTTAAAATATGTATAGGTGACAAGCATGAGTTTATGGACATCTGTCATGCCATGCAGAATACGCAGATCTTCCCAGATTTTATCTCAGTCGATGGTTCTGAAGGTGGTACAGGTGCTGCACCCTTGGAATTTACAGACAACCTAGGGATGCCTCTTTATGATGCATTAACTTTTGTAACCAAAACGTTGATCGCATTTGGTCTGAAGAAACACATCAAAGTGATTGTGTCAAGCCGTATTGTTACTGGGTTTGATATCCTAAAAGTTATTGCTCTAGGTGCTGACGCATGCTATAGTGCACGTGGAATGATGTTCGCTTTGGGTTGTATTCAAGCCTTAAAATGTAATGAAGACGTTTGTCCGGTAGGTGTTGCAACGCAACAACCGCACCTGTACAAAGGGCTAGATGTTAATGACAAGTATGTACGCGTAGCCCAATTCCATCGCAATACATTACGCGCTACCGTTGAGATTATGGAAGCCTGTGGTTTCAAAACCTTATCTGAAGTATCCGCAGATAAATTCTACCGCAAAGTAGATGCGATACGGACGTTAAGCTTCCAAGAAATCTATTTTGGTACAGAAGGAAAACTGGTCAATAGCCATACAGATTTCGAAAGCAAGCTTTTCGAAGACTAGCCATTGGATACATATCCTATACAGGAAGCCCTCAGTCGTTGTTAACGCTGAGGGCTTCCTGTTTCTTTTCTTTCCCCTATTGGCCTTTCGACCTAGATAATTTCATAATCAATGTGATCAGTAGTAATTTACTTGCACATACTATTTCAGATTGAACAGCACACGATGTAAAGTGGTATGAGATAAAGCAATCTGATCATCGGTCAGTCCACCTAAAGCCTGTTCGATCGTATTCGTGGCTTGCTTCATCCCTTCGTCTTTCATCTTCCGGCCAATTTTAGTTAAATAGATCAAATTAGATCGTCTATCATTTTTGTCATTGACACGGATCACCAGATTAAGTCGTTCCAGATTATTGATCAGGCGCGTTACACTCGGTTTGTCCCGGAATGTCCGGATAGCCAATTCCTGCTGGGTCAGTCCCTCCTCTACCCACAGATTGTACATAATACTCCATTGCTCTGAAGTAATACTTAATCCCGCTTCCCTGAGATTACGCTGTAATCTCCGCATAACAGCAATTGAGTATTTCCCGGTCAGGAAATTATAAAAATACTCTTGCGATACTAAATCTTGGTCTAACATATAAATAATGGTTATGGTTGTTTACGCAACTTATGTTACTAATAAATATTATGCTCAAATCAAAACAAAGAAAACTAAACTTATTTTGGCTAATATTTAGCCTAAATTACGTTTTTCTACAGTTGTGTCAAACAAATTTTATCAACATGCAATAAATAGATGTTAATAAATCATCATAAACGATTTACGGTAGACTGAATTTAGCAATAAAAAAGGAGACAAACAAAATAAATTGCTTGTCTTTATACCTAAATTACAAGAAAGGTTTATCCGATTGTAAGAAAGAGTTATCCGATTGTAAATGAATCTGAATCTCTTAAAAACGGGAATTTTTCTCGAGCCTCCAAGAGATCATTCGGATTTAATGTAAAGGTATATAAATCTTCATCTTCGGGCTTATAATAAACGACATCACCCAATGGTGATATACACATTGACCCACCGGAGTAATAGATATCGTTACCATCATGCCCCACACGGTTCACGCCAACGACATAAGATTGATTTTCAATGGCACGTGCCGGGATCAGTGCTCTCCAATGTGCTGAACGCTTATCTGGCCAGCTTGCTGTATAAACCAAGATATCGTAGGCAGCATTTTGATTCTTGGACCAAACAGGGAAACGAAGGTCGTAACAGATCATAGGGCAAATTTTCCAACCCTTGATATCCACTAAAATACGTTCGTTGCCCGGTTCAAAATACTCGCTTTCTTTGGACATGCCAAAAAGATGGCGCTTATCGTATTTCACATATTTGCCATCAGGAAACATCCATAAAAAACGGTTGTAATATTTTCCCTCCTCTTCAATGATTAATGAGCCGGCAACAACACAGTTTAACGAACTTGCCATTTCAAACAACCATCTTGTGGTAGGACCATTGGCGGGCTCGGCACATTTCTCAACGTTATTCGTGAATCCCGTATTAAACATCTCCGGTAAGATAATCAAATCTGTTTTCTCGCGTAATGATGAAAGTCGCAACGCCAGATTATTCAGATTTTTTTCAATATTTTCCCAGAATAAATATGCTTGAAATACCGTGATTTTTAAAGGATCCATGAACGTTATCTAAAATTTATTTAATTATTTAGTACAAAATAGCCATTTATTGGCAAAATACGAATTTTAATAGAATTTCTATCTACTGTTGTCTTACCAAAAGATTGTTTGCTAACAGTAATAACGCTTCTTTACGTTCATTTGGTACATCCAAAGCATCCATTTTTTCAAATGCGCGCTGCGTGTATATATCTTTTAATTCATCCGCTGCTTTTCGGACCTGATACTTATCATATAAGGTTAGCATATCTTCAACTTTTGTCGGAACAGTCTCGACGGTTGAATGTAATAAGCGCTGCATCGTAGGGACATCCTCCTCAGCAATAACTTCCATCAGTTTAACCAATAAAAAGGTTTTCTTATTGATCATTATATCACCACCAACGATTTTCCCGAAAGTATCCGGATCACCATAAGCATCCAATACATCATCCTGCAACTGGAACGCCAAGCCAACATTTTCCCCAAAATCATAGATCAATTGTTGTTGTTGTTCATTCGCTCCGGAAAGAATGGCGCCCAACTGCAATGCTCCGCCCAATAGTACCGATGTTTTCAAACGAATCATCTCTAGATATTCGGGCATAAACAATGATGCGCGACCTTCATAGTCCATATCCAATTGTTGGCCCTCACAGACCTCCATGGCTACTTTGCTCAAAATGCGTAAAGTTGCAGGTAGATAAACCGGATTACATTTGGAGATTTCCTCATAGGCCTTCACTAATAACCCGTCTCCAGAGAGAATGGCAATATTTGCATCCCATTTTTCATGGACGGTAGTTTTTCCTCTCCGTAAAGGAGCTTTATCCATCAGATCGTCATGTATCAAGGAAAAGTTATGAAAAAACTCTACAGCCTTTGCTGCCGGAATAATTTCGTCCATCTCCTGCATACCGAATAACTCGGCCGCCATCAATGTTAGCACTGGCCTAACCCTCTTGCCGCCCAAAGTCAATATATACCGTATGGGATCATATAAATTTGTTGGAGTTTCAGGAAATTGACTTGTCTCTATCGCCTCTATCACGAGCTGTTGTAAGTGTTGCATATATCTTTACGATCGAATCATGCGAATATAGCAATAATCATATAGAAATGGCAATTTTGTGCCGTCAAAGCATTCGGGGCAAAATCGTACATTTGTATAAGTCTTTTGTTATGCGCATACTAATTATCCATACATATTATCAAACAGCAGGTGGAGAAGATACTGTCTTTCAACAGGAATTGTCGCTCCTCTCGCAAGATCACCAAGTCCGCACCCTGACCTTTCAAAATAAAAAAGGCTGGCGAGGTGCCTTACAGACCCTAGGTTCCATCTGGAATATTTTCGCTGCAAATAGATTAAAAAAAACAATCCGGGAATTCAAACCGGATGTCGTCCATCTCCACAATACACATTACGCTGCTGGGCCAATTCTAATACGTACGATAGCCAAACAAGGTGTTCCGCAGGTGATGACCCTGCACAATTTTAGGTTACTTTGCCCCTCGGCAACACTGTATCATCACAATCATCTGTTTCTGGATTCTCTAAAAGAAGAATTTCCCTGGACTGCAGTTAAGGAAAAAGCATTTAATGATTCCGTTATTAAAACATTCCTCCTTGCCTTTAACTACTGGTTTCACCGCAAAATAGGTACATGGCAAAAGGTCAATCGGTATATTAATTTAAGCAGCTTTGCCAAGTCGATATTTGTTGACTCAACGTTAAGGGTACCCGCAGAAAAGTTTGAAGTAAAAGCTAATTTTGTTTTCCCTTCAACTCTGCCAGTAGAAACTGCACAACCTTATTTTATATATGTTGGCAGACTATCGGACGAAAAAGGAATATTAAATCTGATTGAGTCTGTGAAAGGAAAGGATCTGGAGCTCCGCATTATTGGTGGTGGTCCTCTCGAGGAGAAGGTCAAAAAAAGGATAACAGATCAGCCCAACATCAGTTATCTCGGATTTAAACCCCGATCCGAGATTTTACCACTCGTTGCTGCAGCACAAGCCCTGATCGTCCCCTCCATTTGCTTTGAAGGAATGCCAATCACAATCCTCGAGGCCTACTCTGTGGGAACTCCGGTACTCTGCTCAAACCTTGGGCCTTTACCTGAAATGATTATCCCGAATAAAACCGGGCAGACATTTGATCCACACAATAGAAACGAAATTGTTTCTTGCCTGACACAATGGAATGCCAAGCCAACCGATGAAAAAGATGAGATAAGAAAGACCTGTATGGCCTATTATTTTAGTAATTTTACTCCTGATATAAATGAGAGCAAATTATTAGCGATCTATAAAAACGCTATTGAAGATAAAAAATTAAACAAATGAGTATTATTGTAATGGATAAACTGGGTTTGGCATCTCAAATCCAAGCTACACTGGAGACGATCTATGATCCTGAATTAAAACCAGCAAATATTGTCGATCTAGGACTTGTCTATGAGATTATTACCAAGGAAGATGGCATAGCAAAAATTGTCATGACCCTAACGGCTCCGGGCTGTCCAGTTGCAGGAGAAATCATGAATGAAGTGCAGGAAAAAGTTGCTGGAATAGAAGGTATTAAAGAAGCCTTGGTGGAATTAACTTTTGATCCACCTTGGACCAAAGATATGATGTCTGAAGAAGCAAAGCTTGAACTTGGGTTCCTGTAGAAATCGTTTGAGAAATATTTAATGCCTCCTAATAGTCTTTCGGAGGCATTTTTATTGTGATGTTATTTTAAATATATCGTAACTGCTAATGGTCAGTGCAAAAAAGTAACATTAGCATTAACCGGTACTATTATTTTCCAGGTCGCTCAGTTTCTTCAGCGGTTTGGCTGTATTGGCATCACTTCCAAAGAGCAATTTCCATAGATTGCGGGATTCTTTGGTCAAGAGTGGTGACACAATAGAAAGAATCAAAACGTAAACCACAACGAATGATTGGATAACAGGGAGCAAAGCACCTGCTTTACCGATATTGGCCATGATAATCGAAAACTCTCCCCGTGCCGACAGCGTAAAACCAATATCAAAAGATGTTTTCGGTTTCATCCCAGAAAATTTAGCAGCAAAATAACCTGAGGCGAGATTCCCCATCACAGTTACTAACGCCGCTATTGATGCCCAAAATACGGCACCTCCCAACGACATAATATCTATGGATAGTCCGAAGCTAAAGAAAAACATCGCCCCAAAAAAGTCTTTATAAGGCAGCACCATTGCTTCAATTTTTTTGATATACTGCGAATCCGCTAGTACCAATCCTGCCATTAATGCACCAATAGCCTCGGCAACATGGATAGTCTCCGAAAATCCGGCAACGATAAAAAGCAGTGCAAAGATAACAAGTATAAATAGTTCAGAAGTTTTTTCCTTTAACAAACGGTCTATGGCTGGCACCAGCTTGCGCCCCAAAACCAAAAAGGCTAAGATAAAGCCCAATGCCAATAGGGAAGTCCCAGCAACCGTCCAAAATGAGCTACTACCCGTCAATATCAATCCTGACAGAAAGGAAATATGCATGGCAATAAAGAGATCATCAAACATGATCATTCCCATAATGACTTCTGTCTCTGGATTTGCCGTCCGTTTAAGATCAGTGAGGACCTTCGCCACAATTGCTGTCGAAGAGCTCGTCATGATACCACAAAGGACCATCATCTCTTTAAAAGGCATATCCATCAGCCAGCCTATCAATAGTCCCGAGGTAAAGTTGAGCAGGACATAGATTGTTCCGCCAGTTACGATGGCTTTACCAGATTTGATAAGCCGATTGACTGAAAATTCTAGTCCCAAATAAAACAGGAGAAATAATACCCCCAGCCTCCCCATAAAATCTATAAAGGGTTTGCTCTCGGTAAAGGTCAGATCCACCAACCCAATCTGCGGTGCGTGTTGCCCCAAAACCATTCCTATAATAATAAAAAAAGGAATAACGGAAAACTTAAGCTTGTTGGCAATCAATCCAACAATAGCAACAAGTCCGACAGCGATTCCAATTTCTAATATTAAGGTATGTGATAGCATAGATTACAGTAAAATTTCCTTTAAAAGTTTGATATTGTTTTTCTTTCCGGCAATGACCAAAGTTGTGCCTGGAGTAATCAGATAAGATGGCCCGGGGTTGATGACCGTTTCGTCATCTCTAATCCCAGCAATAATGGAAGCTCCAGTACGTTGTCGTACCTCTAGTTCACCAATTGTTTTTCCTGCTCCTTCCCATTTGCCTTCAAGCTTGTACCATTCGATACGCAAGTCATCCAAAGCCACTTCAATTGTTTCCAATGCCTTGGGCTTATAAGACAAACCACCTATAATACCCGCTATCTGACGTGATTCATCATCATTGAGTGTCATCACACAACGCGATTCATGTTCTTCGTCATCATAACGATACAGTTCCCGTCGACCATCATCGTGGATCACAACAACCATATTGTCACCCGCATCGGTTTCAATTTGAAATTTCTTTCCAATTCCTATCAGATCGGACTCTCTTACAATAGACATAATCTTCTATTTAAATAAATACCAATAATAACAGCGTAGCGCTGTTTTACCAAAAACAAATTTAACCAAAAATTCAATCTTAAACGAATCCTCGTCGCGCGACGGCAGGGGATGTGAACATGCAGATTACCCCAAAATACTAAAAAAAGACCAGAAAAGCGAGTTTTTATACGTTCTATTTCGATTCAAATGAATAAGGTCATCTGAATACCAAGGTTTGTACGTGATAACCAACCTGCCTGAATCGACTGTATTTACAGCAGTTAAAAAAAACAATTACCCCTTTATCATAAGCAATTTTCAGGTTCAAATATTAGTTAAGATCACTAAAATCCATTATTCCCTTTTTTATTACAAAGATGAATTTCTATAACGTTTTCGTAGTTAGTGCAATCGTTTGTTCAAAGATGCAAAGAAACGGCACCGCTTAATTTCTTTATACTTGCCGCCAATAAAACTAGCGAATCTAAATTACACACTATGGTCAAAAAGAGTCACCTCATTCTACTGACACCCCTAACAATTCTTTCAGTAGCAGCGCCTTTTTATGTAGCAGCGCTTCCTAATAATGCTAGGACATCAATTGTTCAAGTTGCCCCTCAACAATCCATTTCGGGAAAGGTGGTAGACGAAACGGGAAAACCTATCAGCGGTGTTACAGTATCAGAGAAAGGCAAAACAGCAGCCACCACGACTGGACAAGATGGTGGATTTACACTGACAGTCACATCACAAAATGCCACATTGGTCTTTAATTCCATCGGATTTATTGCAAAGGAATTACCGGCTTCCCAAGTAGCTCAAGTAACCCTGAAAAAATCCGAAGACATGCTGGAAGAGGTTGTCGTAGTCGGTTATGGTAAACAGAAGAAAAGCGACCTTACTGGTAGCGTTGCTACTGTGGAAGCTAAGTCTTTGGAGCGGATCAATTCTCCGAATATCGTGGACAAGCTTCAGGGCAAGGTCTCTGGCTTAGCAATAAACTCTGGAAATGCTAAACCAGGAGAAACCGCAGCGATCAATATACGTGGTGAAAATTCAATCTCCGCTTCCAACAGTCCATTGATAATTTTGGATGGAATCCCTTTCAGCGGATCATTAGGTGATATCTCCTCCAATACCATTGCTAGCATTTCCGTATTAAAAGATGCTTCTTCTACCGCCATTTATGGATCACGTGCGGCAAATGGCGTCATCCTAATCACCTCCAAAAAAGGTGCTGCCGGAAAAGCGCGAATCAATTACAATGGTTATTTTGGGCTCCAGAGCGTAGAACGTCGTCTGAAATTGATGAATGGTCCACAATACATTCAGTTTATGCGTGACTATCAAGCCTCTAAAGGCAAAACAGGTGATCAGCTTAATCCCGAAAACTACCTTTTTGCGAATGTACTGGAACAGTATAAGAAAGGTGAAGAAGTCAATTGGCAAAATGAAGCCTTTAACAGCGCAGCTCCCATTCACGAACATCAGCTCAGTTTTTCTGGCGGTACTGATAAATCCGATTACTATGCATCGGTGAGTTACCTCAATCAGGATGGTGTGGTTAAAAACACACCATACGAACGCTACAATGTCAATCTAAATCTCAATCAAAGCCTAAACTCTTGGCTCAAACTGGGTATGACCATGCAAGCTTCACAGGGCAACCGTGATGGTATACAACCCAACCTGGAAAGCGTGGTAAAACTAGCTCCTTATAGTAAAAACCGGGACGAAAACGGTACAGCTGTCACCTACCCAATGTACGCACAAACACTATGGGGTCACCCTTTCGCCGACGAAAATGGTCAATGGGATGAAACTAGACGGACTGTTTATGCAAACTCTTGGTTAGATGTCAAGCTTCCGATTGAAGGGCTAAGCTTTAAGTCTACCTTTGGTACGAACTACAGAAATATCAATGAAAACTCTTATTACGGTTCAAATACCCTTACAGGCCGCGGTGTGAATGGACGGGGTGAGATAAAAAATGATCATTTGTGGGATTGGACATGGGAAAATCTCCTGACTTACGACCGGACTTTTGGCGATCATAAAATTAACGTGGTCGGGCTTTATTCCTCTCAAAAGACCAACTTCAAGACATCTAAAATGACTGGAGATGATTTTGTTTCGGACGCCGGCTACAACAACATGGCTTCTGCTTCTAAAAACCTGAAAATGGAATCTAAGCTTGAGAACACTGCGATGATTTCTTATATGGGACGGATCAACTATGCATTCAAAGATCGCTACTTATTAACTTTAACAGGTCGTTCGGATGGTTATAGCGCTTTTTCCATTGATAATAGGTATGCCTTCTTCCCTTCTGTCGCCGGAGCATGGGTAATTTCCAAAGAAGGTAATGTACAAGATTACTTTGATTTGTTAAAACTACGTGCTTCGTATGGTAAAAATGGGAACCAAGCCGTGTCTCCCTATCAGACGTATGATCGCTTGACGAACGTAGACTACATATATGGATTAGATCCTGTCAAAGGACTCGTGATGAATTTCAATGGGCGAGGGAGCAATTTGACATGGGAAACTACCTCTTCCTTAAATGTCGGTTTAGATTTTGGCATTCTCCAAAATCGTCTTTCTGGAACGATTGATTATTATACATCCAAGACAACAGATCTCTTACTGAGCGAACAAGTCCCAGTGATGAATGGTTACAATACAATTTTGAATAATATTGGTGAGACTTCCAATAAAGGATTTGAGGTCACATTGAATGCTGTTCCCATCAAAAATGACAATTTCCAATGGAATACAACAGCTAATTTTGCATACAACAACAATAAGATAACCAAATTGCGTGCAGATGGAAAGGATGATTTGACTAATGCCTGGCTTATTGGCAAACCAATACGTATCTTTTATGATTACAAAGTAATCGGCGTATGGCAGGAAGGTGACGATATTGCAAACTCTTATCAGCCAAAAGCGAAAGCCGGTGATGCAAAATTAGCGGATTTAAATAACGATGGTAAAATCGATGCGAATGACCGCACGGTCATGGGCAACAAGATTTCACCTTACACCCTTGGTATCGGTAATGATTTTACCTACAAAAACTTCTCGCTTTCTATTTTTATGAACGGTGCCTTTGGCGGCACAAAAGTGGATGATTTTAAAAATATAGAACGTTTTTTACCAAATAACGGTGCCAATTATCTCGCAGATATGCCTTACTGGACGCCACAGAATCCAAGTACAGACATACCTTCTCCGGGTTACACGCCTATCAACAACCATACTTATTACATCAATTCAGCATATTGGCGGATTCGTGATCTGAGTCTGGGCTATACCTTTGAAGGCGATTTTCTAAAGCGATTGAATCTTTCCTCCGTCAGAGCATTTATCAACGCCCGCAATATCTACACATTCTCCAAAATAAAAGGATACAATGTGGAGGCATTGGGTGTCAGTTCAACAACAGGAAATCCAACGACAACAAATATCGCCTACCCTTATCCTGTTGCCCGAACGGTCTCATTGGGATTAAATGTTCAATTTTAAACACCTCTACATCATGAAGAAAAGAAATACAACTTTATATGCATTCGTTGCCGGTATAAGCTTAATCTTTATCGGTTGCAGCAAAAATTTTTTAAACGAAGACACCAGCAGTTTTCAATCACCAGACAATACCTATATCAATACAAAAGGTTTCGAAACTGGATTGAATGGCCTTTATTCTTATGCCCGGATGGAATTCTGGACCTGGAACGGCAGTATATTCTCTCAGGGAGCTACCCCACAGGAGGCTTTACAGGTCGGTACAGACATTGTTGCGATCAAAACCACAGGAACCGATGCAACTTTAGCGCCTTTTAGCAATTACAGTCTAAATCCGGCTTCGTCGTATGTGCGCAATTATTGGAAGTACGCCTATGGTTTTATCGGAAATACCAATATTATCCTGGAAGCATTAAGTAAAAACACAATCCAATGGACAGACAAAGAGAATGATCCAAAACGTGTAGAAGCTACGGCCCGTTTCTTCCGCGCCTATAGCTATCGTTATTTGGTCAACCTCTATGGAGATGTGCCATGGGTAGACAAGGTATCGGCAACACCGCGCCGCGATTTTACCCGTACACCCAAAGCTGAGATATTGGCACATATGATCGATGATCTCAAATATGCTGGAGACAACCTTCCGGACAACCCTGGAACTGTACAGGAAGGGAAATTGACAAAATGGGCCGCATTACATTACCTTGCAGAGGCCTATATCGAAGCAGGACAGCCAGATCTGGCAGCTGAAGCAGCTAACAAAGTGATTCAAAGTGGTTATTTTAAGTTGAACGATCAACGTTTTGGAGCTGAGAAAGATAAAGCCGGCGACTATTTCCACGATATGTTTATCGAAAACAATCAAAATCGCTCATCCGGCAATCAAGAAACCATTTGGGCAATCCAGCTGGAATACAATACCCAGGGAGGTGGAGACAATTATACGGACTGGAGTAAACGCGCATGGGTTCCTTTTTATTCCCAACAAAAAGGTTTTGTTCTTGCCGACTCACTTGGCGGAAGAGGCCTTGGCCACGTACGTCCTTACCAATGGTGGCTGGATAGTTATGAAAAACAAGATATTAGAAATTCACCTTACAATATCAAACGGGACTGGTATTATAATGACCCTTCCGTTCCTGAACTTTACGGTAAGAAGGTTGAGCTAACCGATGCAATCATTGCTTCGGGCAATGTATTCCCAACCATTACCAAATTTTTCTATGGAAAAACAGCGGCAAACCCTGCATTTGAAGGAAACATGAAAGATCGGGTCAAAATACGATTGGCAGAAACCTATCTTTTATTGGCTGAGGCATACATGCGAGCGAATAAACCTGACCTTGCGAAAGATGCGATCAATGCTGTACGCGCCCGTGCAAAAGCTGCTCCAATAAATGCCTCAGCAATCAACGAAGATTTTATATTGGATGAGCGTGCAAGAGAGCTAATGGGGGAAGAAATGCGCAGAATGACATTATCTCGTTTCGGAGCTGACGTTTTTCTACGCCGTGTAAAGACGCTTAACCCGCAATCTAAAGACGTGGTCAAGAAAGAATTTATTCTTTGGCCAATTCCACAGGAAGTCATTGATAGCAATACTGGCGCTGCTTTCCCGCAGAATGCCGGATATTAACTCTTACATCAAAAAAGCCTCATAGATCCGAAAGTCTATGAGGCTTTTTGGTTGGCATATCACCCATTTTCGCCCGCACTACACTGCATCAACCAGTTTATAACTTCCATCAGGCCGCAGTTGGCTATGGCCAATGGTTATATTTTTGGAGTGATAGAATAAAAAGGTCCAACCTTCTGGAGCTCCTTCTCCCCAATAAGCTTGCCGTAGCTCCTTCGAGCGCCGACCATCAAAATCATATTTAGCTACATAATTATGAAAAATCTCTTCTGGTTCAGGTAACACATCGCCCCCGAAAAAATAATGCATTCCACCTGTACGGATATGAAAAGCTTGGTGATGTGGCGTATGCCCACCATTATGAACATAACTGATTTCAGTATTTACTTGCCCCTCTCCTTCTACCAATACCAAGTTTCCACTTCGTTGGACAACATCAAAAATTTCTGTACGGTATGAGCTCGAAATCCCGGAATAGGCATCTTCCCATTCTCCCCTTTGCACTATATATTCAGCTTCGGGAAATGCAATTCGGGGGGAGCCACTTTCCATACTTACCATACCACCGGCATGATCCTTATGCAGGTGCGACATTAATACGTATTTCACATCGTCTGGCTCATAACCCAATTTCCGGATATTGTTGTGCAACTTCAGCACACCACTGTCATCGGTATGCCCCAAACCGGTATCACAGATCACAATACCTGATTCTGTTTTGATCAAAAAAGGATGGACATGGATAAACATGGATCCCGGACGATCTTTCGGATCATCCACAGATGGATCAAAGGGAACGAATTTTCTACTCTTATCGACAGAAAAAGAACCTTCATATAGAGAATAAGCCTGTACCATATTTAAAACATTGGGAATATGCACTTTAAGCGACAGGCGGCCAATACAAGGTTTAGGAATTAGGTAAGTCCAGCCTGAAAACGTATATTTACACTTAAAATATTGTGCAAAGATATGCAAAAAAGGTGGGTACTAAAATCTAAAACTGATGTCAAAATAACCAACAAACTGCGCGAGGAATTAAACATCAACGCTGTGTTAGCAGAGTTGCTCGTCAACAGGGGAATTGGAAGTTTTGACGAAGCGAAACAGTTTTTTAGGCCACAATTGTCCGATTTGCACGATCCTTTTTTGATGAAGGATATGGAAAAAGCCATATCTCGAATCATTCAGGCTATCGGCAATAAAGAAAAGATCCTGATCTATGGTGATTACGATGTTGATGGCACTACGGCAGTTGCTGTAGTCTACAGTTTTTTCAGAGAATTTCATAGTCAACTGGAGTTTTATATTCCGGACCGTTATGCAGAAGGCTATGGTATATCTACGCAGGGCATTGATTATGCCGCTGCCAATGGCTTTTCTCTTATTATTGCATTAGACTGTGGGATAAAAGCCATTGATAAAATTGACTATGCCAACACGAAGGGGATAGACTTTATCATTGGCGACCACCATCTCCCAGGTGAAGAACTTCCAAACGCTTTCGCTGTCTTAGATCCAAAACGTGTAGATTGTGATTATCCCTACAAGGAACTTTCTGGTTGCGGTATCGGCTTCAAGATCATCCAGGCGTTCATACTGACCAACGGAATGGATATCAATGCCTGTTATCAATTTTTAGATCTGGTTGCAGTGAGTATAGCATCAGATATTGTCCCAATCACTGGGGAGAATAGAATCTTAAGCCACTTTGGGTTGATCAAGCTCAATACCAATCCCTGCGTGGGATTAAAAGCATTGGTTGACCTATCCAACAATAGAACAAAGATTTTTACGGTCAATGACATCGTATTCCAAATCGGCCCACGCATCAATGCAGCCGGCCGCATTGACCACGCTAAGGATGCCGTCAAATTATTAATTTCAAAATCCCTACAGGAAGCGAAAGACTTTAGTTCGAGCATTGATGATCAAAACAATGTCCGCAAGGATTTTGACCTTAAAATAACGGAGGAGGCGCTGGCGCTCATTGAAGAAAATGTAGTTCTCAAGAGCCGAAAATCTACCGTATTATACAAATCAGACTGGCATAAAGGTGTAATCGGTATTGTGGCTTCACGATTGACTGAGAAATATTACCGTCCCACCATTATATTGACGGAAACGAATGGCCATATCGCGGGCTCGTGTCGATCAGTAATCGGATTTGATCTATATGAAGCATTAAACGAATGTGCTGATTTACTGGAGCAATTTGGAGGGCACAAATATGCTGCTGGACTGACCATGTCACTGGACAATGTAAGCCTGTTTCAAGATCGATTTGAAGAGGTCGTGGCTCGTAGGATCAGTCCCGAAATGCTGACACAAGAAATTCAGATCGATGCTAAACTCCATCTGAAGGATATAGACGCTAAATTTTTTCGCATACTCCAACAGTTTGAACCTTTTGGCCCACAAAATGAGTCACCAATTTTCTTGAGTAAGAAAGTGAGTTCAGTAGGGTCGGCTTTCCCTGTAGGTACAAATCATTTAAAAATGACAGTTGTCCAGGAAGACTCTCCATCTTTTGATTGCATCGGTTTCGGATTAGCAGAACATATTGATCATATCAATTCGGGGCAGAGTTTTGATATCTGTTATAGCATTGAAGAGAATGTGTGGCGCAATAAAAGAAACTTACAGCTTAACATCAAGGGAATTCGATATTAGCGTTTTAGCATCTAAATACTTAATACTAAGAAGATATTAAATATATTTACCATAGATTTGCATTCAAATGCTCCAACGGTAAATTCAGCATTATCTGGCATTTTGCGGAATAAGTAGAGCAGAAATTTATAGTGACAAGATAAATCAAGAAGATGATTTTAAAGGCAGAACATCTCATAAAAAAATATAAACAACGTACTGTTGTCAACAACGTATCCTTTCATGTAGAACAAGGAGAGATTGTCGGGTTACTGGGGCCCAATGGTGCTGGTAAAACGACCTCATTTTATATGATTGTAGGTCTGATCAAACCCAATGACGGAAAAGTATTTTTAGATGATCAAGAGATCACGCAAGATGCGATGTACCAACGCGCGCAGCGTGGAATAGGTTATTTGGCACAGGAAGCTTCTGTTTTCCGCAAGTTATCCGTAGAAAACAATATCCTCGCTGTACTGGAGATCCACTATCCCAACAAAGAAGAACGTATGGCCAAGTTGGAAGAATTGCTATCCGAATTCAGTCTGCATCGTGTCCGTAAAAACAGAGGTGATCTTTTGTCGGGGGGCGAGCGCCGACGTACGGAAATCGCTCGAGCATTGGCCGCAAATCCATCGTTTATCCTATTGGATGAGCCATTTGCAGGGGTTGACCCTATTGCCGTAGAGGAAATCCAAACGATTGTTGCTAAACTCAAAACACGTAATATTGGCATCTTAATCACCGACCACAACGTACAGGAAACTTTATCCATTACGGATAGGGCCTACCTTTTGACCGAAGGAAAGATTATGCTTACGGGCACACCTGAAGAAATCGCGGATAATGAACTGGCCCGAAAATTCTATCTTGGTCGTCATTTTGAATTAAGAAGGAAAAAATTTTAAAGCATAACGAATACCCTCTATGGCCTTATTAAACTCCATTTTTACTTGGTTCATGAAAAAAAGGATTCACCAAATCGAGCTTTTCATGAAATATCCCCACGATGTACAAGAGGAATGGTTCCAAAGTTTAATTTCTACTGCCGAGGCGACGGAATGGGGAAAAAAATACGACTACACCAGCATACTCACCCCAGAAATCTTCAAAGAGCGCGTACCTATACAGGATTATGACGATATCAAAGGTTATGTAGATCGGATGATCAAAGGTGAACAGAATATTCTGTGGCCTTCGGATATCAAATGGTTTGCAAAATCTTCTGGAACAACCTCTGATCGTAGCAAATTTATACCGGTGAGCGAAGAGGCCCTAGAAGAATGCCACTTCCAGGGAGGGAAGGACATGTTGACTATATACTGTCACAATAGACCTGAAAACCGTGTTTTTACAGGAAAGTCTGTTGTCATCGGCGGTTCATCGCAGATCAACAACTTTAGCCCAGACTCCTATTATGGAGATCTATCTTCCATCCTGATCCGCAACCTTCCATTTTGGGCGGAATTCAAACGAACCCCAAACATGGAGGTGACTTTAAATCCCAATTTTGAAGAGAAAATTGAGCAGATCGCGCAAATTACCATCAAAGAAAATGTCACTAGTCTGGCGGGTGTACCAACATGGAATATTGTGATGGCTAAACGTGTACTGGAAATCACAGGCAAGAACAATCTATTGGAAGTATGGCCAAACCTTGAGTTTTATGGTCATGGAGGTGTGAGTTTCAAGCCCTACCGCGAGCAGTTCCACAAACTGATTCCTTCAGATAAGATGTACTATCTAGAAAACTACAATGCCTCAGAAGGGTATTTTGGGTTACAGGATGAATCGGATTCTGAAGATCTTCTGCTCATGTTGGATTATGGGATTTATTACGAATTCCTTCCCACGGAACGAATGCATGAGGAAAACCCGACAACGCTACGTTTGGATCAGGTAGAAATCGGCAAGAACTATGCGCTGATCATTTCCACCAATGCCGGACTATGGCGTTATAAAATAGGCGACACAATCAAGTTTACGTCTTTGTCTCCCTACCGCTTTCAGATATCGGGACGTACAAAACAATATATCAATACATTTGGTGAAGAAGTGATTGTTGACAATGCCGAACAGGCACTAGCCGAAGCAAGCAAACTGACAAATGCGCGTATAAAAGATTACACCGCAGGACCAGTTTATTTTAGGGATGCCGAAGCAGGCGCGCACGAATGGGTCATTGAATTTGAACAGCAACCCAACGATTTTAAACGTTTTTGTGAAATATTGGATGCCAAGTTGAGGGAAATAAATTCAGATTACGACGCAAAGCGATTCAAGAACATGGCACTTCGCCCGCCAATTGTCCATAATGCACCATCAGATACTTTTTATAAGTGGATGAAATCTAGAGGTAAACTGGGTGGACAGAATAAAGTCCCTCGATTGAGCAATAATAGAGAATATCTTGACCCGCTTTTAAAGATTTTACAAGATTGACCGAACGTCTATTCTTGGGGAGATTAGCCAAAATTTTTCGAGACTATCTTGGCTAATCTCTGTTTTTTTAGGGTTTAATTGCGGTTTTATACAAAAACACAAAAAAACCAAGAATAAAATTCACAGAAATACCTTTCTTTTGAATTTCAACATCACGCTGTAACAATTCGCGAGTTTCACCCGATGTTACTTCATTGCTTTTGTTAAGACGGTGAGTCAATTCCATACTAAGTTTATTTTATGATAAGTGATTTTATAGCGTAAAGCGACCCAATGCCCATCTACGGTCGCAGTCTTTATTGCCAAACTTTATGCCACAAATACAGAAACAGTATTAATTAACACAAAATTAATACAATTAATTGAAAGCAGGTTGCTTCGATAAATTTTATCGGTTTATTTTTCATTTTCATAGGGAAGTGTAGTAAATAGGAGAATGACTGTCCGAAATAAAAGGCATTTTTCTAAACGGGAAATTATCGTAGCAAAGTGCGATTTATATTTCAATTTTTCCTAACTTAGCCTAAGTAATATAAAAAATAAGATGAACGCGACAGAGAACTATTCAATTCGCGTAGAGCCAACTCAAAATTCAAGACTCTCGCAAGTAGATTTCGACAATCTAAAATTCGGAAAGATATTATCCGACCACATGCTGGTCGCAGACTATGATGATGGTGAATGGAAAGATGTCAGCATCGTCCCTTACGGAAATATCAGTTTCAGTCCTTCCATGTCAGCTTTACATTATGGTCAAGCGATCTTTGAAGGTATTAAAGCCTATAAATTCGCAGATGGTACAGTGAGCATCTTTCGTCCAGACAGAAACTGGGAAAGATTCAACAAATCTGCAGCACGCCTTCAGATGCCTGAGGTTCCTGAGGAAATTTTTATGGATGGTCTGAACAAACTATTGGATATTGACCGTAATTGGGTTCCTGCTAAAGAAGGTTCTTCTTTGTATATACGTCCATTTATGTTCGGTACTGAAGCTGCGTTGGGCGTACATCCATCCAAATCATACAAGTTTATCATTATCACGGGCCCAGTAGGTGCTTACTATAGTAAACCGATTAGCTTAAAAGTTGAAACGTACTATACACGTGCAGCTGAAGGCGGTGTTGGATTCTCGAAAAATGCAGGTAATTATGCGCTGTCGCTTTATCCGACCCAATTAGCTAACGATGAAGGCTACGATCAAATTATGTGGACTGATGCTTCAGAACACAAATATATCGAAGAAGCGGGTACCGCAAACCTAATCTTCCGTATTGGTGATACCATTATCACGCCGCATGGCGATACCATCTTACATGGTGTAACGCGTCGTACGATTATGGAATTGGCAGAGAAATGGGGTTATAAAACTGAGCAGCGGAAAGTATCCGTACAGGAGCTTATTGATGGGATTAAAGCAGGTACAGTTACTGAGGCATTTGCTGCAGGAACAGCTGCTACGATTACTGACATTAGCCGGATCGGTTTTGAAGGACAAGACTACAATTTACCTCCAGTTGAGGGCCGTGAGTTCTCCAATAGAGTTTTACATTATCTAAATGAATTGCGCTATGGTAAAGTAGCCGATCCATTTGGATGGAATTACTTGGTAAAGTAAGCTAATAAGGTTCATAAAAAAGGCTCTTGGTGACCACCAAGAGCCTTTTTCTTTGTATTGGCTAGAAAGAATCTTCAGTTAATTTTTATAACTGTTGTTCCTCTCGTGAGAGAATGAAAGTTTTATTGTAATGAGATGCTGATTAACTTATTATGTTCCCTTCAATTAGCTTAGCATTTATGAAATCAATAACCGTCCCTGTTTCATCAGGTTGAAACCACGAGGTATTGCCATATTTTTTAAACCAGGTAATCTGCCGCTTCGCATAGCGTCTTGAATTTTGCTTGATCCTCTCCACAGCTTCTTCCAAGGAAATATTTCCGTCGAGGTAATCAAACAATTCAGCGTAGCCTACCGTCAACAAAGCCGGCTTGTTTCTAAAGGGAAATAATGATTTTACCTCTTCCAACAATCCCAATTCCATCATACGTTCCACCCGAAGATTAATCCTTTCGTACAACTGCGGACGTGCCATATTCAATCCGATCGTCAGGATATCAAATGGTCTCTTACTTAGGTTTTTTTTGTGATAAAAGGACATGGGTTTGCCTGTTGCCTCAAATACTTCCAAGGCACGAACGACACGCTGTGGATTATCAATATCAGCGATTTGATAATAGGCTGGATCAATTGTTTTTAATCGCTCTTTCATCTGTTCAAGCCCCAGCTGTGTCATTTCATTGTTAAGTCTTTCACGTACCTCATCTCCTGCCTTAGGGAGATCATCCAAGCCTTCACAGAGCGCACGTACAAAAAGTCCAGATCCTCCGACCATAACGACCACATCATGTTGCCGGAAAAGGTCATCCAACTTGTGTAAGGCTTCCCGTTCAAAATCTCCAGCAGAATAATCTTGGGTAATGGAATGTGAATTTATAAAATGATGCGGAGCACGAGCCAGTTCTTCTAGATCTGGCTTTGCTGTACCAATCGTCATCTCGCGATAGAACTGCCGGGAATCGGCAGAAATAATTTCGGTCTTAAAATATTGAGCTAATGAAATAGCCATTGCAGTTTTTCCAACAGCAGTCGGACCTACAATGGCTATCAGTGTTTTCTTTTTTGCCATAATATTTGCTTCAAATGCTCAAATATGCATTGAAAGCATTTTCAATTAATATTCGTCTTCATAGCCGTTAGATCCCTCGCGCTCTTCCTCGCCTTCACCCTCTTCGTCTTCATCTTCGCTATCAAAGCCATCTAATTCGTCTTCGTCATCCACACCATATTGTGTATCATCTTCCTCAACAAATTCATCCTCCTCAACAGCATCGGATACCGGGAAGTTAGCGGCAGTCATAGTTTTAGGCACCTGGCCAACAGATTTGAATAATGCCGGATAGTCTTTACCCACTTCCTCTTTCAAAATCTTGATCAGCTCCACTTGAAAATCATAAGGGCGGTCAAAATTATAGACGTAATAAAACTTTTGGTGAGGATCATCAATAAACTTGCTCAGGCGAATATTCTCCATTAACAAAACTTCAGCATCTTTTTTTCGCTGGGTCGGTTTAAACGCTATTTCTGTCCCTTTTTTCCATTGATCATTGCTCACATAAAAAGAGGAAGAAGTATCCGTCGCATAACCTGTCGTTTTATGGATTTCCTCGTGCATGTCTAAAAATGTACTTTTCGAAGGCATATCAATTTCACGATATACATCTTCATAATCTTCAAAAGTAACTCTAAATCTATAAATTGCCATCTTCTATGTATTCTTCTTTTTAGCAGTTTAAAATTAATACTATATTTTAAGAATTGGAAATTTCCAACTGGATTTCTTGTTTGACCTCCAAACCCATGTCTCCAGCCTTTTTTACTAGATATTGATAGGCTTCAATCCGGGAATTCGGAATCTCACCCTCCAAAATAGCCTCGCGGATCAAGTTTTTTAATTGCCCAACAGCGCGGCCGGGTGTTAATCCAAAAAGTATCATAATATCTTCTCCACTGATCGGCGGTTGCCAATTTCGTATCTTGTCACGTTCCTCTACATCCTTTAGTTTCTGCTTGACAAGTTCAAAATTTTGGCGGTACTTTTTCTTTTTAAACTCATTCTTCGTTGTCACATCGGCGTGGCACAGCATCATTAATGCATCAATGTCATCACCTGCTTCAAATAATAAGCGTCTGACAGCAGAATCTGTCACAATATCCTGAGCAAGGACAATCGGACGAAGATGCAATTGTACAAGTTTCTGTACGAATTTCATCTTTTCATGAAGCGGCAATTTTAGTTCAGCAAAAAGCTTAGGCACCATACGTGCGCCACGGTCTTCATGCCCATGAAATGTCCAGCCCAATTTCTTATCAAAACGTTTTGTCGCAGGTTTAGCAATATCGTGCATAATAGCAGCCCAGCGCAACCAGAGATCCCCTGATAATTCACACACATTATCCAGTACTTCCAATGTGTGGTAGAAATTATCCTTATGTCCTTTTCCATCAATAATATCAACTCCATGCAGGTTGTACATGGCCGGAAAAATCAATTCTAATAAGCCTGTATCAAAAAGGTATTTAAAACCCACCGAGGGTTTTGGGGAAAGAATGATCTTATTGATCTCATCGATAATCCGTTCCCTCGAAATAATCTTAATACGTTCTTTTGTATCAGTAATTGCTGTAATAGCCGCAATGTCAATCTTGAAATTTAGCTGGGTTGCAAAACGGATCGCACGCATCATACGCAATGGATCGTCTGAAAAAGTTTCAATTGGATTAAGAGGCGTCCGAATCACACGGTGCTCGAGATCCTTTACCCCATCGAAGGGGTCTACCAATGTACCGTAATCGGCTTTATTCAGCGAAAAAGCCATGGCGTTGATGGTAAAATCACGACGGTTTTGATCATCGGTCAATGTGCCATCCTCTACAATTGGTTTTCGGGAGTTCGCTCGGTAAGATTCCCTCCGCGCACCCACAAACTCTACATTCAAGCCCTCAAAAACGAGCATTGCAGTTCCAAAATTCTTATAGACCGCCACTTTAGTATGAAGCCTTTCACCTAATAAAGTTGCAAATTCAATACCACTTCCCACCACAACAATATCCACATCATTCTTGAATGGACGCTTCATAATGTAGTCGCGTACATACCCTCCGATGACATAACACTCCGTATTTGTCTGCTCGGCAAGCTCTTTGATGATAGAAAATATTGGATGTTGTAAATTATCGCACATAGTTAGAACAGCAGGTAAAAAACCAAACAGTTTGCAAAAGTAATACTTTTTTTAGTATTAAGTATTGAGATTTTGATTATAGAAGCTGTAAGCTGATACGATTTCTGTTTTACTTATCCCTCGAGAATCATTACGATCCTTAATGACGGCTATGGTTCTCGTCACCTGCTTAACCTGACTTATATAACCTTATAGATCAAAAAAATCATCAATTATTATCAACCTAATCCCGATCTTTGGACAATTTGCGGAATGCCAATGGATTTTTCAGTAATTCAGCCTGTTCCCTGCGGCGTTTTACAATATGGACTGCAGTGAAAATTGCTTCTACAAATGAGCTTGGTGAAGCCAGATTTTTTCCAGCGATATCGTAGCCTGTACCATGATCTGGCGAAGTACGTACAATAGGTAATCCTGCTGTATAATTTACACCAGCACCTTTTGCGATATGCTTAAACGGAATTAATCCTTGATCGTGGTACATGGCCAATACGGCATCAAACTTTTCATATGCTCCTTTTGCAAAGAAACCATCTGCCGGATAGGGTCCAAAACAAAAAATCCCTTGCTCATTTGCTTTTTCTACTGTTGGTCGAATAATCTGGTCGTCCTCCGTACCGATAATTCCATGATCCCCAGCATGTGGATTAAGTCCTAAAACGGCAATTTTGGGTTTCTCTACCCAGAAATCCTTTTTCAAAGACTCATTCATGAGGATCAGCTTTTTCAGTATCGCCTCTTCAGTAATATTCGCAGCCACATCATGTAGCGGAATATGTCCTGTCACCACACCAATGCGTAGTTCGTCACATACCATAAACATCAATACATCATCAGCTTCAACTTTGGCCTGCAAATATTCGGTATGACCAGGAAATTGGAATCCCTCCTGTTGAATATTATGCTTATTGATGGGTGCAGTCACTAAAGCATCTATTTTACCAGCTTTCAAATCCTCAATCGCTCTTTCCAAAGACAAAAAAGCATATTTTCCACCAATTTCGTTCTCCTCTCCCAAAGAGATCTTGACATCTTCCTGCCAGCAATTGATCATATTTGCCCTTTTAGGATGGGCTTGTTCAGCATCATTGACTACATTAAAACTAAAATCGTTTATTCCCACCGCTTTCCGATGAAAAGAGGCAACTTTTGTATTTCCATAAACAATTGGTGTGAAAAAATCGCACATACGTTGATCTACCAATGACTTGATAATTACTTCAAGTCCAATACCATTAATATCCCCTACGGTAATTCCGATTTTTAGTTTATCACTCATCCTTTTTAAATGCTTTGAATCAAAAATAGGGATTTTTTTTTAGTATTGAGTAGTTAGATATGAGTATTGAGATGTTGATTAGGCTTTTAATTTCGACTTTTTACTTTATAAAGCTTTTTAATTTCTAATTTTGCATCATGAGTACAGTTAGAGCAAAAAAACATCTAGGACAGCATTTCTTAAACGATAAGAATGCCGCACAACGTATTGTAGAGGCATTGGATCCTAAATTGGGTTTCAGCCAGGTACTCGAAGTTGGTCCGGGAATGGGTGTCCTTTCCGACTTTCTATTACAGAAAGAAGAATATGAGACCTATCTGATCGATGTTGATGATGAATCGATTGCCTATTTGGACGATAAATACCCACAGCTGGGAAAAAGATTGATCCACGGCGATTTTCTAAACCTTGATTTTTCACAATATTTTGGCGAAAAGATGGCTGTCATTGGCAACTTTCCCTATAATATTTCCTCTCAGATCCTCTTCAAAATTTTGGACGAACGTCAACGTGTTGTTCAGATGACAGGTATGTTTCAAAAAGAAGTCGCTGAGCGCTGTACAGCGAAAGCAGGCAGTAAAGAGTATGGAATTCTGAGTGTGTTTTTACAGGCTTACTATAAAGTAGAATATCTCTTTACTGTAAAGGCTGGCGCTTTTAATCCGCCGCCTAAGGTACTGTCGGGTGTCATCCGTATGACCCGCAATGACCGTGAGCAACTGGCCTGTGATGAGAAGCTATTTTGGCGCGTCGTCAAAGCAGGATTCAATCAACGCCGCAAAACCTTACGCAATTCCCTTTCAGGGGTTGTCCCAAAAGATAAGATGTCAGATAATCCGCTTTATGAGCTGCGGGCCGAACGGTTAACTGTAGACGATTTTGTCAGCTTGACTAACGAGATCGCAAATTGCCTTTGATATGAATTTTGCAGATAACACTTTTATTATTGTTGGCGGTGGGATCGCTGGATTATGTGCCGCGATAGGCCTTCAAAAATTGGGTCTTAAAGCCCATGTTTATGAAAGTGTAGCTGAACTTAAAGGTATAGGTGCAGGTTTTGGGCTCGCCGCCAATGCGATGCAGGCCCTAGATCACCTAGGTTTAAAAGATGAAATCAGTCAAATTGGACATTATCTGGGCTCCTATAATGTTTTGGACCAAAAAGGAAATATTTTGGTCGAACCGAATACCAAATCCATCAGCAAAAAATACAATCAGGACAATTTTGCGATACACCGGGCAGACCTACACCAGTTTCTTTTGTCAAAAATCCCCGATAACCAGGTTCATCTTGGCAAACGTGCGACTTCCTTCGAAAGGTTAGGAGAACAAGTTTGTGTTCATTTTACCGACGGAAGCCAAGCTGTAGGAGCTGCATTACTTATTGCCGATGGCGTACATTCACTATTACGTCAACAACTGATACCGGCCTCAAGCCCCCGTTATTCGGGTTACACCTGCTGGCGGGCAACAATAGATAATAGCAGTATCCAGCTCAAAAAAAGTACTGAAACCTGGGGTGCAAAAGGTAGATTTGGAATGACACCCCTTGTTGGTAATCGCGTGTATTGGTACGCCTGTATCAATAGCATACAGCAAAATCCGACGCTAAAAAACTGGACTACGGCAGAATTATTGAACAACTTCAAGGAGTACCACGATCCTATTCCAACGATTCTATCGGAGACTAAGGATGCCGAACTGATCTGGAATGACATTATAGATATCGCCCCATTACAACAGCTTGCTTTTGACAATATCCTTTTGCTTGGAGATGCTGGTCACGCCACTACCCCCAATTTAGGACAGGGAGCCTGTCAAGCAATAGAAGATGTTGCTGTGCTGCTGGACGAACTCAAAACAGCCTCATCCATTCAACATGCCTTCTCTCGATTTGAAATACGTCGAATGGAGCGCGTCAACTATATTACGAATACTTCTTGGCAGATCGGGAAGATCGCTCAATGGGAGACCCCATTTCTGATCGGTATGCGCAATTTCATCATGAAAATCATGCCGAATAGACTCAAGCAACAACAGTTAAACAAGTTACTGTCAGTAGACTTTATGCAAATCAACCGTAATCATGAAAGCTAATATTTTGATTGTAGACGACATCCACGAAATTATGTTGGAGAAATTTGAACAGGCGGGGATTCCCTATGACTACCAACCTGACATTGACCGCCAAGAAACGGAAAAAATCATTGCCAACTACTCAGGCATGGTCATTCGGTCCAAATTTCAGGTAGATAAGCCGTTCTTTGACCTGGCTCCTAGCTTGTGTTTCATCGCCCGGGCAGGAGCCGGAATGGATAATATCGATGATGAAATTGCCGCACAGCGACAGATTACATTAATTCCCGCAAACGAAGGTAACCGGGATGCGGTGGGCGAACATATGATCGGAATGTTATTGAGTCTGATGAATAATCTCAACCGCAGTGATCAACAAGTGAGAGGTGGTCAATGGTTACGCGAAGCCAACCGAGGCTATGAACTTAAAGGTCGTACTGTTGGCTTGATAGGTTATGGACACAATGGCATGGCAATGGCCAAAAAGCTTTCTGGCTTTGACGTGAAGGTACTCGCTTACGACAAATATCGTACGAATTATACTGACGAGTATGCAGAAGAAGCAAGCATGGAAAATATCTATGAGCAAGCCGATGTTATTAGTTTCCATATTCCATTGACCGCCGAAACAAAGGGAATGATTGATGATGCCTATTTATCGAAGTTTAACAAACCTATCTTTTTCCTATTGGGTGCCAGAGGTGGGATTGTACAAGTTCCGGCTGTATTAAACAGTCTTAATAAGGGTAATATTCTCGGAGCGGCCTTTGATGTGCTTCCTGTCGAAAAATTCCCCAAACTTGCTGAACAAACCTGGTATCCCGACCTTATCAGTAGGGATAATGTCATTTTATCTCCCCATGTAGCGGGCTGGACGTTTGAAAGCTATTACAAATTATCAGAAGTTGCTGCAGATAAGATTATCGCATTTTTAGGACAACAGGATGGGGTTTAAATATTAAACAACACTACGATCAAAAATTGGAGTACCAGACTTCCATCTAGTAAGTAAGCATAGTGATAATGCTCCTTGGTCTTGAAGACCGCTAGTTTCAAAAGAGCAAATATCACAAGATTGGTCAGGATCAACCCAATCTTGATTTCCATCAGATATGGAGCAATAAGGATTAAGAGACTATGTAACACCAATAAAGTATAGGTAAGTCTTTTCGCTTTCTGTTCCCCTAACATATTGGGCAATGTCCGCAAATGATAGTAGGAATCCTGTTGAATATCCCGAATATCAAAAGGCAAAGTGCAAATAATCAAAAATATAAATTTCAGCACACAAAGTGCAACAAGTACCCAAGAGTCTGTCCTGTCACCCGTATTGAGCAATTCAACATAAGGAAGTACCACACTACTGCATACCCAAACCAAGGCGATATGGAAGATCTTCGCCCCAGGAATTTGCCGAAGCCCAACTTTGCGATCGTGAAAAGTGAACAGCGGCATCCCGTACAATAAGCTCAATATTCCAATAAAACCTAAAAATAAGAACGAATAAAGATGGATGTCTAGCAAACAGCAACCAAGAACAACCAATGCGATGACATTATTCAGCCACATCACCCACTCGTGGTTAAATATCCAGCGAGTACGGGCAAATTTTGATTCTTTTGGATTTTGGGGTTTAGACCACCATAAGCTAAAATTATAAAGCAATAATGTTGCTGTCCCCTCAACTAAGACAATTGACCAATTGATCGGCCGTTCAAATATGATATAGGTCAATGCACATTGAGCCATAGCAGCCAATGCAATCAAAATATTCGTATAAATGCTGATATAGAATATCTTTCTTAGAAACAACATCTGTGTTTAATCTTGCTGCAATATAACAATCTTGATAGATAAAAGTAGTTTAACATTATATTAAACATCAAATTGTTGATAAAATGGGCAAAAACCGCTAAATTGTACACCGAAATTGAGCTATTAAAAACAATTTCGCAACGATAACTTTATAAATTAAAATAATTCATAATAATCCTATAACAATGAGCCTACAAATAAAATCATTTGAAGAATATCAAAGTGAATATAAGCGAAGTGTAGAACAACCTGAGGAGTTTTGGGCGAGCATAGCGGATCATTTTTTCTGGAAGAGAAAATGGAACAAAGTGCTAAACTGGAATTTTGAGGAACCTAATATCAAATGGTTTGAAGGTGCAAAATTAAATATTACAGAAAACTGCCTGGACCGTCATATTTATGCGAATGGGGATAAACCTGCGATTATTTGGGAACCAAATGACCCGAATGAAGCACACCGCATCCTTTCTTATAAACAATTGTTACAGAAGGTCGAGCAATTTGCCAATGTATTAAAGAACAACAACATCAAAAAGGGCGACCGGGTCTGTATTTATTTACCGATGGTACCTGAACTAGTGATTGCGGTATTGGCCTGTGCGCGTATAGGTGCTATCCACTCGGTTGTCTTTGGTGGATTCTCCGCGCGTTCGATCGCGGATCGTATTGAGGACGCGGAATGCAAATTGATCGTTACTTCCGATGGTAGCTACCGTGGTAATAAAACCATTGGACTTAAAAATATTGTTGATGATGCATTGATGCAATGTGATACTGTAGAGAAAGTCATTGTATTGACACGTACACGCACACCGGTATCCATGATCAAAGGCCGTGATGTATGGTGGGAAGATGAGATCAAGAAGGTAGAGACTCAAGGCAATCCGGCTTGCCCGGCTGAAGAAATGGATGCAGAGGATACGCTATTTATCCTTTACACTTCTGGATCTACAGGTAAGCCAAAAGGAGTTGTACATACCTGTGGTGGTTATATGGTCTATACGGGATATACGTTTATGAATACCTTCCAGTATCAACCAAATGATGTATTTTTCTGTACAGCTGACATTGGTTGGATTACTGGCCATAGCTATATTGTTTATGGACCATTATCCCAAGGTGCAACGTCATTGATGTTTGAAGGTATCCCAACATTCCCAGATGCGAGCCGTTATTGGGATATTGTTGACAAGTATAAAGTCAATATCATTTACACGTCCCCTACAGCATTACGTTCTTTAATGGCTTTTGGAGATCAGTTTGTAGATAAAAACGACCTTTCGTCACTGCGTGTACTGGGCTCAGTGGGCGAACCTATCAACGAAGAAGCCTGGAACTGGTTTAATGAAAAGGTCGGTAAAAAGAACTGTCCTGTCGTTGATACTTATTGGCAAACGGAGAATGGTGGTCACCTGATCACCTCTTTAGCCGGTGTTACGCCAGAAAAAGCAAGTTATGCGATGTTCCCAATGCCTGGTGTACAACCAGCGTTGATGGACGAGAATGGAAAAGAAATTGAGGGCAATGATGTCACCGGAAATCTATGTATCAAATTCCCTTGGCCAGGTATGCTACGTACGACCTGGGGAGACCACGATCGTTGTAGACAAACGTACTTCTCAACCTATAAAGACATGTACTTTACCGGTGATGGTTGCTACCGTAGCCCAGAAGGATATTACAAAATCACAGGTCGCGTGGACGATGTGTTGAATGTATCTGGTCACCGCATTGGCACTGCTGAAGTAGAAAATGCTATTAATATGCATGCTGATGTTGTGGAATCTGCTATCGTCGGTTATCCACATCCGGTGAAAGGCCAAGGCATCTATGCTTACGTTATCGCCAATCACCACACGGATGCAGAAGCGACCAAGAAAGATATCATGGAGACTGTATCGCGTATTATCGGTCCTATTGCCAAACCTGATATTATCCAGTTTGTCAATGACCTTCCAAAGACACGTTCCGGAAAGATCATGCGCCGTATTCTACGCAAGATTGCGGAGGGAGATATCAGTAATTTAGGTGACACATCTACTTTGCAGGACCCTACGGTGGTTGAAGGTATCATACAAGGTGCTGAAGGTCTAAAAAAATAATTTACAATACATTTTAGTAAGAAAACCTCCCATGTGGAGGCTTTCTTATTTTTTATCTCAATTCAACCTGATTGGCGCGGGATATGCGCCCCGGACAGGCACTCCACGCCTTATGCCGGGATTCCATTTTCCCTGTATTTACCACAGCAATCCCCGCTTCCGATGTATTAAACCCTAGGTTATGTTTTCCACACGATGTTAATAACATTGTTGATAACTCATCACCGTCCTTCTCCTTTTCGGAACCGAACAATCTGCCATAACAAAAAAGCCACATCATCACGACGTGGCTAAAAATAAACATATGAATTTAATTAAACAGTTGCTATTTATATGAGTTTACTGAACTCGCGACCTTCCAGCTTCCGGCTTCATTTATTAAAGTAACTAGATCGGTTTTTGTAAATGTTTCGAATTTCATCGTGATGCGTGCCACCATATAATTTTCGGATTCCTCCAGAACCTCCGTATTAGTACTACAGTTCAGTTTTTCACCTTTTTGTTTTTTCAAAAAAGAAATTACCTCTGAACGCGTATTGGTACGCCCAGTTTCGCCTTGAATCTTTTGGCTGAAATCGGAAGCGAATAGGTGCTCAACACCCCCCGACACACCTTCTGTCATCACCGATAGATAGCTATCAATAGCCAAGTCTGCGGTGGATAGGTTCAACGTTTTACCAGGGTTACCTGCAGCCATCGTACATGTTGATACTGCGATCAAAGCGGCTGCTACAAATGTCTTTACTAAAGTTTTCATCGTTATAATTGTTTTTAGTTGTGATGAAGCTATCAGATTTATTCATTTCTTATTTATTGAATAAATCATGATGGTTTCATAATCGTTTCTACTTTATAGTGTTAGTTTTTTATTGTCTCTTTCCTAGTTGTCGCAGGAATATTGATTTTGTTGCAACATTTTCTTCAGTTTCTGATTCAAAAGTAAAACAACTCAGCATGCGATTTTATTACATTTAGACTAACCTTCGGAAAAAGTCGGTGAATGAGGGCGATGGAGCGGTAAAAGATTATGGCGATAGAAAAATTGCACTACATTTAATTGGAGGCAAATTCCTTGTTAAGCGACCTTCATACCTTGGCGATCAAGATGGCTGTCACTTCAGAGGAAATCACTTCGACGCCATGACGTCCATAGCAAAGTAAAGTGTAAGATTGCAGTCCGAAAGCTCGATTTCGCGCTCGGACATTAACATTTCCCAGAGTATCTGAACGATTTAGCCCTGTGTCGGAATCAATTCAACGGACGGCAATTTAACATTTTCTCAGGTCAGAATGAGTTAGTTGCCCTTCAGAATGAAAAAGTCGCCCATTTGTATGGCACAGACTGGACACTTTTTCGCTTAGATAGGCGTCGAAATGAAACAGACAGAGGAGAAAACGATTCCGCCATAGTGCAATTTGAAACATTTTCGCGGCGGAGTCATCCAGGTGGGCTTAAAAGCAATTTTTCCACATTGTTATTAACACGATGTGGAAAACTCAGAATAGAATGCATTCAGCGCCATCGAGCTGCGGTATTAAATACAAACGTCCTGTGATAACACTATTCACTATTATCACAGGACGCAGTTACAGAAAGTATTATTGCAACGTAAATGTCATTGAAACATCAGGTCTATCTATACCTATGATTTTTGCATACAGATTTTTTCCATCAATTACATACTCCAGTTTAAAGCTGCTATTGAGCAGAAAATCGTCAAGCTGGTCCATAATCTTGGCGCTGTATCCTCCAGAAGCAGCTGACCTCTTGGTTAACTTCAATACACCTGTCGCTTCGTCAATAGTATAGTCGTACACAATTGTTGTTGACCAACCACCGCCACAGTTATTTTGACTGGCGAATCCAATGAAAGAAATCCTCTTATTCGCGAGATTCCAAGCCAAACTGATATCACCGCAATTAAAAACATAACCCGTAGCACCATTTCCCAATCCTTTGAAATACCGATTTAAGATATCTGTTCCTTTTGGAGAATTGCCAGGCAGTAATATATTGAACGGTAAATATAATTTAGAATATTTTGTTCCCATCAACAAATGCAGCGGAATTAATGGTTGAACTGAATTTTTTACTTCAAATTTTCTACCATCTGCATCATACGCAGTTAGCTTATCATTATCCCATCCAATTTTTACAATATTAACTTTTCCCGCCTTAAGTGGAGACTCCGCATTACAACCAATGCCATCTAAGGTATAATAAAACTTAGCTGACGAACTCTCTACTTTATTACCTGCTAGAATGGTAGTCGCACCAACTTCCTTGGAATCATTATTAATTGTAATTTGATATTTCTGTCCGTTTTCTTCAATATATGGATTTGAATTTTCAACGAAGAATTTGTTAATCTTTTCAATTGCTTGTGCATACCCTTTACTCGTATACACTTTTGCTTCAGATTCTTTTGCTTTTATCAAGACAAGAGGTTTTTTAAATTTCCTACCTTCAAAAAATAAAGTATCGCCATGAGTCTGGATATAGTCAAATTCAACGTCACTTCCCAGCCCTTTGCCAGCCTGACCTCCAAACACATCTGGATTTGGATCTTGCAACATCGTTAAATAATTATAGGTATCAAATGATAATGTCGCATACATGATTTGCCTGATTCTGTATGTTGATTCTTTGAGCTCAGATGAACTCTGTTCATTTAAATCTGCGACCATTTTTAATCTATCATTTTCCTGAAATTGCATATAAAAGCCATAACCTCCCGAATACTCCGTGCTTAAATAAGCCTTCCAGCCAAAAGGTGCTTTCACTAGGGTGGACTTTACATAAGCGAGAGTATCTGCCACCCTTTCAGTTGGATCACCAAATATTTGATCCACTTCCCGTGGTTTACTACAACTGAAAGCCAGTAATACCAAAAACATTAAATAAAATATCTTTTTCATAATTTAATACTTCCTCAAATTTACTTTACCCATCAATGTTGCATTTGGATCCTTTGTATCTTTCAAGATAAAATATTGTAGATAATCACTAGGATTAACAGTTAAATCAACTTTTTTCCATTCTGCAGAAAAACTCGTACTACCTAAATAATCTATTAAGGGTTGTGTATCTTTCAATACCCAACCTATATTTCCATTATCGTAAATGGCACCTGTTCCTTGTGTCCCAGACTTGGAAATATTAAATGTATTGTCCGCATTCCTTTTAATATCAAAATCATAAGCTGCAGTATAGGTGACGCTATTATCGCCAAAACCGATCCTTAATGTCGCTTTTGTCGCAGAAACAAATTGGAATTCCATTGTTTTCGTAGTCCAGCCTCCCAATTCGTCCAAAATCGCCATAAAAAGATTCTTTTGTTTATTAGAAAGCGTATTTTCTAGGCCCCAAGTACTCCGAATATCCCAATCTAAAGAGTCCAAATAATTATTTCCCAATGCTGTTGCTGCTTCATATCGTGTAGAATGATACTTTTCAGCCATGATACGCTGAAATTCAATCTGCAACTGCGTTACATCGATATTAA
This sequence comes from Sphingobacterium sp. GW821-FHT03E03, assembly GCF_059420745.1. NCBI lineage: Bacteria > Pseudomonadati > Bacteroidota > Sphingobacteriia > Sphingobacteriales > Sphingobacteriaceae > Sphingobacterium > Sphingobacterium sp. GW821-FHT03E03. The sequence goes on from NZ_JBWKUH010000011.1 coordinate 133,922, forward strand.
AATTCTGAACCATGTAATCGCGTACAATAGACTCCTTCTGTTTAAATTTTGGATAAGCATCCTTGCCACTATTATAAGCAAAGTCATCATAATATAATTGCCCCGCAACAATCAAGTGCGACAGGACTTCCGCAAAATCCTCACCAATTGCTTTTCTCGAATAAGGAGTAATAAAGCCCAATGACCTCGCTTTTGCTTGGGTATTCTCCTGCGCCGTCCAGTTTGAATAATAATCTCCTACACAAACCTTCCCAAACTCACCAGGAATAAATCTCATCTGGTTAAGTATATGCGTAAATTCATGGTGGATAACTTGAAGATTTCCGCTGACTGAATTGGCATTTGTAGCATCAAAATTATTTATTCCGTACAAGGTGATACGCCTTCCTCCATCTGCTGTCCCTCCTTTCACAGACCCATCGACATCATAATCACCTGACCCAAACAAAGCAAATTGTTTTGGTGTATAGGCCTTTATAAATGGTACGCCGCCAATTTTCTTATAAACATCCAAAAATCCATTAATCACCACGTCCATTTGTGGAATTACCTTATCCTCATTGGCCGGCGCTATATTCTTATTGATATCATGCATATTACGCTGGTACCGATAGACAACCTCAATATTGTAAGGATCAGTTAAGTTTGTTTTGATCCACTCGTCAATTTTCCCGGGCACAAACGTATCGTAGTTTTCAATTTTCACATTAAGTTTCTCCTCTTTCGTACAGGAGTATAGACCAGCCAGTAAAACAGCTAGTAGGGTTGCTTTTATAATCGTTTTCATAAATTACCTTGGGTTTTGTTCAACACCTGACAATTTTGCTTCTTGCGGGATCTGGAAAACGCGTCGCGGATCCTCTGGTTTTAATTCGATATAACTCTCCGTTTCATCATTTGCAATGAGGAGATGTCTTACCGTTATACCCTTACGGATAATATCGAACCAACGCAAGCCCATTGACATAAAGCCAACTTGCTTAAATTGTAAGACCGTCTGAATCAGCGCTTCCTTATCATTTTGTAGGTTAAAAAATTGCTTGGATTTTGCTACTGTCACTGCATGATTTGCGGGGTTGTAATTATCAATTCTGTTGCTTGCCATTAAATTCATATCGGCAATACCAGCAGCATTATTCCCTAGTTCCAAATAGGCCTCAGCTCGGTTCATCAGTGCTTCATCTGTAATTAAGACCGGTACCATAAGCATTGGAAAACCCGTATTTGCAGTTGCATTTGTCACATACCAGAATTCTTTCCAGATATAAGTTGTATAATGCGGGGCACCATAGGATACTCCGAAATTATAAAACTTGGCTCCCGCTGCAGTTTCGCCATTATAAATATTCTGGAAAACATTGATACCCATTGAATAACGATTATCCCACCAACGCTGATAACCACTATAGGTTTCATTGATCAATAAGCTATAGGGCTGATCTGCTTTGGAAAAAACATTATGCACTTCTTCAAAGGTCATCTTTTTAAAAGTGGAGTTATATGGAATCAATTTTCCTGCGAAATTTCCCCCTGCGAAAATTTTGTTAGCATTGTCTACCACTTTTTGCCATTCACCGGTAAACAAATAAAATCTTGTTGCAAACGCGTGAGCAGCGGCGGGTGTAAAATGGTATTTAGGTACATTCCACTCTGCTGGATTTGCATCCAAAAGAGCTAAACCTTCTTCCAGATCCTTCCGAATATTTTCATAAACGGATTTCACTGTCCCGCGGTCATACTTTTTGATAACTACGGTCTCTGGTTCCGTCACATAAGGAATACCTGGTGATGTATTGCTCTCAGGCTTCTTGTAGTCATATACTTTCGCAAAGAAATTGACCAACATAAAATGTGCATAAGCCCGCGCGACTAATGCTTCGCCTTTGAAGGCTAAAATATCATCGCCAAAATTATTGGATTCTATCGCAGCTAGCGCATGATTGGCAGCGGCAATAGCTTCATAACAATTGTTCCAATAACTATTGGGGCTATCAGTATCGCTATTATTGATATCTTGCCAACGATACAGGGAAGGCACCGGTTGATACAATCCACCAACGCCTTTATCTTCCACATTATCCGAATATGTTTCAGACATCGCTAAGTAATTACCGAACGGATAAGCCGATGTGATCAGTCGCTTGACTTTATCAACCGTATTGATTTCCGCTCGCATATCTGGTTGCTGATCCAGGTATTTACTGCAACTGCTCAATACCAGCGCAGAAGAAATAAATAAATATTTAAGGTGTATGAGTTTCATAATTTAATCTTTTAGAATCCTAATTTCACAGATAAGGTCACTTGTTTCGGAACTGGTAGCGCTACACCACCATTGCTATAAAATTCTGGATCAACTCCATTTAGCTTTTTATCCGCGTATATTAACCACAGATTATTACCAACAAGATTTACTTGTGCTGTTCTAAATTTAATTTTATTGACGACAGATTTGGGAATATTATAACCTACAGAAATTTGTGATAAACGGAGATAATCACCCTTTGCAACCCGTTCAGATGAATAGTTATATGCATTGTAGGAGTAAACAGATGCTGTACGATCACCAACTGCATTCTTAATATCAAATTCTGCTGTTAATCCATCCAGTGTAGATGGGATCACAGTTAGGTATTCATCGCCGTGATAAATAAAGCGATTTATCAGCTCTCTTGACACATTGTACATATCCAGGTAGGCTGGTGAATAGTTAGGTTGTAAACGAACCATATTACCTAAACCAAATTTAAGCAGAAAGGATAAGCTAAAATTTTTGTATTCCAGTCGGTTGTAGTAACCACCAGCGAGCGTAGGATCCACTGGTCCCTCATATTTCAGGAAGTTCGTCTGATTATCTTGAAACCAAAAATAGGTTTCACCAGGCGTACCATCCGTACCAATATAGGTGGGATATCCTCCATTAGCTGCCAATTTATCAAAATCCAAGGAATATAAACCTCGATGCGGCATACCAATCATTGCTCCACCCTCACCCGAAATCAAATCCCAAATATTACGGGTTACATTCAATTTCGTAATTTTCGTTTTGTTAAAGCCCAATGTAAGCTGGGTACGCCAAGTAAAGCCATCCGGATCTCTAAATGGGTATCCCCCAACTTGAATATCAACACCATGTCCCTTCATATCCGCATAATTGGCTAATTTTTCAAATTGTCCACCAATCCCAGAGGTACGAATCGGCCCTATTAAATCAAATATATTACGTCTGTAATAATCAAAATTCAGATCAATGCGATCATTTAAGAAACCCAAATCGGCACCAACATTAAGCTCATACATCTTCTCCCAGGTCAACTCAGAGTTTTCCAAACCACTTATGTTAATCTTACCTTCTTTTTCTCCATCATAAGGCCTGTAGGTAGCGACATTATAAAATACAGCGGTTGAATTAGATGCATTCCCCATATTGGCGACTAAACCATAGGTTCCCCGTAATCTGGCACGCGAAAGAATTTTATTGTCTTTATTAAAAAAATTCTCTTGATTAATATCCCATGCCGCCGATAAGTTCCAGGTCGGCAACCATCTTGCAACATTGGTTCGACCCATTTTATTCGATCCATCATAACGGGTAGTGAAGTTAAATGAATACTTATCTTTATAGTTATAAGCACCTCTCAACGCATAAGCCAGTTTACGATCATAGGTATAATTCATCGCGAATGGTGTACCGCCAGATTCAATTTGTTTTTTATAATACCGATATGCCGGTAAAACTAAATTGCCATTGCCATACTCTATTCCCGGACCATTAAAATCATGACTCTGTTTATCCGCATATTGGAGTTCATATGTTCCAAACAAATTCACTGTATGGTCATTCCATTTTTGATTGAATTCCAAATTATGACGCATATAATAACTGATCATATTATTATTTGCCAAATTGAAAAAACCTCCACTTGGAAGAATAACATACTTATCTGTATTTGGAAAATCAGGGTCAGCATATAAAAAACGATTTCCGCCATTCACCGTTTGATCTTGATTTGCCCGATATGCTTTGGAAAGATTGGCGTTCTCTGTGATCATGTGCTGTCTTTCGGAATTATAATACCGATACATTCCATTAGCAGAGTAGGTTAGTGTAGGAAGTATTTTATAAGTAATCCCCCCTTGCACTTTAATATCCATTAATTTGAGTTTGATGTAATTATTATCGAGCTCATTTAAGATATTGAATGGAGCATAATCCCGTGTAAAATATTCCCGATCGCCATTTTCATCAAACGGGGTAATAATACGGCTGGTATTTAAAGAATATGAGTATGGATTGATATCGAAATCCCGGGAATAGCTACCATAAACCGCATCAGAGTTACGATTTAGGGTACCTGGTGTTCGTTGATCCCGAATATTCCCCTGAAAAATAAGCTCTGTGCTGAGTTTATCATTGATTTTGTAATTGTTTCGAATATTAGCTGTAAAACGCTTAGCTTGGTTACCAAGAGTGTATCCCGGATCATTCATATAACTGGTCGAAGCATAGGTCTGTGCTTTCTGTGTTCCTGTACTCATACTTAATGAATGGTCATGCACGAAACTGTTCTGAAACAATAAATCAAACCAGTTTGTATTTACATTTGCATAGCGCTGCAAAAAATTATAACGCGAAGGTGCATCATTTCTAAGTTTAAACGAATCCGTTTTTGGATCATATTCGTACATTAAATTGTACATTTTGGTAAACACACCACCGGTTCCGGCTCTTGATACCTGAGAGTGGTTCAGGTAACCCTTATTTTCCATATCAATGACCAACTGCATCTGCTCGGCAGAGTTCATGATATCAAATTGATTATAATTGGGTTTGATATAAGTGGTATAATTACCCGAATAGCTAAAATGAGTTTGGCCTTCTGTATTCTTTCCTTTCTTTGTATTAACTACGACAACACCGTTCATGGCTGCTGCACCATACAAAGCCGTAGCCGCCGCATCTTTCAAGACTGTAATGGATTCAATATCGTCCGGATTTAAACCGGCAACGGAAGAGCCCAATAAGGTATTTGCATCCCCTGTTGACAAAGCTTCGTTTGAGATATTGACAGCTTCGTCCAAAATAACGCCATCGATTACCCACAATGGTTTGTTATCTCCCGTAAGCGATGTCGCGCCACGCACCCTAATTTTGGGTGCGGCACCAAATGTACCCGATACGTTTTGAACGGAAACACCCGCTGCTTGACCCTCTAGCATACGCGATACGTCTGGAACTCCAGCACGTTCTGCTTCCTTCGCATCTATTCTAGAGGCGGCACCAGTAAACAATTTCCGATCAAGATTTTGGTATCCTGTTGCAACTACATTCACCTCCTCCAGTGTACGATCTGCTGGTTCCAGCGTGATATTGATATCTTTTTTTCCTCCAACGGCGACTTCTGTACTCACAAAACCAACATACCGAATCACCAAGGTGGCATTAGATGAAGCGTTAATTTTAAAATGACCAGCTTCATCCGCTTGAGTAGAAATTGATGTTCCTTTTACAGTCACTGTAGCTCCACTCAACCCCTTCCCATTTTTATCTTTAATAGTACCTGTGACAGATTGTTGCTGAATCTCTGTAAAGCTGCTGTTACTAATTTTTGAGTTGCTATTGACAGAAATCGTATTGGCAATGATCTTATATTCAATATTATTATTTTTTAATACTGCATTTAGTGCTTCTTCTACAGAAGCATTCTTGACATTGACAGAAATCCGCGCTTTAGCGTTCAAGTTCTCACTGTACAGCACACGTAGGTGAGACTGTTTGGAAATAGCAGACAGCGCTTCTTCAATTCGTGCATTTTTCATATTTAAAGTGACTTTCTGAGCCGTACCTTTCGCATGTACGCCTGTCACAAATGCAAATAAAAGACATGTACTAATTTTCATAATACGTAGGGGTTTGCAAAATCGCGGATCTTGAGGGATCAAGAACCACTTTTTGCCAAATGGTAAGTTATTCATACATTTACATGTTTGTGGTTAATTGGGGTTTTTAATTGTTACTTCTAATTTAGACCTGGTTATCACATCTTTTCTGAACAGGGATGCGCCAACATTCCTGTTCTCTTTTATTAGGTCATTTGGTTTAGTTATTAATTTATCATAAGCATTTGGTATTGGTGAAAACTCTGTATAATTTTTAGTTTTTTGTCTCGATAGTCAATTTTTTACCATCCACATCAAATTTTAGGTCACTAACATAGGACAACATCTCCAGGACCTGCGATAGTTTGACATCGCGCTCAATACTTCCAGTATATTCTTTATCCATCTGTACATTTCCTCTAAATTTCACATCCAAATCGTACCATCTTGATAATTGATGTGCAATATTCACAATTGTTTCTTTTCTAAAATAGAACTCATTGTTATGCCAGGATAGATCTTGCTGTAAATTCGCTTTTCCCTTTATCAGACGCCCCTTGGAGACGGCCGCATATTCTCCCGGTGAGAGGGCAACATGCTGATTATCTTGCCATACTTCTACCCGTCCCTCCGCTAATGTTGTACGCACTAGATCGGTATAGGAATTCACATTAAAATGTGTCCCCAATACCTTAATTTCATTCCCTTTAGATTCTACTATAAATGGATGATCTGGATCATGTGCTACTTCAAAATAGGCTTCTCCATCTAAAAAAACCCTTCGTTCAGTAGTCGAAAATTGGGAAGGAAATTTCAATTGGGACAACGCATTTACCCATACTTTCGTTCCATCACCTAAAGTCATTTTATAAAAACTAGCCTTTGGCACAATTAGCAAATTGTACTGAGAGGGAATCGGTTTATCAATATCTTTCACGATTAATTCGCTACCATTACCGATCAAATTATTGTTTTTACTCAAGGTTTTTGTTGAATCTCCATTTAGCGGCACGTTCGTTCCATCGGCCAATACTAAAACTGCTCCACTTGTCGCTGGTGCAATATCTTGCTTTTTATTAATAGCGACATGTATTCTTTCAGAATGACCTTGCGAAAACTTGGCTTTCCAGAATAGGAAAGTACCCATTAGAAAAATAATTGATGCAGCTATTCCTAACGACCATTTCCCAAATGGCTTTATGGTTTTGCGATTTTTATTATTCAACTTATCCCATGCCTTATTCGAATCCAATTGCCGAATAATGGACAAATCTTCTTCTATGTTTCTCGCATCACGAAATGATTCCAAAATTTGTCTATTCTGTGCATTAGCATTCAGCCATTCGTCAAGTTCAATTTGCTCTTCTATAGTCAATTGGTCACTAAGGAACTTTCGGATAATGCTCGCAATATGTCCTGTGTTTTCTTTCATATATTATACTAAAGAAACGCAAGACGGAAAAAGGGGTGACAAGAATTTAAATATTTTTTAACAAAAAAATAACAAGAGGGAGAAATTCAGGGTTTAGGCGCTTTAGCAGCATTTTCATGCCGCGTTGTTTTTGTGTTTTTACAGTATTAATACTAATCTGTAATTCTTTCGTAATCTCCAGATTGGATAAACCTTCGAGATATCCCAATCGAAAGACTTGCTGGCAGGAGGCGGGCATTTGTTCAATGATTTTGTATATCTCTTGAATAACTTCACTATGAATCATGTTTAATTCAAGTGCTGTATTATCTTCTTCGCTAAAACCAACTACATTCCAATACTTTTGTCTTACTTTTTCGTGCCGAATATGATTATAACAAGCAAAACGGACAGAACTATAGAGATAATTCTTTATTGCAATATCATTGGAACTAACCTGATCTGTATTCTTAAAATAAGCAATAAATGAATCCTGTACGAGATCCTCTGCTGTGGTGAGATCTCCCAATATCTTCCAAGCAAAATGACAAAGCCCGTTATAATGTGTCTTGAATAATATTTCTTCCTTTTGCATAGTTTAGATTACATCGATATCCGCAGTACTATTGCATTTCATAGATACTATAGTTTAGGATGTTAGGTACAAGTGATCACAGATTCAAAATAACTGTGTCATAAAAATGACTAATATTTTTTATTATTCACAAAAAATATATTCCAAAATCCAATTTTTATCTATTTTACGTTCCAATAATTGATTTATACCAGAAATAAAAACAAAAAGAAATCGCATTAAGGTTATTAAAAACAAAATATTTACAAAAAGTTGAGGAATAAATTATCAATGAAAAAATATCAATCATTTGGGATTTGATTGTCACAAAACATTAGCGAGACATGTCACTTGCACAGTCTCACTAGTCGTAAGACATCCTATTTTAGGATATCTGAAATAAATATTTTATTTATAATTTGGCCGCAAAGGTCTTTTTTTCTATTATCGACCAATTCCCCATGCTAGCTGTACATAGAAACTTGCTAATCTATCTGAAGGTATATTTGTGGCTTTTGCGCCGATAATCTTCCATTCATTTTTTGTTATGGAGGATTTATAGCCAACTCTACATTCGGGGTAAAATATTGTTCTGTTTTTATTCATTGACTTCAGTGTAATATTGAAATCTACAATCACTGCATTATGCTCCATTTGAGTCTGATTAGATGCGGAAGTTAGGAAGTCATCAAATGAACCAGACTGATTGTGTTTTTGAATTGTAAAAGTGGACCATTGGCTCCCAACACCGAGCTGTGGACTTACTATTAGATTGCCGGCATGAACCGCATTGGTTGCAACTTATACGATGATATCCCCAGTGTTCAGTGTATTATCTTTCTTACTATTTGTGGATAAACTAAGACTGCCTCCGATTAGAGTTTGTTTGATACGGTAAGCTACGCCTGCACCAGCATTCCACCCAAAGCCTGGAAATTTTCCAACCCCTTCTTGCCTTAAGATTCTATTCAGATTACTCGCGTTGTTAAATTGAATTCCGCCGAAATAGATCACTTCAACCGGTAAATGCTTAATTTTATTCTCTTTTTCTTGCGCAACTAGGTTTGTAGCACATAGGGATAATACTACGCTTACAATATATTTCATAAAATTTCAAAAAATGTTAGTTTAAATTATATAGAATGCTCTACAACGTTCATTAACGAATGACATTTCAGAACACTATTTTATTACATTTTTCGGAAAGAAATTTTATAATTAATAACATGCTACCAAGATATAAGAACCAGCATCATACGTACCTATCATGTTTATAAACTGAAGCTATTTATTTGATTTAGTTTGTCTAGTCCTCCCATCAATAAATGTTAGGGTCAAACCACCAAGGATTATCCATACAAATGCTGACGCCATCCAACCTGAAGTATATTCTCTAACTTCATCTCGAAAATAATAGTCTGTGCATTCCTGACCAATAATAATAACAAGCATTGTTAGACAGTATCCTAAAAATAGCTTATAACGACTTTTTATAATTAACATCTTTCTAATTTTAAACACCAAGTTCCTTACATTATCTTAATACATTCTTTTGAGAAAGAAAATTCTTTGTATTCACATAAAGAAATTTTCACCAAAAAATAACAAGAAGACGCTAATAAAATTGCAAAATAAGGTTACGAAAAATATAGGCTTATTTTGCTTTTTCACAAAAACGTGGTAAAAAGAGATCCCGATACAGATCAATATTAAAACTAATATAGGGATTGTAAACAATTCAACAATAACACCAATTACAGTTTCTATATTTTCAGGTATTGTAGAAATGAGGTAAAAATGAGCTATTAAAAGCAACACATAAACTAAGCTACTTATTGAACCAATTAATACTATTTTTAAGTTTGAATCATTCATACTTTAAGAATGAAAATAGCTCCTCCATACAAGGACGGAAGAGCCATTAAATAAACATAAACAATTAAACTATCCCATTGGAATATATTTCACAGTCTTTTCTGGATTTTCAAAATATCCATTTGGGTAGGCGGTGGTTGCATTAACATAAGTCATTTTTTTAACCTTCACCCCTTTTATCGAAAATTCCTTATAAAATTCTAAACCAGTTTCGGTATATACGTATGCATACACATTCTCATCTTCTGGATCGTCAAATACAAACGCTCGTTTTAAATCAGAAGGAGGAAATGCGTCATAGGACTTCCCTGCCACCTCGACAGCATACTCTTCAAAAGCATCAAATTTTGCTGCATTTTGTTGCATTTTCTTTGCTAAGATTGCAATATCTGATTTTACGGGTAGCATTACAATTCTATTCATGGTCTTACGTCCTTGAAGAACTACTGAATCGGCGGTCGCTTTCAATATCAGAAATTCGAAGTCTCCTTTTGTACCGCTATCAACAGCACCTTCATCCGTATAATAGCCGGGAAGTCCAAAATAATGAATCACCTCATTATAGGAGTCAAATGTAAATATAGGACCAGCTCCAGGATACACCTTATAGCTACTCGAAAAAACGGCATAGGGTTTTGGTCTCCACCCCTCTATTGTATTATCATCAATAATAGGTATATAGTCACTTTGAAGATCTACTTTTTCATCTGAGGTGAATTTAGCAAACAAATTATAACCACCGAATTCAAGATCAGCACTTGGATAATATTGCATAATCCAGCCGTCCGATTGAGATTTTAAAACTTTGTAAGCGTTATCAACACTTAGATTCAGTCGTTCAGTCGGATTATCCTCAAAGAAACGATCACGTTTTTTGTCACAACTTGTTAATACAACAAGTAATGAAAATATTATATAAAATGAATTATATTTCATAATTTGTGTTTTAAATGGTTGTCTGATCAAAATTATCCAATTTTGCCATTCTATCTAGAATATTCCCACGCAGAGTATCCATATCAATTCCCCAAGCATCCTTCATATATGTTTTCACTATATTAAGTTTACGCGATATAATGGCTCTACCAGCATCTGTCGCATCCTTCACTTTTAATCTAGCATCAAAATCGGCCTGACTTCTAGAGACATAGAAAGAAAATAATTCTGCAAAGTCTTCTTCCGGTGAATTTGATGCGTAAGGAGATACATAACCTGCTGCTACTGCTAAACCTTCTTTTCCAGGCGGATAGATTGTATTCCAAGAATCGTTGACATATGTCGTTCCTGTAATTGCGGCAAAATCAGTAGGAAAAGGTTTTCGTTGATTTAGGATATGCTGAAATTCATGATGAATTGTTTTAAAAAATCTGTCATTCAAGAAAATTGGATCTTTTCCAGATGTAGCATTCAAATTCAATAAATCATACAAAGTCATCTTCGCTCCATTTTCAGCTGTTCCCAGTACCACTGTTCCATTATTTCGAACGGCAACGGAACCAATAAAATTTAATATTTTAGGAAAATTTGATCGGAGAAATTCTTTACTACCTGTAATATCATTATAGGGTTCAAAACCAAGATATTCAATTAATTTCACTAACCTTACAGACGATTCATAGGGTGCAGGCACAAGATGGTAATCCAAATCAGATTCTCGATCGACGTACTTGTACAGGATATCAACATTGTACGGTTTTATAAAATGACTATAGATATATTTATCTAAATCATTCTGTTCGATTTTAGAGTCAACAAATACACTATTGGAATCTAGTTTATCCTCCTTTTGACAAGAATAAGTAAAACTAACCAATAATAGGCCGCCATAAACAATATTTCTTATTTTTTTCATTTTTATCTCGGATTTGGGGTTAAGCCTGCACTAATGACATCCATAGGTAATTGAATAGCTCTACGTTTATCATTTGCCTTTAATACATTAGAAGAAACAGAACCAACTTTGCCACCGGACATTGTCCTCCTATTTACCTCAATACCATATCTCTTAAGATCAAACCATCTTAAACCTGTGTGCAACGTTTGGATGCGTCGCATAAATAATACAGCATGCAACATATTTTCTTGTGTTCCTGTTTCAATTTGATAATCTTTATTATCGAATTTTTTCTTAGGTGTTGGTGCTGTAGGAGTATAATATGCAAAATGGTTTGCCCAATCATTGACTAGATCTACAGTCATATTAGTCGCAAAGTTGACTGTATTCCCTGCCCATAATTGCATATCAGACAATGCATCTGTATACTTTTTCAACTGAATATTTGCTTCCGCACGAGTTAATAATGCTTCTTCTGATGTGAATTCTGTAATTAGTGCTCGCCAATATCCGATTCCTGCTACAGGATCTGTAACTTCGGCTAGATAAGCAGTATGAGGTAGCAGTGTTTTATCCAAATTGGTACCGCCATACACATACGCCCTAATTCTATAGTTTGCTGAATTATGAGCTGTTCCACCTGCATCAATAAGAGGCCAGTAGCTTTTAAGCAGATAGGGAGGAATTGTAAAAAGTGTTTCCTTACTAGCAATAAATCCATTATGATTAAATCTTGAATTATCATAGAAGGCACCGAAAGTACGACCTATAGCTGAATATGAAGTCAGAACCAAATAATTAGCTTTCAGAGAGCTAGAATTATATTCCCGAGCTGTATTTGAATAAACCGCGGCGAAAGCTGCTACTTGCGCATAATTTCTCAATGATTCAGTCGGGTTACCTAATGCTTTCGAAGCGTAATCAGCCGCTTTCTGCCATTCTCCCATGTAAAGATATAATCTGGCTCCAAAAGTATAAGCTGCCGCTTTATTAAAGTGATATTTTGCTGCAGAACTACTCGCAAATTTTGAGTCATCTATTAATGGAATGCCTTCTTCCAAATCTTTTACTGCTAATTCATACACTTCTGCCACAGTATTTCTCTCATACTTAGGACTAAGTGTTGTTTCTGGTTTAAGCATATAAGTAACTCCTAAATCTGTTTTGGAAGTTGATTTATTGTAATGTAAACCAAAGATATTGACTAACATAAAATGATTGTATGCCCGAGCCACAAGTGCTTCTCCCTTTTGTGCTTTTAAAGCCTCAGGATTTGGAGATTCGGCAATTGCGGCTAATGCGGCATTACAACTAGCAATTGCAGAATAAGAGGCCTCCCAAAATTTATTTGCACCATCATCGTCATTTTCAGTTTGATCTTCCCAGTTATATATTTGTTCGAGAATTCTACTGGAATAAGGATTCGTAACACCATAATCGTCTGTGTTATCTGATGACAGTTCGGCCATGGTTCCATAGTTACTTTGCGGATAAGCAGAAACTAGCATTTTTGCTATTTTCTCCGTATTATTTAGTTCCGCACGGTTATCTGGTAATTCATCTAAATATTTATTACATGAAGATGCCAATAAAATAACACCAGATAACATCAGTATATTAAAAAATCTTTTTTTCATTGTTAGAAGTATTATAATCCTAAACGTACTGTTAAAGTATATTGCCTAGGTATTGGCAACGCAACTCCCCCTGCATTAATAAATTCAGGATCTTGTCCATTTAATCTTTTGTCCGCATAAATCAACCATAAATTGGTAACGTTAAAACGAAATCCTAATGAGGATACCTTAAATGAATTCACGACATCTTTTGGTAAGTCATAACTCAAGGAAAGATCTTTTAGACGAACAAAATCACCTTTGGCAATATTCACCGTTGAATAATTGTAACCATTATAAGCATACCGATAATCTCTATCATTTCGGATAAAACGATTATCAATAATCACCGGCACATTGGTTTTCAATTCATCACCAGGAACCGTCCAGGCGTCATAAAACTCACGTGTAGTTGCTGTTAGGTCAGAATAGTTGGTCTGATAAACTGGGTCAAGCCGAACAACGTTTCCATAAGAATAGGTAAAAAAGACATTTAACTTAAAGTTTTTATATCCAAAAATATTTCCCAAACTTCCCATTGTTGTTGGCTCAGTAGGACCTTCATATTTTAAATAACTAATGTTATCTCGTTCCTGAAAATAAATACCTGTAGTTGTCGGACCATTCGGCCCTCTAAAAACAGGTAATCCATTGATATCTAAACGTTCAAAAGGGATAGAGAACATTGATCTTACAGGATAATCTTTTATACCAAAACCAGTGCCGGAGATCAAGTCCAAAACACGTTTGTGATTTTCCATTTCCGTAATTTTATTTACAGCTCTGGTAAAAATAAAATTAGAATTCCAAGTAAAATCCCCCTCTCTCATAATAACACCAGAAACACTTAATTCAAGGCCATGAGAATTCATTTTAGCAACATTACCATACTTGCTAATTTGTCCCCCTAAGCCTTGCGTATTAGTTTCTCCAATTAAATCATGTTGCCTTCTTGTATAATAATCAACGTCAATTGCCAAACGATTTTGAAACATTCCAATTGATGCCCCAATATTCAACTCTTTCTTCTTTTCATAAGTTAACAAAGAGTTTTCAAGTTCTTGCAATTGCAATCCTGTTTCCTTATCTACAGTATTAGGTCTCCACGGATTAAAGCTCTCATAGATTGCCTTAGAATTTGTTACAAAAGATGGTCCTCTATCAGCAGTCAAACTATAAGAAGCCTTTAATGATAAAGTATTGATTGGTGAATTTAAATCTTTAAAGAATTTCTCATTATGAATATTCCAAAGTCCTGCCACATTCCATGTTGGCAACCATCTTGCAGAAGTACTACGACCTAATCGATTCGTACCTTCATAACGTAGTGTACCATTAATAGTATAGCGATTATCATAGGTATAATTTGCTTGTCCAAAGAAGGCTACCTCGCGGTTTCGAGTGTTAATTACCCTAAAGTACTCTGTATTCTGTTCTTGTCCTTGCTTAAAAACTTTATAATCCGTGAAAGGAATTTCACCCAAATTATACTGTATCCCCCAACCTCTGTAACGCTCGTTATTACGTTTATCACTATTTACCGTCGCCCCTCCAAATACATACAATTTGTGCAACTCGTTAAATGTATTGTTATAATTAAAGTTAAACCGGAAATTTTCAGAAGTCATCTTGTAATCTTGACGATTGTAAATACCACCATAAGGAAGTACTGAAACTGGTACCGCATAAGGATCATCTGGATTTTTATATAAATATGGATTTTTATCCCTAATTATTGTAGTGGGCATCCAACGATACGCCAACGCTTGATTGGATTCATCTTTCACATAATGTTGCTGCGATGTTTGCTGATAACGCAGCGCCCCCATTGCGGTTAATTCCAACTGTGGCAGAACTTTCCAAGACAATTCTCCCTGAAATTTATATTCACCGACATTAATATCCATATAGTTGTTATTCAACTCATGAAGAATATTAAATGGCGCATAGTTTCGAGTATAAAATTCCTTCGGATCCAAAGTTCTGGAGGTATTAAGCGCGTAGGCATAAGGGTTAATATCGAAATCCCGTTTTACCTGCATACTTACAACATCAATTGTCTGACCTAATGTACCTGGTGCTCGTTGATCACGATAGGAACCGGTCCCTTGCATATTAAATTTTAAATTATCCAGTAAATTATAACTTGCATTTAATAAAGCTGTATAACGTTTAACACCACTCTGCTTTGTCCACCCAGGATCGTTAATTGCACTTAATGAGGTATAATATTGTGCTTTATCTGTACCCGAGGTCATACTTATAGAATGGTTTTGCATGATTGATCTACTAAACAATTCTTTAAACCAATTCGTGTTACGATATTCCGCTTGACGCAAATAAGCATTCCGAGCTGATTCTGTATTCTCTAGTTGCCCCCTATTAATTAAATCATACATTTTACCATACACTCCACTTTCTGAAGCCGTTGCTACACTAGAAAGGTTAAGCCATCCACGCTGTTGTAATGATTGATAGAAAGACATTTGTTCCTGCGAATTCATGATATTGAAGTTCGAATAAGAGGGAATATCTCGAGAAGTAAGCTCATTTGTATAATTAAATGAATTTCTGCCGACAGTTCCTTTTTTTGTTGTGATAACAATCACCCCGCCCATCGCACGTGCACCATAAATAGATGTTGCCGAACCATCTTTTAATACTTGAAACGACTCAATATCATTAGCATTTAGACCAGCGACTGCGGAGCTAATTAATGTGAGGGCATCACCCGAAGAGAGTGCATCAGAAGAAACATCCCCTACATCTTCTATGATAATTCCATCAACAACCCAAAGCGGTTTAGAACTCCCGTAAATTGAAGTCGCACCACGAACTCTAATTTTAGGTGCTGAACCAAATGTACCTGTGGTATTCTGCACTGATACACCAGCGACTCGCCCTTCCAGCGAGCGACTGGGATCGGGCAGTCCACCTAATTCAATATCTTTCATATTTACTTTAGCCGTTGCACCGGTAAAATTCTGACGGTCGATTTTTCCACCAAGCCCAGTTACAACAACTTCATCAATCTGTTTTTCATCAGAAGTTAATACAATTGATATTGTGTTTCTGTTATTCACAGGTACTTCAAGAGATGCGTAACCCAGAAATCTAATCACTAAAATAGCATTCGATGACGCAACTATTTTGAATCCCCCACTTCCGTCTGTCTGAGTGGAAACAGAACTACCCATCACTGTCACTGTAGCTCCGGCCAATCCCTTCCCACTATAATCTTTAACAGTTCCAGAAATCATCTGTTGTGAGGAATTAGATATTTCATGATCTACCGTTTTTCCATTGACAGAAATCGTGTTAGCAATAATCTTATACTCAATATTATTGCTTTTCAGAACAGCATTTAATGCATCGGCTACAGAAGCATCTTTCAGATTGACATTGACCCTCGCTTTGGAATCAATATTTTCTCCGTAAAACAACTGCAAATTGGACTGTTTAGAAATCGCGTTCAGCGCCTCTTCAATCCGTGCATTTTTCATTTTCAACGTAACTTTCTGCGCAACGCCATTGGCTTGGACTCCGGTCACAAAGGCGAAAAGTAGGCAAGTACTAATTTTCATAATACGTAAAGGTTTGCAAAACCGCGGGTCATGAGGTATCAGTCGCCACGTTTTGCCAAATGGTAAGTTATTCATACATTTACTCTTTGTGGTTAATTGGGTTTAATTAATTCGCTTTTTTAAATTTTTTAGCCTTTTTAATCATCTACGGACAGGGATGCTGCAACATTCCTGTTCTATTTTTTTCTAGGCTATTGGTTAGGTATTGATTGATTACATAAGCACTCCTTTTTTATTTATTTTCTATTGTTAGTTCCTTTCCATTAAGTTCAAACTTCAGATTACATACATAGGTCAACATTTCTAGCACTTCCGAAAGCTTAACATCGCGTTTAAAATTCCCGGTATATACTTTATTTAATGCCACATCTTGCTTAAATTTAACATGGATATCATACCATTTGGAGAGAGTGGATGCAATCTCTACAATGGTCTCTTTCTTAAAATAAAATTGATTATTATGCCAGGATAGATCGTGTTCTAAATCTGCCTTTCCTTTACTCAGTCTCCCGCTTGCAAGATTCGCATATTCCCCAGGCTCTAAAAATAATACCTCTTCCGAATGACTGACCTGAACCCGCCCAGAAGAAAGAGTTGTACGCACATCAGCGTTATAGGCGTTAATATTAAAATGTGTGCCCAATACTTTGACTTCATTCCCTTTAGACTCGACATAAAATGGTCGCTTTGTATCATGCGAGACCTCAAAATAAGCCTCACCATCTAAAATTACACGGCGTTCATTTTTATCAAACTTGACAGGAAATTTGAGCTGTGAATTTGCATTGACCCAAACTTGTGTACCATCTTCCAGAGATAATTTATAGAAATGTCCTTTCGGTACGACTAATGTATTGTATTCGATTGAGGGCTCCGTAGTTGGTGTTGCTGTTAGACCAGCCCCCACTTTAGTCTCCGCTATAAAAATTTTTGGATCTAAGTTTTTAACAGAACTTTCCAATGGTACAACAGATCCATCAGCCATCAGCAGTAAAGCACCAGACTGTGCTGGCAAAATATCTTTTTTAAGAATTTTATTATTGGCTGTTTTACTCGATTCGTTTGTTTGCTTATGGCGTAAGTAAAATAGCGCCGTACCGAATAGCATCACGAAAACTGCAGCAATACGTAGAAAAGGCCAATAATTTATCTTTTTGATATGTCTAACAGCATCTACTTTTCGCCAAGCTTCTCCCTCGTCGAGATCTGCAAAAAAATTCAGGTCTTGTTCAATATTTTTTGCATCCCGAAAATCCTCAATCAGATTATCATTTCTTTTATCAGATTTGCGCCAATGCTCAATTGAATCACGCTCTGCAACAGTTTCCTGTCCACGAAGTAACTTTTGAATTAATTTGGCTATGTAATTGGTATTAGCTTTCATATCTATAGGTTAGAAACCCTATAGATCAATATGGGGTGACAAGAATTTAAAATTATTTTAACAAAAAAATAATAATGGGCAAAAATTCAGGATGTAACTTTTCAAGTAGCATCTTCATACCACGTTGTTTTTGTGTCTTAACGGTATTAATACTGATCTGAAGCCTTTCAGTAATCTCTAAATTGGACAAACCGTCTAAATATCCCAGCGTGAAAATTTGCTGGCAGGCAGTTGGCATCTCTTGAATAATTCGGTAAACTTCATTTATTACTTCTGTATGGATCATAGATAGTTCAACAGAATGATCGTCTTCTTCCGTAAAACCAACTTGCGACCAATATTTTTCCTTTACCTTCTCGTGTCGAATATATTTTAAACAAGAAAACCGGACAGCAGTATATAAATAATTGCGAACAAAATTCTCGGATTCATCCATACGCTGTTTTTCCCTAAAAAATGTAATAAAAGCTTCCTGTACCAGATCTTCTGCAACAGATGATTCTCCTACAAATTTCCAGGCAAAGTGGCATAAGCTTTTATAATACTGTCTAAATAACTTTTCTTCAGGTCCCATAGCGTAAAACGGGTGTATAAAACAATTGATTAGTCACTATTGATGGAGTTCAGTAAACTAGTCTAGCGTAAAGATAGAATTTTAATCTTACTTTAACAATTATTAACATGTTTATTACATATATTGCAAAAACAATACTTAAAACACTGCTTATCAACAAATTAACACCATCCCTTTCCAAATACTATTTTCACCACCGCTCCACTTTCATCCATAAATAAACCTTCCCTTCAACAAAAACAAAACCTCAGTTTTTTGTATTTATACTAAGCAAAACATGCAAAAATCTCCCGTTTTTCGAGTTTTTTTACTATATTGTAGACTTTCAAAAAATTTAAACAAAGACTAAATGCTATTTACTGTTCTATCAGGATTAATAACATCGAGCCTTATTGTTCCGTTTGGTAGATTCCTTAAAACCAAATGGGGTTTTATTCTCGCATTTTTACCGGTACTCTTATTTCTGTATTATATAAAACTTGTGATACCCATTAGTCAGGGATCTTATTTTGTACAGTCGACAGCGTGGGTCCCCTCGCTAGGCATTAATCTGGATTTCAAATTAGATGGTCTGTCACTGCTCTTTACATTATTGATTACCGGAATTGGAGCCTGCATCTTTTTTTATGCAAATGCCTATCTTAAGGGACATAAATACATCGACCGTTTTTTCGGCTACCTCTGTTTGTTTATGTCGGCCATGTTGGGTCTGGTGCTTTCGGACAACATGCTATTGCTTTTTATATTTTGGGAATTAACATCTATTAGTTCCTTTTTTCTAATTGGATTCAACAATGACAACGCTGATTCTCGCAAGAGTGCGATGACCGCGCTATCCATTACAGGCCTGGGCGGTTTCTTTCTACTTGCTGGCTTTATATTAATGGGCAATATCGCCGGTACGTATAATATCACCGAACTTGTGGGCAAGGTTGCTTTGATTCAACAACATCCACTCTTTCCCCTTATTTTTGGATTGGTAGCGCTTGGTGCCATCACAAAATCAGCACAATTTCCTTTCCATTTTTGGTTGCCTGGGGCAATGAAAGCCCCTACACCGGTATCTGCATAT
The DNA here is from genome assembly GCF_059420745.1 of Sphingobacterium sp. GW821-FHT03E03. Lineage (NCBI taxonomy): Bacteria > Pseudomonadati > Bacteroidota > Sphingobacteriia > Sphingobacteriales > Sphingobacteriaceae > Sphingobacterium > Sphingobacterium sp. GW821-FHT03E03. The sequence continues at coordinate 153,726 of NZ_JBWKUH010000011.1, forward strand.
TTGCACTCAGCCACCATGGTAAAAGCAGGTATATACCTGCTGGCTCGCTTTTCACCGATCTTGGGTGGAAACCCGATCTGGACATATTCGCTTATGATCATCGGTGGTATTACGATGCTCTACGCTGCATTTCACTCACTTTTCAGAACGGATCTCAAGGGGGTACTTGCTTATTCTACAATATCCGCATTGGGGATCTTGGTCTTCTTACTCGGTCTTGGATCCAAGGAAGCAGTGATCGCCGCCAGTGTCTTTATCCTTGTGCATGCTTTATACAAAGCAGCTTTGTTCCTAATTACGGGTATTATCGACCACGAAACCGGCACACGTGACTTAACTGTCTTGCGCGGATTACGCAAGGTCTTAGCCCCTGTTGCGATTACAGGGTTTCTAGCAGCATTGTCAAGTGCGGGAGTCCCCTTGACCTTTGGATTTATCGGAAAGGATCTGATCTACGACGCCACTTTACAAAGTGACTCACAATTATTCTTTTATTTGACAGCAGCTGCAGTCCTCACCAACATCCTCCTCGTATCTGCTGGATTTATGGCCGGAATCAAACCCTTTACAGGCAAATTACCGGAACAGTTCGCCCATGTGCATCTACCCTATAAATCCATGTGGATTCCCCCTTTGCTACTGGCCGCATTGGGTGTCATATTCGGCTGTATTCCGGGCCTTATTGGTGACTGGATCTCCGGACCAACCGCAAATAGTATCTTAGCTCAACAGGAAGTTTTTCATCTAAAAATATGGCATGGTTTTAATCTGATACTTTTACTGAGTGCCATAACAATTGTGGTCGGAACACTTGTATTTATTTCAAACAAACCAAGTGGGAAGAAATTGGCATGGATTGCTACTTTTGATAAAATTTCCCCAGAGAATATTACTAAGGTCTGTGCACAGGAGATTGTCCTATTCTCCGCTTTTTTTACAAACAAGATGCACAACGGTTACCTACGTTCATATCTTTTGAAAATCATCTTGTTTGCTGAATTATTGATTGGCTATCAATTATACCTGGGCGGACCACTTCATATCAAATGGGAAACCTTGTCACCTGTTAGCTTTTATGAAGTGACAACAGTATGTATTCTGATCGGCGCTATTGTATTAACGATCCGAACTTCATCTAGGTTAACCGCAGTCGTAGCAACTAGTGTTGTTGGCTATGCAATATGTCTCATCTTTGTTTTTTATAGCGCTCCAGATTTGGCAATGACTCAATTTACAATCGACACCCTAACAGTTGTACTGTTTGTATTGGTCTTGTTCAAATTGCCTTCTTTTTTAAACTTGGCAAACCGTCGTACCATCATTCGGGATGCAGTGGTCGCGATTATATTTGGTAGTATGCTATCTATGGTTGCTTTACGTGTACTACATGAACCTACAACTACCAATATCAGTAAGTTCTATGGTGATTATGCATACGTACTGGCCAAGGGAAAGAATGTTGTCAATGTACTGCTTGTTGACTTTAGAGGCTTTGATACCATGTTTGAAATTGTGGTACTGAGCATCGCTGCACTTGGAGTGTACAGTTTATTGAAATTACGTCTAAAATCATCTGATAAAGAATAAAAATAAAAGGTTAAAAATTAAGTAAAAAAAGAGAATCAGTTGGAATGCCACAGACTTGCACAACCAAAATCTCAATACTCAAATCTAACTACTCAATACTAAATGAATAGTACCATATTACAAACCGCAACGCGGTATCTCTTACCGATACTTTTATTGTTTTCGGTATTTCTCTTGCTTCGGGGGCATTACTATCCCGGAGGAGGATTTGTAGGTGGTTTGGTTGCATCCATAGCCTTTGTGTTGCATAGTTTTGCTTTTGGCCCTCAAAACACCATGAAGCTCATTCAATACAAACCCTTATCCCTTATTCCCATTGGATTGGGAATTGCTGCTATGAGCATGTTTCTACCTACCTTTTTTGGCTATCCGGTTATGACTGGACTTTGGTTGGAGGAAAAGATTCCAGTCATTGGCATGATTGGCACAGCTTTATTTTTTGATCTCGGTGTATACTTTGTCGTCATTGGGGTTGTATTGACTATTTTATTCACAATTGCTTTAAATACAGAAGAGGAATAATGGAGCTGATTCTCGTTTTATTGATCGGTATTTTATATGCCGCCGGTATATACCTCATCTTGCGTCGCAGCATGGTGAAACTGTTATTAGGAATTATGTTATTGGGAAACGGAACCAATATATTGATCTTTCTGTTGGGTAATATTGTCAAAGGCAAGCCACCGATAATTGACCCCGACTTAAAGGTATTTACGGATATCTATGCCGATCCCATACCACAAGCTCTTATTTTAACCGCAATCGTAATCAGTTTTGGACTGACTTCGTTTGCTATTGTACTACTTAAACGCGTTTACGCTTTACTGGGCACAGATGATTTGGATAATTTGAACACGCCTGAGGAAGAAGATATATGATAGACAACCAGATTATTGCCACGGTTATCGTGCACCTTTTTATTGCTATTGTCCAGCTAATACTCTGGAGAAAGTCTACTGCGCAGCGTTTTCTGAGCGTCGGTGGAAGCCTCTTGGCACTTATTCTCGCATTTAAGCTTTTTTTCAAAGTCTATGATGGTGAAATCTTGACCATGAATGCCGCCAATTGGAAAGCTCCATTTGGAATCGTCTTTGTCGCTGATCTTTTTAGTAGTACCCTGGTCGTCCTCACCTCAATTGCTGGACTTGCAGTTTCGATTTTTTCTTGTGTCGGCGTTGGAAGACAACGTATTTTATACGGCTATTTCCCTATTTTTCATTTCTTGATGATGGGATTAAATGGAGCATTTTTGACCGGAGATATTTTCAATCTCTATGTCTGGTTTGAGGTGATCATTATTTCTTCCTTTGTGTTGATGACGCTTGGTGGTCGTAAATCGCAATTGGAAGGTGCCGTAAAATATATGGCCATGAATATATTGGCCTCCACTTTTTTCTTGACAGGAATCGGTATCCTGTATGGCATCTCGGGCTCCCTCAATATGGCTGACCTTGCGCTACGTATCCCAAAGATACAAAATCAGGCACTCGTTGAAATTACAGCTACTTTTTTCCTTATCGGCTTTGGAATCAAATCGGCTGTATTCCCGCTTTATTTTTGGCTTCCCTCCTCCTATCATACACCGCCTTCAGCTGTTGCCGCAACTTTCGGAGGACTATTGACCAAAGTTGGGATTTATGCCTTATTCAGGGTATTCTCTTTATTGTTTATTCCAAACCATTTCACCAAAGAACTGTTGGTCATATTGGCGATACTCACCATTTTGACGGGCGCCTTTGGTGCATTGATTAAAACCAATATCCGCAGGTTATTTTCCTATTTGATTGTTTGCCATATTGGTTTTATGATTGGTGGTTTAGGTTTATATAGCAAATGGGCGCTGTTGGGTGCTATTTTTTATCTTATTCATGATATTATGGTAAAAACCAACTTGTTCCTAATGGCAGGTGTTATTCGTCAGCTTCGGGGTACTATGGATATGAACAAGCTGGGGGGACTATATGCGCAATACCCAAAGATTTCTTTACTTTTTGCAATCGTACTTTTTTCCCTGGTCGGCATCCCGCCCTTATCGGGCTTCTGGCCCAAAATCTATCTTTTTAGAGATGCCTTTCAATTGGAAAAATATGCTTTCGCAGGAGCATTGATTATCGGTAGTTTTATTACACTCTATGTTATTGCCAAAATGTGGGCCCAAGTATTTTGGAAGGATGCTCCCGAGCCTGAGATCATCGAAGATAAATTTGCTGGAATGATAGGCTATAAAAAAACGATGCTACTCTTGCCCGTCATTATATTAACTTCGGCATCCCTTTATATCGGATTTAATGCAGAAGTCATTATACATGTTGCAGATAAGATAGCGACACAATTACTGGATACTTCACCTTATATAAATGCTGTATTAGGAGGGCAGAATTGATATGATAAAACAGTTTTTAATGAACCTTATGCTATCTTTTATTTGGGTAGCACTGACAGGATCAATGTATTATACGAATTTCATGTTCGGTTTTTTACTTGGTTTCGCGATTCTTTGGATCATGAACAAAAATGAAGCCGATCAACGTTATTTCTATCGTGTTCCCAAAACGGTGAGTTTTATTCTATTTTTCTTATGGGAAATGATTGTCGCTAATGTGCAGGTTGCTTATGATGTGATCACCCCAAAGTTTTTTATTAAACCTGCGATCGTTAAGTACCCGATGGATGCTAAGACAGATCTGGAGATTAATTTGCTTTCAACTTTTATATCATTAACACCCGGTACGCTTATTTTGGATGTGAGTGAGGATAAGAAAACTCTTTTTATTCATGTCATGTACATGAAGAGCAAAGAACAATTTGTCTCCACGCTAAAAAACAATGTTGAACGAAGACTTTTAGAACTCTTACGATGACTTTAACTACTTACTTCGATTATGTTATCCTCCCGATATTAACCTTATCGGTTATTCTGGCTTTTATCCGTTTATACAAAGGTCCACAGATCTTTGATCGCGTCATTGCCCTGGATCTCATTATCACAATTGGAATTGGAATTATTACAGTCTATAGTATACGAACTTCACAAGAAGTATTTTTAGATATTGCGATGATTTTGGCACTGATCGCATTTCTAGGAACTATAGCCTTTTCATTTTATTTAGAAAAACAACGCAATGATGACTGATATTACTTTAGCAATTTTAAGCACCATTGGCGCACTGGCCATATTATTTGCGTCGATTGGCATATTAAGGATGCCCGATTTCTATTTACGCCTTTCAGTAACTGTAAAAGCAGCAACTTTAGGAGTCGGTCTCTTATTGATCTGCGCCGCAATGACCTTCCCTGACGTGTCCGTGACGACCAAAGCAATAGCAATTGGTTTCTTTTTAATCTTGACCGCACCTGTTGCCGCCCATATGATTGGACGGGCCGCTTACATACAGCGTGTAAAGACCTGGAAAGGGACAATCTTAAACGACCTGGAAAAAGAAGGCCAACTAGATTGTAGGAAAGAAGATTTTTAGACTCTTCTGTTGATATTCGCAAAAATAGTACTATCAACAGAAGTTCATCACAAACAATTAAGGCATCAAAACCAGGTTTTGATGCCTTAATTGTATAAGACCTTTTCAATAGATGAGCCTCTTCGTCCTTGACTCGAAAGACTAAAATATAATACAGACCGGAGCCGGAACTTTGATTTCTTTACCAGCATCTGTCAGCAATCCAGTCTTTGTATCTCGATTAAACAGTACGATATTATTGGTATATTGATTCGCCACAAGCAAGTATTTTCCATCGGGAGAAAGATTAAAATTCCGCGGCCCTTTCCCCTTTACCGATGTATTGGACAATTTATTTAACCCGCCGTCTTTTTCCACTGAGAAAGTCGCTATTGTATTTGCGTCACCGCGGTTGGTCGCGTATAAAAATTTGCCATCAGCAGAAATTTTTATGTCTGCCCCACCATTTTGTCCCTTGAAGCCCTCGGGGTTGATTTCGTAAGTACTCTGATACATCCAGTCATTACCCTCCTTTTTATAGCTAGCAACCTGTCCGGTCATTTCCAATACGACGTAGAGAAATTTTTCCTTTTTATCAAAAGCAATATGACGAGGCCCCCCACCCGCGGGTGTAAAGAAATCCTCAGATTCTTCAGCGAGACTATATGCAGTTCCAGATTTATTAACAGGAAATACAGAAATTTGATCTAACCCTAGATCCTGCACATATAAACGATCGCCCTTACTGGAAAAAAAAGTTGAATGTACATGTGGTTTCTCCTGACGGACTGGATCTACACCTTTACCTTCATGTTGAATCAGTCGATTTCTTTTACTCAAAACACCATTTGTTTCGAGATCAAATAATGCCGCCGATCCGCCGGTGTAATTTGCTACAGCCAATAGATTACCTTTAGGATGCACTTCAACAAAACAGGGTGATTCCCCGCCCGTAGGAAGTGAGTTCAGAAAAGTCAGCTGTCCATCCTTAAAAGAAAAGGCAGACACTGTACCCTCCTGATTTGGAAGTTCATTGACAGCATAGACAAAATTATTATTTCGAGCCAGAAAAGAGGGGTCCTTACTTTCTTGGGTGCTGACCAAGGTGGCTTCACCCGTTTTTGTATCGAAATTATAGATATAAATACCTTTGCTTTCTGTTTTGTTCGTATAGGTTCCAACAAACATTGGAATCTGTTGCGCAAAACTAGCCAAAGGCAGGAATGTCATCAGATAAATAAAAGCTTTTTTCATGTGTATACAATTTATTAAAAATAATTGTTCGAATTTCCCCGTTGCTCGCTACGTAGCACAAAAAATAAAGATACTTTCCTAAGTCATTACTATTGCAGATAAACTTGTTAAATTAGGTTAAAACCGCCCTTTCTAATAGGCAAATCCGTATTTTTAGCGAATCAATTTTAACAAGTCTAGAATCTCCTTTTGAAATATTGGGATTATAAAAATATTGTTAAATAAAAATACGAATAATTGATATAATCTGATAATTTTGTGCTGTTGTTCAAAATAGTATATATTGAATGATAGAATCGGGAGATTATTAGTGATTTAGATGATTTCATCGTGACATGGATCTGTATGACCAGTACAGGATCTAAAAATTGTTCATGATTGTTTCATCAGTGTTTAGAAATATATTATTTAGATGAAAAAAAACATATATATATTGTTTTTGTTGCTGTTTGTATCAATTCAGGCCAGCTTTGCACAACGTCAGATTGTTGACCGAGTAGTGGCAACGGTTGGTTCGGGAATTATTCTGCAATCCGATCTGGACATGCAATATTCACAATGGCTTGCGCAAGGGAATAAACCCGATGAAAAGTTTAAATGTGGTGTTCTTGAGCAATTGATCATTCAGAAATTACTTTCCCAACAGGCGGTAATTGACTCGATTGACGTCACGGAAACAGAAGTGGATGACAACTTAAATTCCCGTTTACGCCATATGTCCCAACAAGCTGGTGGACAAGAACGCTTAGAGAAATTCCTGAACCGTTCTTTGTTACAATACAAAGAAGAAATGCGTGCAAGTGTTTTTGAACAGCTGAAAGCAAATAAAATGCAACAAAATATCGTTCAGAAAGTGGATGTAACGCCATTGGAAGTAAAACGTTATTTTGAAGGACTGAATAAAGATAGTCTTCCTTATTTCAATACAGAAGTTGAAATCGGTGAAATTGTCATGATGCCGAAATTGACCGACGAAGAGAAAAAGGAACAACGGGAGAAAATCGAAGGTATTCGCAAACAGATTGTCGATGGTTCGGATTTCGGAACAATGGCGCGTCTATACTCGCAAGATCCAGGCTCCGCACCTTATGGTGGTGACCTAGGCTTCGGCACACGTGATAACTACGTAAAAGAGTTCTCCGCAATGGCGTTTAAATTAAAACCGGGAGAAATATCACCTATTGTAGAGTCAAAATACGGATTTCATATCATCCAGGTACTGGAAAGACGTGGAGAAGAGGTGCATACCCGTCATATCTTGATGAAAATGAATCCGGGCGCTGCAGCATTGGAACGAACCAAAAATAAACTGGACAGTATCTACAAATTGGTTGTTGATAAGAAATTAGATTTTTATCACGCTGCGACCAACAATTCCGATGCTGAAGAAAGCAAATTTAATGGAGGTATGGTCTTGAATCCTCAAGGATCCAGCCGTACAACTTTAATTCCTATGGATGGATTGGAAAAGGCCGTATTTACAACCATTGACCCGTTAAAACCAGGTGAATATTCTAAACCGGAGCAATTCACAGACAAAACTGGAGATGTTGGTTACCGTTTCAACTATTTAAAAACCCGTATCGCACCACATAAAGCAAATTTGGATCAGGACTTCACAAAGATCAAAGATGCTGCGAAAGAAGATAAAGTACGTCGTAACCTGAGCAAATGGTTTGACGATAAGGCGAAGAACACATTCATTGATATCAGTGATGACTTTGACGCCTGTGATGAACTAGCAAAATGGAGAAAGAAATAAAAGACTTTTTCTTACCATAAATAAATAAGGCCTGAATATGAATATTCAGGCCTTATTTATTTATGGTAATCACGCTCGCGCGACTTATTTCTCAAACATCATTTCTATCAGGATATTCCAGTTCGCTTTCTTCACATCATCCTTCGCTAATTCGCTTAACTGCCATACCCGAATATAATTATACTTGACGACCTTATCTTTTTGTCGTACAGTTGCAGTTCCCTTTGTATACGCAAAATCCCCGCTATAAGAACGTTTGACCTCCTCCGGCACTGTTTCTATCGTCATACGTTGTTTCTTCAAATAAGCCATCATTTTGCCCTTTCCTTCCATTGGACTGGTCCAAGGAAACAAAAAACGAACATCCTCACTCAAAAATTCTTTATAAGCAGTAGGATTGTCGGCCTTAAGGACAGTAGACATCAATTTATCTGTTTCCAGGACAATATCTTCCCGCTGATTCAGGCGTACTTTAGAGCGGTGCTTTAGGTACCAGGAATCAGTTGGTTCAATATATTCCAGGTCAAACTCACCATCCTTACCGTTATTTTCTACTTCGGCACGAATATCGACTAACCATTTGCCTTTCTTGTTACGTTTCCAAACTGTCAAATACTCACCATGACGCAGCCTCGCTCCCACTTTCTGAAAATCCAGGGAACCAGATGTTACACCAAACTCCAAGCTCTTCGCGACAAGAGCAAAAGTAGGCTGCCAATTTAATACATCTGGAATATTGGGTCTATTATTAAGATAATTGTATGCATTTACCGCTGAAGGAACATAAAATGTGGATTCCTTGTCGATAATAGATAAAAACGCTTGATGCGGTGTAGAAGCTTTCGCTAATGCGGCAGCATCTTTATCTGCCTGCAGTAAGCTTCCTACTTTTTCGGGTATCTGTGCGTACAATGTTGTACCTACTGTACTCATTAACGCGACAATGGATAACCTATTCCAAAAATTCATATGCAAATGATTATTTATCAGAGTTCATCCTAATTATTTTAAATGAACCCATTACACTCGGGTTTTATTTTAAAGGCAAGAGGAAATATTCTCTGGTTTCAAAAGTATCTAGACTTTCTAACGATAAATATTCCCTTCAATTCCCTCTTTTTTTAATTCGATCTTTTATCTATCAAATCTTATTCCAAAGTGTTCCTTCTTTACTATCTTTCAGTTGGATACCAATTGCATTAAGTTCATCACGGATACGATCCGAAGTGACAAAATCTTTATTTGTCTTCGCTTCGTTGCGTAATCTGATAACCAGATTCATCACATCATCAATATCATCTGTTCCAGAAGCCTGATCATTTCTCAGCCCAAGGATGTCTTCGACAAACTCCTTCATGAAAACTTTTAGCTTTTCCAATCCCTCTTCCGAGACCTTTGCTTTGCCATCATAGATGGAATTGATGATCCGCACCAGCTCAAACAGTTCGGCAATCAAAACCGGACTATTGAAATCATCATCCATCGCTGCATAACATTTATTTCGGATCTCAGCCAGATTGAATGAATCAGCTCCCTTTGAAACTTTTAGTTTATCCAAGAGTCCTATTGCACTCATCAAGCGCTTATATCCTTTATCTGCTGCATCAAGTGCTTCATTGGAAAAATCCAATGTACTTCTATAGTGAGCCTGCAACATAAAGAAACGAACGGCCATCGGCGAATACCCTCTATTTAACAAAGGGTGGTTACCTGTGAACAATTCCCCTGGTAAGAATCCATTACCTGCAGATTTGGACATCCGCGCACCATTGACTGTCAACATATTGGTATGCATCCAATATTTGGCAGGTGCGGTGTGATTACATGCTTCGGACTGCGCGATTTCGTTAGTATGGTGTGTAGCAGCCAGATCCATTCCACCACCGTGGATATCAAACTGATCTCCTAAATACTTCCTGCTCATCGCCGAACATTCAATATGCCACCCTGGAAAACCTACACTCCAAGGAGCTGGCCAGCGCATAATCGTTTCGGGCTTGGCTTTGATCCAAAGCGCAAAATCCAAACGACCTTTTTTCTCATCCTGACCACTCAGCTCACGTGTATTGTTCAACATATCTTCCAATTTACGATTGGTCAATACGGTATAATCATACTGTTGTACATATTTCTCCACATCGAAATAGACAGTACCATTTGTCTCATAAGCATAGCCGTTATTGATGATCTGTTCAATCATTTCGATCTGCTCCGAAATATGTCCTGTCGCAGTAGGTTCGATGCTAGGAGGCAAAGTATTAAACAGACGCAAAACATCATGAAAACCAATGGTATATTTCTGTACGATTTCCATTGGTTCCAGCTGTTCCAATTTAGCCTTTTTCGCAAATTTGTCATCTCCTTCGTCACGATCGCCCTCCAAATGCCCTGCATCTGTAATATTCCGTACATAACGTACTTTATAACCCAAATGACGTAGATATCTAAAAATCAAATCAAAAGAAACAAAAGTTCGGCAGTTACCTAAATGTACATCACTGTAAACGGTAGGTCCACAGACATACATTCCAACAAGGTTGGGGTGGATTGGTTCGAATTTTTCTTTTGTTCGCGAAAGCGTATTGTATAAAAAGAGATTATGGTCCATGTTTGTTGTCTGCTTGGAAATCTATTTTTGTCTGAAATATATTTGAATAGGCACGCCTGTAAAGTCAAAGTGCTCACGCAATTTATTTTCAACAAAGCGTTTATATGGATCTTTGATGTATTGTGGCAAATTACAGAAGAAGGCAAACATTGGTGCTCTTCCTGGCAATTGTGTCACATATTTAATTTTGATATATTTTCCTTTTAGGGAGGGTGGAGGATAATTTTCGATAATATCCAACATCACTTCATTCAACTTCGATGTTGGGATCTTTTTTGTTTTGTTGGCGTAGACCTTATCAGCCACTTCCAATACTTTTAGCACACGTTGTTTTTCAGTTACGGAAGTAAAGACAATCGGCACATCAGTAAATGGAGCAATTTTCTCCCGGATGCGGTCTTCAAAAGCTTTCATGGTCTTGTTGTCTTTTTCGATCAAATCCCATTTATTGACAACAATCACAATACCTTTGCGGTTCTTTTCTGCCAGGTTGAAGATATTCACATCTTGAGCCTCTAGGCCATCCTGCGCATCCAACATCAAAATCGTCACATCAGAATCCTCGAGGGCTTTGATGGTACGCATGACCGAATAGAATTCTATATCTTCGTTTACTTTTGACTTACGGCGAAGACCAGCTGTATCAATCAAAAGGAAATTATGTCCGTATTGATTGTAGTGAATACGAATAGAATCGCGTGTTGTACCTGCCATCGGCGTTACAATATTACGGTCTTTACCGATCAAGGCATTTGTAAGTGAAGATTTACCCACATTTGGGCGTCCTACAATCGTATATTTAGGTAAAGCTTCATCTTCCTCTTGCTCTTCTTCAAAATGCGATACAACAGCATCCAGTAATTCTCCTGTACCAGAACCAGTAGCAGAAGAAATATTAAAGACTTCACCTAAACCGAAAGCATAGAATTCGGCTGATTCATGATGCAATTTAGCATGGTCTACTTTGTTGGCAACCACATATACAGGTTTGGAACTTCTTCTAAGGATATCAGCGATTTCATCATCCAGGTCAGTAATACCAGTAGTAACATCTACCATGAATATAACGACTGACGCTTCTTCAATAGCGATATATACCTGATCCCGGATTGCTTCTTCAAAGACATCATCCGAACCATGGACAAAACCCCCTGTATCGATTACTGTAAATTTCTTTCCGATCCACTCCGCCGTCTCATAATGACGGTCACGCGTCACCCCGCTAAAGTCATCAACAATCGCTTTTCTACTTTCTGTAAGACGATTGAATAAGGTAGATTTACCAACATTGGGACGACCAACAATTGCAACAATATTTGCCATATTTATTTTATTTGATCCACCCACTATCACAGCAGATGGCACTTTTATGCTAAATTACACGTTAAGGGTACAAAGATACGGATTCAAAAGGGATTCTGGAGACAGAAAAACAAAAATGGCTTTACCGTGAAGTAAAGCCATTTATCCGAAAAAATCAAGCCTTGAAATCAAACAAGTATTTTGGATCCATTTCATACAAGTTGGCGGATAGAAATAAAAACATATAATTCTTAGCATTAGAATTCGTACAACTTTCGGCCAATAACTTCTCCTTCTTAATAAAAAAATTTAAATATATCTCTTTTAAAAGATCTATTACACAATTACTATTGATTTTAGAATTCAGCATTTGTATTATCACTGTGCTCCAATAAGGATTACCATATTGTTCTGCACTAAATAACAGATAATACAATGTCTCGATGTCATCTTCTTGAAGTTCACTCCCTTTAATTTTATAATTAGACAGCAAATTTTCCACACTATTGAAAAAGAACTTCTCAATTTGTGTCACACAAAAACTTGTCGTCATTAAATAACTAAACTTTAAAACAATTTTTGACATCTGGAAATCTGATAGCTGAATGGTTTTATTTTCCACTAGTTTTATGAGCTTATTTAATAATAATTTCAAACACTCGTTTAAAGAGAATCTTCTGTAAAAATTATAAGAAGAAGGGAGAAGTAATAGTCTTTGATGATAATATGTAATTAGATCCAATATATTCTCAATATCTGGTTCAAGCTGACCAACACTATTAATCGCAATTTTATAAATATTGTCGTCAACGTCATACAAGATATCATCTATATCTGTTTTCAATATATTATGATACTGTAAGTACGCAATCATCCATGCAGCTCCCAATAGCCCTGTAGTGAAAGTATAGTCCTTTTCCAAAACTGAATCATTAATGAAACCATCTAATGTCGCATGACGTATTCCTTCTTCGTTACAACGGAGATAAAAGCAAAATAGGTCATCGATACTTCTTTTATGCAAAGTATTCATTTGGCTACACTATTAATAAGTATGGATTTAAGGACTCGGATCTTGTTTCTATTACAAAGCTCCCACCTAATAAATGTCGCATCAAGTTAGACCGATCAAAAACAAAAATAGATTCGGAGATCGGAACTTTATTAAATTTCCCAAGGTTCTCATCTAATAATGATATATCCAATATTTTCGAGAAAGCTACGTTAAATAAATTATCTAATCTATACCCAAAATCTGATCGAAATAAACAGTTTTTACATTCAAAACCAAGTATGCTTAACCACTGTTCTACACGAAGAATTTGATGTACAGGAATTACAACAAATGACAGTAAATACTTATTTAAAAGCAAACTATTTTCAAGTATATTGTCTTTTTTTAAAAAACACGATGACTCCTCGATTTCATCACAAATTTCATTATAAAGCAAGAAAACATCGATGTTAAAATATTTTTCAATATATTTCTTATTAATCTTAAAAGTCTCGTATTTACTTTTATCAATGATATCGACTTGCAATAAAATCCCCTTAGATTCAAATTTACTCCTCCTCATATCTAGCTCTTCCTTCTTCCGATTTATAGCCTGAACAATTTTACAGCTACAACTGCTTTTAGGAATATCCATTAAACTTTCATCATACCAAGGCATAAAGTTCATATAATTAATTTTTCTAAAAATCTGCTTATTGGAATCCATATTCCCAGAATAATGAAGCATTGAAAATTTCTCCCAATTTTCAATAGGACTATCAGGCCAGGAGAAACTCATTTCAAAATGAATCTCTACTTTTTTATCTAATAACCAAAGATTCCAAAGCACTGCCCACATATCAGCGCACCAAGCCTGAATACCCTGAAATGTACTTCTTAATTCCTTTTCAACCTTGTACCTCTTTCCCCAAACGTCTTTATTATATTCTAGCATTAGAACGTATAGGCTCTCAGAATCATATTCTATTTTTTTCCAAAAATTTGCTGTAATTCCTTTGAGAATATATTGAGCTCCGCCTGTATTTAGGTCTTCTTCCTCAAGTTTTCTTTTTGTCAACCCAACAATATCCAACATTTTATCTAACAAATCCTCACATCCAACTCTCCGAATATAATTCGCATCAAGATAACTCCTCGTATCTGAAACGTAGCAAGTATCATTTGATTCTACATTTTCAATATTTGGAATCCTTGAAAACAACACATCTGAATCATAATAAAATAACGTTTTTTCACTGAGCTCAGGAAATTTAAGAAAATGCTGATATAAAATATTTGGCCGTATAGAAGATAAATACTGTGGTTTTATTCTAAGATCCTCATAGGAATAAAAATTTGCGAGAGTCTCATTTTCTTCAATAAATTTCCTAAAAAAAGGATTAAGGCCAATTTTAGAGTTAAAACCAACTAAAATATGTATTTCCTCCTTACCGATTCCCAAATTTCCTAAATTTTTTATTTGCAACTCAAGTTGCCAAATAAAATATGAATCATCGGGTTGTGCAGATATAAAAATCATAAGAAGAATTTTACCGTATAAATAATAGAATTGTAATATAAAATCAATCAAATAGCTTTTTTAACATATCTGACAATTGAGTTCCCCTTAACCCTCTTCCTATTATTATCCCATCAGGATCTATTAAAAAATTGTCTGGTACTGCATGGATATAAAACTTTTTAGCCACGACATTATCGAATGATTTTAAATCGGACAACTGCACCCAATCCAAACCATCCTTATTAATCGCATCTAACCATAATTTTTTATTATTATCCAATGAAATACCAATTATTTGTAAACCTTTTGCATGATATTTTTTATAAGCCTCAACTAAATTCGGATTCTCTTTACGACAGGGGATGCACCAAGATGCCCAAAAATCTATCAAAACGTATTGGCCTCTAAAATCAGATAATTTGACCAAATTCAAACTGGTATCGGCTTGTTCAAAATCCGGTAATTTAGCCCCAATTTCGGTTTGAAGCTTAATATAAACTCTATCTTTTGTTTCCAATCCCAGGTATGTATTCTTTAATTCATCAGGATATTGGTCAAATATTTTTCTCAGAGATACGGCATCAAAATTCCTTTTTTTCGATTCTTGATGAAGCAAGTACAATCCATAATAGTTTAAAGGTTGCAGAGAAATAAAATTATTAACAATACTATCATATAGCCTAATTCTTTCTTTGCTATCCAAATCAGCTTTTTTCTCTTTCCCTGCAACTTCGATGGCTACCGTGATTTCTCTCTTAAAGGATTGTTCAATATCTTCAAAATCTGAATTTTCGATTGTAAACTGCTTGTCTCTTGTCACAAGCCCGTTCGCACCATTAACTAGCCACCCTCGCATTCCTTTCAAATTTATAGTTTTGCCAGGTTGCACCCAAAAACTGTACACGGTGGCATCACCAATGAAATTACTATTAAAATCATTTTTGATATTTAACCTGAAAATAGTTGGTTCACTTATTCTTCCTATATAGGTAAATCTACCTTTTTCATCCAATGAAATAGTATCACGAAAAACCTTACTCTTGCTTTGAAAGGACACAAAATATTGAGCATTTGGAATTGTGTCAATCACTCCATTTAAAATAAATTGGTTATTAGATTGCGCACTAAGATTTCCAATAAATAGAAAAAACACAACAATCTTTATAAAAATCAAGGTATTTTTCCACATATATTTTTAATTTTATTTCAGGTTACTCCTTATAAGAAATAACCTGAAAAAACAACTACTTACCTGACGTACCATCCCAACTACAATGCCCATACCCAACTCCTCCTGCACAATTAGCATTACATTTTTGCGGTCTGTTCGGATCAGTTTGACTACACTGTTCTGTTGTATTACAATCACAAAGTGGAGGAGATGTTGGAGGATCAAATGCTTGTGTCGCTACTCCAGAATAGCCGCCCAAAACATTTTTTAATTCCTCATTAGACAACATTTCTACGTCACTTTGATTTAAATTACTTAATGAAATTCTTTTCATGATTTTAAACATAATTTTAAGCGATGTTCATTCTCTCCCGAGCATCAATGAGAGGGGCTTTAACAGAGATCCTTCTGTTTGTTCGAGTTCATTTGCAACTGACCCGACACTTTTTCTAGAAAATATTAATTAAATCTTCGATTGAATAACTTTCTGGTATTTTTTTTCCATTCACAAAAAAAGTAGGCGTAGCTCTAATTTTCATATGGTCGCACCAATTATTCATCGCTAATACCTTCTCTTTTTGACGTTTTATTTCCCCATTCACGGGGTAATCAGCCAAGAATTTATCATAATCCTTGCTTTCGGCAAGATACCAATCATCAAGAGCGTTGTTCACGGTTTTGTTTCCATACTTTTCCTCTATAGCGAGAAAGTGATAAATTGGTTTATTTAAAAAACTATCTTCATCTTTAACTGCTTTGAATATGATTCTAACCTTTACGTCCGAGTTCTTTTTTATAATTTCCTCAAGTTGTGGATGAGCTTTGGAGCAAGGGCCACAATACGGGCCACACACTTTAATAATTTCGTTCTTTGCAGTTGGATTTCCAATCACAATACCAAGGTTATCTACTGATAAGCTAACAGATTCTTCTTTATTTAATAATAATTGAAAAACACCAAAACTATAACGTAATTTTTTCCATTTTCTCTCATAGTTTTTACTTGAATTCGCTTGTTGCAAAATGGGAATACATATATAGGAAATTGAAAGGAAAAACACCCCTAAAAACACCAGAGCTACCAAATTCTTATAGTTTATTTGATATCCCACAGAAGAAAAATCTTGAAGAAGAAAGATAATTGCAAAAACTGTATTAATTATCAGAATTAGCTGAACACCTAAGCAAAGTCGACACCATTGTTTCACAACTTTCCATTGATAGTAGATGGAAAAAACAACATAAGGCACAACAATAACCGAAATAAGAGATGTAATAAATAATTGATCAATTTGTCCAACAAAAATAATTTGCAAAACGAATAACGTCAACATATAAGCAAAACCAATAACAGACCAACTTATCCCAAGAAATGAAGATCTTGAAGATGCTAGCACCGCTTGACAATTAACTTTCCCACCTCCCCCACATACTTCTTTAAGAAATGGGTTATATGCGTCAACTTCATACCAGATCAATAGTGTTGTTATCACTAATCCACCAAAAAAGGACAGCAGAAAACCTGTTCCTATAAATGAATAAATTAAACTTTGTTGCGCAAGAAAAATGATTGACATTACTATGATTAATATACACAAATAAAGAGGAGTGTTTTTTATAAAATTTGTCGTTCTTTCAGTGTTACGATTTGAACTATAATTCTTTTCATCTTTTTTTGAATGGTCATCAATCAACAATACTATATCTTTATCCATAGTTTCGAAATCTTCTACTGAAATTTCCTTGAATTGATTATTAATTGGATCGAGGTATTTTATATAGTCGTTAGTGGCTTCAATTATTATTGTAAAGCTGGCATCGGGCCAATCTTCTTTCTGAATCACACTAACAAAAGGTGTTTCAAAATCGGAGTAAGAATAGTGTCCTTTTCTAATAGCTAAGCTTTCTATACCGTAAGCGTAAAATATATCTTTTATTGCCAACAAAGAATTGGGCTCCATATGATCTTCTATCAAATTGCGAAGATGATATCTTGTGTGTTTGATTGAAAAGTTACTAAGTGTAGTATCACATAATTGCAAGACATTGGTCTCTCTAGATTGGTGAATAGACTTAAAAAAAATCATGTTGGTTTATAAATCTTTACAAAAGAATTGATAAAAAAGCGTTTTATGCAATTTTATTTTAATAATAATCTAATATAGCAAGTATTATATATTTTCGCAAACAAAAATATATAATAACGACTTTTTTTTAAAAATTTTGTTTATTTACAGAAAATCGATATTATATTTACAGGAGTTAACGTTTAATATTAAATTATACTTATTATTCAATCGAATTTACAATATTTTTTTTCAAATTACTGTGATTGTCAAATTCCCTAATTATAAACAAATGGATGTGATGGACTGTGGTGCCACCTGTCTACGTATGATCTTTAAATACTATGGCCAGTCTGTATCCATTCATAAAATCCGTAAACTCTGTCAGACAAAAAATACAGGAGTTAATTTATTGGGTATAAGTGAAGCTGCCGAAAAGCTGGGATTCCGAACTTATGGTGTTCGATTAACTCTGGAGCAGTTGCAAGAAATTGAACTTCCCTGTATCCTCCATTGGAACCAGAACCACTTTGTTGTCTTATATAAAGTGAAAAGGGGTAAATATTACATTTCTGATCCTGCTCTCGGCCTTGTTATTTATGATAGCAAGGAATTTGTGCTAAACTGGTACTCGGCAAAAGAACTGCATTCGGGCCTCTCGCTGGTTTTAAGCCCTGGCCCGGAATTTTATCAGCTAGACGAGGATGAACCCGATCTATCTCTAGGATGGGGGAAGATGTTAAGATACTTCTATAAATATAAGCGTCTTTTTATCCAACTCATACTGGGGATGGTGCTGGGAACCATTCTGCAATTGATCACTCCATTTCTCACACAGTCGGTCGTTGATATCGGAATTAATACAAAAAATATCAGCTTTATCAATCTGATCCTGATCGCCCAATTAATGTTATTTGTTGGTAGTACCTCTGTATCATTAATTCGGTCCTGGATTTTGCTACACATCAGTACGCGCGTCAATATTTCCATTCTGACAGATCTATTGATCAAAATCATGAGGTTACCTATGAATTTCTTTGATATAAAAACACATGGAGATCTGATGCAACGTATGGCCGATCAACAGCGGATTGAAGCTTTCCTGACAGGGAACACATTGAATACACTATTTTCTATAATTAATATGCTGATCTTTGGTGCTCTTCTCATCGTTTATAACAAAATCATATTCTTAGTATTCTTTGCGGCAACAGCCCTCTATATATTGTGGATCCTATTTTTTATGAAGAATAGACGTGAATTAGATAATAAGCGATTTAAAATATCTTCCGAAAACCAGACCTATATGGTCGAGATGATACAAAGCATTAAGGATATAAAACTCAACAATGCACAGAAGCAAAGGCGTTGGGGGTGGGAGGCTTTACAGGCAAAACTTTTTAAATTTAAAGTAAAGAGTTTGGCGCTCTCCCAATACCAATCCATTGGATCTATGGCCATCAATCAAATCAAAGGTATAATTATCACCTTTATCAGTGCAAAGGCAGTCATTGATGGCCATATGACACTTGGCGGGATGATGGCCGTTCAATATATCGTTGGGATGGTCAGTAGCCCGGTGGAGTCGTTGCTTGGATTTATGCAATCTTATCAGGACGCCAAGATTAGCATGGAACGGCTTAACGAAATTTATGAATCTGAAGAAGAGGAAGATGTGAAAAAGGACTATTTGACTAGGTTGCCGGAAAATAAGGATATCGAGATCCGTAATCTGACTTTTCGTTACTACGGCGCCGGAAATGAAACTATTTTCAATCGGTTGAACTTACATTTCCCTGCCGGAAAAACTACCGCAATTGTAGGGACTAGTGGAAGCGGTAAAACGACAATTCTGAAATTATTACTGAGATTCTATGAATATGAAGAGGGAGAGATTCTGATAGGTGGAAAGCGATTGGAACAGTTTGACTTCTCGCTCTGGAGAGATAAATGTGGTGCCGTGTTACAGGATAATTATATATATGCGGATACAATAGAGCGTAATATTACTGTCAATGAGGAGTTCTCGGATCAACAACGATTGGATACCGCTATCGAGATTTCTAATCTGAATGAATTTATTGCAGAGCAACCATTTGGTTTAGCGACCAAAATTGGTACTGCAGGCAAAGGTGTGAGCCAGGGACAGCGGCAACGTCTGATGATTGCTAGAGCTGTTTATAAATTACCTGAATTCATATTTTTAGATGAAGCGACTAATTCCCTTGACGCTAACAATGAAAAAGTTATTATAGAGAATCTCAATCACTTCTTTAAAAAAAGAACGGTTATTGTCGTTGCACATAGACTTAGCACGGTTAAAAATGCAGATAATATTATCGTATTGGAAAAAGGAAATGTTGTTGAACAGGGGACGCATAACGAACTCACGGCCTCAAAAGGGAAATATTTCGAATTAGTAAGAAATCAATTAGAATTGGGGAATTAAACAACTATGAAAGAATCATCAATTATTGACTCAGATATCCATTCAGAAGATTTACAGGACATTATCACAAAACCACCTTCTTGGCTTTTAAGAAGAGGGATAACATTTATCCTATTAACCGTATTAATTATTTTGGGTATGTCTGTATTTATACGTTATCCTGAAACAGTGGAGAGTAAGATTAGGTTCAACACAACGGATGCCCCAAAAGTTCTTTCCTCGAAAGTCAATGGGAGCCTGGTTAAACTTTTGAAGAGAGATGGTGAGTGGGTAGAAGCAGGCAGTCCATTGGCTTATCTCGAAAGTACTGCAGATCACGATCAGATTATTGTTCTTTTGGATAAGTTGCAACAGATACGCCAGGAGCCTAACGCCACTTACAATTTGGAAGCATTGATCGAACCGAAAAATCTCAATCTCGGAGAACTGCAAGGTGCCTATCAGAACTTCTATCTTTCTTACTTGAGCTATATTTCAGCGCGGGACCATGGAATCTATCAAAAGCGTAAGTCTGTCATTAATCAGGAGGTTACAAATGTCAATGAACAATATAAAAAGAATAATCAATCTTTTGAATTACAGAAGAAGCAACTTGAACTGGCTGAGCAGGAGTATGAAAAGTACAAGCTATTGGCGGAAAAGAAAGTGATCAGTCCGTCTGAACTGCAGCAAAAGGAATCTTTATTGCTGGCTAAGCGCCAGATGATTCCACAAATGGAAAATAGCTTGATCAGTTATGAGGGGAATATCCTTTCTAAAAATAAAGAACTGGCGGATATTGAAAACCAGATCGGGGAAGAACTGAAAAAATTTATACAAGCCTTGAACAGCTTTATCAGCGAAGCTGAAAATTGGAAGAAACAATATATCATGACTAGCCCCGTTGGTGGAAAGTTAATTTATGGCGAATTCTTACAGATAAATCAACAGGTTGCGATCGGACAAAAAATATTTTATGTTAATCCTAAGAGCGAGAAATATTACGGAGAAGTATTATTGCCACAGATTGCATCGGCTAAGGTGAAGAAAGGTCAAAAAGTATTGATAAAAGTGAACGGTTATCCTTATGAAGAATATGGTTATCTAAATGGAAAAGTGGAATATATTTCAGATATTCCGATTCAGGATAGTGTATTCTTTACGACTGTTATTCTTGACACCATAGGCCTTAATCCATTGATCCAACTTAAACCTGGTTTATTTGGCGATGGTAAGATTATTACAGAAGATAAATCTATTTTTAGACGTATTTGGAATAATTTGACGAAAAATTTAAAGCTTAAAAACTGATTGAATTTTAGAGAAAAATACATACAAAAAATATAAAGGGATGAAAAAACCTCAACCGTTTAAATCGCATTAAAGAATGACTGATTTAAGCATTTTATTTTTTGCGCTTGCTCTGGGTAAAAGTAATCTATTTTGCAAATAGCGGTATTTTTTTGCATACTTCCTCTTTTGTGTTATAAGCCCCATATTTTGAGTATAGTTTAGGATATTTTCTAGTCTTCCATGAACCTAAGAACGTAACTATTAGTAAGAGCACAATCCGCAAAAAACTCATGTTGATTTCAAATTATACATTCGCAAACAATTAACTGACAAAAAAAGGTTTTTGGAAGACCCCAAATAATTAGAGCTGATTAATCACGAATGCATACTCAGCATAGTAAAACCGCAAACGGTTGCTAAATCGTAAAGGTTTCTTCACTAATTGAGAAAACCCTGTGAAACGATCATTTCATTGATATCGCCTCACAGGATTTAAATTATGACTATTCGTCTAGTTAGACGTTGGATTCTGAGTTAATTTACCAGCATAAGAATTAATTGCATCTTGCGGAATGAAGTAGGTTACCCTGAAATCAGTAGGAGCAATATTTTCAAATTGTGCTTGTGGTCCAGGATAGCTTCTATTCAATGGTTCCCCATTACGGAACACATCGTAACTACGTTCAGCCTGGAATGCTAATTCCAGTTGACGTTCCTTATCAATTAATTTACTTGCATTGCTTGCATCAAGTGAAGTATAGCCACCGTTGGCAATAGAACGGTTTCTGATCGTATTCAAGTCATTCAATGCGGCACCATAGTTACCTAATTTCGCATAAGCCTCAGCGCGGTTTAAATAAATCTCACCTAAACGACTGATTACAGGTGAATGCAATTGAGATTCTTCACCTTCACGTGAACATTTCACAATATAAAATTGTGGATAGGCACGATTCAGCGAAATATAGTAATCAATCATACCTGTGTAGGTTTTTCCA
The DNA here is from genome assembly GCF_059420745.1 of Sphingobacterium sp. GW821-FHT03E03. Taxonomy (NCBI): domain Bacteria; kingdom Pseudomonadati; phylum Bacteroidota; class Sphingobacteriia; order Sphingobacteriales; family Sphingobacteriaceae; genus Sphingobacterium; species Sphingobacterium sp. GW821-FHT03E03. The sequence goes on from NZ_JBWKUH010000011.1 coordinate 176,166, forward strand.
TCCGCATAGGTAATTGAGTAGGTCTGTTGCGCTGCGTTAACTGCTTTCAACGTATACTCCTTATCACCATCCTTGCAAGTCACGGTATTACCATTTATGGTAGCAGGCGCCTGGATATAGCTCAATGTAAGCGGATCTCCCGCTTTCTTAGGCACATCTTGCTTAACGAATCTGAATACTGTTGAATATTTTCCGTTGTCGTCCTTTGAATACGTTGGCTCAATAAAGGCCGCACGTGCATCAACAATGGAATGGCGATCTGGTCTCCAGTCATTACGACCGGTCTCATTCAATAGATCAATATACTTGGCACTCGCATACATCTCTCCCCAGCCCATACCGCCGATATTAGAATACATCCCTCCAATACCATAGTAATGATCATCCCCCGAAAATTCAGTAGCAACACGTTTCACCGCAAAAATTGTCTCCACATTGTCTTCAGGCTTGAATGTATTATACTTCATAAATTGAGCCCGTCCCAATAAGCTATACTTACCCGAATTAATCACTTTATCAGCATATTCTAAAGATAGACGAGCGTATTCGGCATTCGGTTTTTTATAGGTACCACTCATGTACAAATAAATCCGGGACAACATGGCCTGTGCAGCCTCTTTTGACGCATAGGAATGTCCTTTATTGACTGTGATCAAGGACTCAGCTTTTTTTAAATCACTAATTGCCTGCGCATAGGTATCTTTCACTGTAGAACGGTCAGGCAGATTCAAATCATTGATGACGTCGTCAGGGGTTCCATTCACAATAGGAACTCCAAGGTTTGTTTCAGGATTTTGGTAATAAGGTTTTCCAAAAGCACGGCAAAGGTAAAAATACATCATCCCACGGATGTAATAACATTCACCTAATTTATTGTCCATATCTGCACTTTCGCCCTCTGCAAACAGTTTAATAATATTGGAAGACTGTGCGATCGCTCTATAACCATAATCCCAAAAATTCTGCAAACGATAGTTATTTGGCGTTCTGGCGTAAGAGATAAACTCATAAAAAGCATCTGTAGAAGACCCGCGAATCATCATATTATCACCTGCATACTCTCCTAAACGATGCATCGGATCCGACCATTGTTTTAATTGAGCATAAGCACCGGTGACCATTGCATCTGGGTTATTAACAATCAGGTCACCATCCATTGAATTATAAGGTAAACGATCTATATCGCATGAGGATACCATTGCGGCTACCATTAATCCCATTAATATCTTTTTCATTATTGATTTTCTAAACGTTAAAATTAAAATGTTACGCTTGCCCCAAACATAAACTTGCGAACCAACGGATAAACTGCAGTTCCTGTTGACCTAACAATCTTGCCTCCAGAACCTTTTCCATCAGGTTCTGTCAATGGGATCTCCGGATCAACTCCCGAATAATTTGTAATTGTGAACAAATTCTCGCCGGCTAAGAAAACACGTAAATTTTTGACATTGTATTTCTTTAAGTCAAAGTTATACCCTACTGTCAAGGATCTCATTTTTAAAAAATTATTGCTTTCCAAAAAGCGCGTTGAAGGTGAGTTACCTTTGTCTTGGTTGTCATACCTAGCGATTGGATGAGTAGCAACATCACCCGGTTTTTCCCAACGTGTCCATCCATCCTGGAGCTTCATTTGATTACGGTCGGTATACGTACCATCAGAATCAAACTCTTGACGTGAATAATTATAAATTTTACCTCCCAGTGAGAAACCAAACACTGCATTTAAATCAAATTGTTTATAGCTCAAGGATGTATTAAACCCACCAAATAGATCTGGATTTCCTTTTCCAGCTTTACGGAATGTTGCCTGTGAGTAATTTGATGTAGTCGTTCTTGTCTCATTTCCATTGGCATCAGTTTCATACTTATACCACATTGGAAGGCCATTCTCCACATTAACACCAGCCCATTCTTTTAAATAATAGGTATCGATTGGATTTCCCGGTTCAAACAAACGCTGTGCTGATCCCGCTATACCCAGTTCATCCCCGGCGATAATAGGTTTAGATACTGGATTTCCATTAGCGTCTTTTGTAGTATATAATTTAGTCAACTTATTGACGTTATGACTTAAATTGACATCTAGGCTCCAATGCCAATCGTTATTACGGATGATATCTCCGCCAATAGTCAATTCGATTCCGCGGTTTTGCATCTCGCCAATATTCTTCCATACTCTATTAACACCAGTCAGACTACTAATCGGGACTTCGTAAAGGATATTGTCCGTTCGCTTATCATAGTAATCAAAGTTCATACGAACTCTATTCTGAAAAAGTGCAGCATCCAACCCTACACCCGTTGTGTAAGTACGCTCCCAGGTCAAATTAGGGTTGGCATGCTGGTCGATCAATGCTCCAGGGATTCCATCATAACTCGATGTAATTTTGACAGAATAAAGCTTATATTGCGGATAAAGGCTACTTGGTCGATTACCCACAGAACCGTATGCCGCTCTCAGCTTAAGGTTATCTACCCAAGGTGCATTAAACCAGTTTTCTTTGTTGATATTCCATCCTCCACTGACTGAGAAGAAATTCCCATATTTTGCATTTGTACCAAAATTGGAAGCTCCATCGCGACGGAAGGATACTTGAGCCAAATATCTGTTATCGTATGCATAATTCGCGTTCGATAGCAAAGATTGTACGGCCCATTCTGTAATACCCCCTTTAAAGCGTTCTGGTTTTGCTGTTACATCAGGCACCTCAAATCCTGGTACAATGCCCGTTCCATAAGCATCTAATGATTTATCCTTGTAATCGTTATATTCATATGCTGCAAGTCCATTTAAGCTATGTTTATCCCAAGTTTTATTGAAACGCAAAATATGGTTGGTATAACGACGTGTAAATTCTTTACGATATTCTGAAATACGTCCCAGAACACTTTCTCCACTATTTGAGCGAGGGTCTGTATAATCTGTAGCCGAATAACTAATGTACCTATAGTTATTTACAGATGAGAATGTCAACCAATCGGTTAACTTAATATCAAAGTCCATATTACCCATAAACTCGTAATTGGAATTTTCGGACTTGTTCCATTGCAAATCATACAGATAATTTGTGCTGGCATTATTTACCCAACCACTATAGCGATGTGGAACTAGATTACCTTTCGCGTCATAAGGACTATCCCAAGGTAAATTGGAATACATAGCGTTGACATCATATTGACGATCTTCAACAGAACGTTTAGAACCCACAATAGATGGTTTAATGGTCAACCATTCAAATGGTTTATAGTTGGTACGTAATCTAAAATTATAACGGTCATAGTCATAACCTTTAACCGCACCAGCTTCATTATAATAGCCTAACGACAAATAAGACTGTAATTTTTCTGTTCCACCCTGGATAGATACGTTATGATTTTGAACAAATCCCGTTTTAGTCGCTAACTTCCACCAATCAAATTCGCTATTACGTAACTCTGGGTTCCAACGTGGAAATTTAATCTTCTCTGGGTTCGAAAATGATGTGAAGTAATCATACAGTTCAGCCCCATCCATCATTTCCATATTACCGTTGGAAAGTTGGTTGATACCCATTTTCGTAGAAAAACTAATGCTGGTCTTTGATGCAGTAGGATTTTTAGTCGTCACAACGACAACACCATTTGCGCCTTGCGAACCATAAATGGATGTCGAAGCCGCGTCTTTCAGAATTGTTAATGATTCGATATCATCTGGATTGATATCCCCGGGACTACTTCCAACAATAACACCATCAATTACCCATAAAGGGCTTGTTGTTCCACTTATTGTTGCTTGTCCACGGATGACCACACCACCATTAGATCCCGGTTTACCGGCTCCTGGTGCAACATATACCCCGGCAGCTTTGCCATTCAACATGTTTTCCACAGAAGGTGTAGTGACATCACGCAACTTATTTCCCTTAACTGCCTGAAGTGCCCCGGTCAAACTCTCCTTTTTCTGTTGTGTTCCATAACCAACAATAACAACCTCTTCAAGTGCCTCGCTATTGGACTCCATGTTAATATTGACCACCGCACCTGTTACCGTCACTTCCTGTGTCTTGTAACCGATACTATTGATCACTAAAACATCCCCGTTCTTAGCTTCAATGTTAAAACTACCATCTGCTCCAGCCGAAGTAGAACGTGAGGTACCTTTAACACGAATCGTTGCGCCCGCCAGCGGACCGTCTGCAGACTGCACCTTTCCGTTTACTTTCTGCTGAAAAACAGCATTTTTCAACAGAACATTACGGTCTGGAAATTTAAGACCATTAGCATTAGCTGGGTTATGTGTACTTGTTATGAGTAAAGCTAATGATAACAGACTCAACTTGTGATTGTCGAGAATCTTTGAAATCATAATATTTAATAGTTAGTTTAAAAATTGATTAGCTTGCTAATCAAAATTTAGGTACATGAATGCTAAAACTAGAATAAGATATGGGGATATCAAAATTCTAAAACAACGAAATCGATTGCGCTATTTCAAACAAACGATTGCATAACCATCCAATTGTAGCGATATTTTTTTACTGGTCTTCCTAACCAGTACAACTGGATTTATGAACCAGTAAATTCACGACATATTTAACATCATGAGGTACAATAAATAATACTAGGATTTAAGGTAAACAAAAAATAACACTTTGGAATACGTCTATTTTGGCGTTGATTCGTTCTATATTTTATTTCTGAATATTAATATGAGCGAGGTATAAAAACCAGAAAAGCCAAGGTTTACACCTCGGCTTTTTCTTTAGTAGCGGGGACCAGACTCGAACTAGTGACCTTCGGGTTATGAGCCCGACG